>NZ_JAYKZI010000002.1:0-535963 GCF_036662515.1 Arthrobacter sp. S2(2024) | reverse complement strand
CGGCACAACGCTTTTGCTTAGCTACCAGGTGCCGACTGTGCTGGCGAGGCCACTGAAGAAGGTGTTCAGGTTGGTGCCGAACGCAGTCACTCCAACGACGATGACAAGGGCGATGAGGCCGACCAGCAATGAATACTCTGTGGCCGTGGCTCCCTTTTCAGCGGCGAGGTGGACGAGGCCGAGTTTGACTCTGCGAAATTGTTCCTTGAAATTGAACATGTCGAGGCCTATCGGGTCCAGAGAAGTTCGCTACCAGGTGCCGACCTTGGAGGCGAGGCCACTGAAGAAGGTGTTCAGATTGGTCCCGAACGCAGTCACTCCGACGACGATGACAAGGGCAATGAGGCCAACCAAGAGTGAATACTCAGTTGCCGTTGCACCCTTTTCGGAGGTGAGCTTGTCTTTGATACCGGCGATAAATGCGAGTGTGGAGATCATGAGAGTTGACATTGGAAAAACCTTTCCCAGATAAGTGAATTTGTCTACGAATTCCAGTTGCCACATATCCCGTTTGGCGTTCGGATTTCGATAGGACAAGAATTGCTCTCGGGAGGGTTAACAAACAATGCGTAGTGGTACTCGTCTTTTCTAGGTCGAGTGCTATCGACTACTCGAAGCGACCCCGCGTGGTACTCGGTTTTTCTGCCTAAGTACTACCTAGTTTCGACGCGGATGGGACTCCTGGGGAGTGAGGCAACCCGGGAGGGCTCGCCGTGGGATCACGCAACGAGAAGGGCCACTCCAATTGCCGCGGCGAACATGGCAGGTCCGTGTGCCACCTCAGATGGCTTGGTTCCGCGCTTCAGGCGCAACATCAGCACCGTCACCACCCCGCCCACCACGAAGCCCAGCAGTCCCCCGTAGAACACGTGGGTCCAGCCCAAGTAGCCCAAGTACATTCCGAGTGGTGCCGAGAGCTTCACGTCGCCCATTCCGAGGCCTCCCGGAGAAATTAGTCCGAGAATTAAGTACCCCAGGAAGAAGATGACGCCGCCGGCAGCCGCGCGCAGCAGCCCCGGCCAGTCCGGAACAAGCACAGCCGACATAGTTAACAGACCAAGCCCGGACGCAAGCAGCACCAGGACCAGCGGGTTTGGGAGCAAATGGTGCGCGATATCGACGCGTGACAGCTGCACGGCGAGCACTGACAGGAGGAGAAATGCGGGGAGTGCCGGAGACAAGCCGAACCGCAGCGTCATGAGGGCAAACAACACCGCGGTGGCAACCGCCGTCGTGAGCCTTATGGCGGGGGAAGGGAGCCCGCCAAGCCGCGGCATGGACCAAGTGATCAGAAGCTCTGCCATAGGGCTCGTGAGCAGCCCCAGGAGCCCGAAGGCGGCCACAAGCAAGGGCTGGGCGGCAGTTGCTGTCATCGCATCTCCTAGGAGCTCAGGAAGGGTCTCAGTTGTTCACGCTGGTTGCCAGCCTATTTTGACCCTGAAGCTCCTTGCCGCTATTGTTGATAGTCGTTGTGCGTGTCCTTTCTCGATGACACATGCCCGCTTGGGGATCCAGTTGCAGGATCGTTAACTCGACAGGCATATCGGGACTTCGGGATGACTGGTACATAGAGCCCTCACCTCTGCTCCGGTAACGCATACCTAGTAGGCACACGCTTCAAGCGTGCCGCCTAAAACATGAACGCCAGAACAAGAACGAGGCAAAACCGTGCGTACGTACACCCCGAAGCCCGGCGATATCAACCGCCAGTGGCACGTCATCGATGCCACCGACGTTGTCCTTGGTCGTCTTGCCAGCCAGACCGCAACACTGCTGCGCGGAAAGCACAAGCCGACCTTTGCGTCCCACATGGACATGGGCGACTTCGTCATCATCATCAACGCTGAAAAGGTCGCCCTGACCGGCGCCAAGCTGGAGCAGAAGCGCGCATACCGCCACTCCGGCTACCCGGGCGGCTTGACCTCCGTAAACTACGCGGAACTGCTGGAATCCAACCCGGTCCGCGCCGTGGAGAAGGCCATCAAGGGCATGCTCCCGAAGAACTCCCTCGCTGCACAGCAGCTGGGCAAGCTGAAGGTGTACCGCGGTGCAGAGCACCCGCACGCCGCCCAGCAGCCCAAGACTTTCGAAATCACCCAGGTCGCCCAGTAGTCCTGGCCACCAAACAACTTTTAATCAAGGAGAATCGTGGCTCAGAACGAAGAACTGACCACCGAGGCCGTTGTGGCTGAGGAAAACCTGACCAGCTACACCTCGGAGAGCGGTCCTGCAGAAGCAGAAGCGCCGAAGAAGGAGCGCCCGGCACTTACCGTTGCCGGCGCCGCAGTTGGCCGTCGTAAAGAAGCTGTTGCACGTGTTCGCATCGTGCCCGGCACCGGCAAGTGGATCATCAACGGCCGCGAGCTGGCCAACTACTTCCCGAACAAGCTGCACCAGCAGGACGTCAACGAGCCCTTCAAGATCCTTGATCTTGACGGCGCCTACGACGTCTTCGCACGCATCCACGGTGGCGGCATTTCCGGCCAGGCCGGTGCACTGCGTCTCGGCATCGCCCGTTCGCTGAACGAGATCGACGCCGAGAACAACCGCGCCACCCTGAAGAAGGCCGGCTTCCTGCGTCGTGACGCCCGCGTCATCGAGCGTAAGAAGGCTGGTCTCAAGAAGGCACGCAAGGCTCAGCAGTACTCCAAGCGCTAAAGCGCCCTGCAGAGGCCCGTTCCGCCGATTGGCGGGGCGGGCCTTTTCGCGTTTAGTGGCTACTTTCCAATGGGTTTCCTAGGTCGTACACCGTGGTGCCATCAGTGACATCTGAGTGGAAAGTGGCACCTACCCAATTCTGAATCGCCGTGAGTTCCGGACTATTTCCTGGAACCTTCAGTTGCTCGGGCTGCTCGACCAAGTAGCAGATTTGCCCTGCCTCGACCCAATCCTTGAACTGCTTCAAAGTCGGGCTGGGATCCAATGCAGCAAACCCGCCAATTGGCATGATGGCGCGAGAAGACTCAAGCTGAAAGCGCGCTGCTGTCTGGGCCGGATAGCTAGCGGCGGCCCAGACACACCTCACAGGCGCCGACCGGAGCCTGTCCAAGATACCTTTTCCCGGGCTATTCCCAAATCCCAGTCCATGGGCCCATGCTGGATCTTGTTGCTTGGCCCCTTCGAGAAACCGGCTCAATGAGTTCGGGTTCTTGGACAGGCCGCCAGACAACGGATTGGAACCGGATTGGGGTGAACTGACGGTGACAAGGCTACAGAAGACAGGTCCTATCAGCAGCGCCCCAATCGCCGCGAGAGCGCTGCTTCGTTCCAGCCACGGCCATGGTGCGGGGACTGCGGTGGCAGCGGCGGATACCGATCCAACGATCAGAATGGTGTTTCCAAGCCATTCAGGAAACACGTCGCTAAGATGCCAAATGGCGTTTGCGAAAATGAAGCTCACGACTAGCGCGAGACTGATCCACACCCGTCCGGATATCGTTGGTGCAGCCAACAACATCAAACGGAGGCCGATACCGACGCAAAGGGCTAATGGTGGGGACAGAGACGCGGTGTAGTAGGAATGGAAGCCTTGACTCATGAAGCTCAGTGTCAGGTAGGTAGTCAAGAACCAGAGGCCCGCGGCGGTGGCAAGAATCGCTTCGTTTCGACAAAGTCGCCGTTTGGCAATGGCCCAGGCGATTCCCACGCAACTGAGCAGAGCCGCAAGCAGTAGCCAGCCCGCTTCCTGACCGTAATTGGGGTTGAACAGCCTAAAAAGTCCTGCGTCTGAGTCGAAGCCCCTGAACTGTGGCGGAATCAGCGCAGCCGAAGGGTCATCCTGCCGCTGCACGACCCGGTCGAGGCCGTTATACCCCAGGGTCAGCTCAACCATACTGTTATGCGTTGACCCGCCAACAAAGGGGCGGAACTGGGCAGGGGTGAGATCGACCATGAGGGGCCAGGCCAGAGAGCCAACGGTCAAGATGCATCCCGCTAGTGCGAGCCACAGAATCCTAGTGCGCCAAGCGAGGCGTGCGAAGGTCAGAAAGGCGATCGCGATTGCCGGGAGAACTAGAAATGCTTGAAGCTGTTTCGTCAGAAATCCAAGTGCCAGTAATCCGCCCGCGAGGAGCAAGAGCTTCAGTCTGCCAGCCTCAGTCGCCCGGACGCCGGCGTAGAGTGCCGAAATCATTAGCAGGACCATGAGTGGATCCGGATTGTTGTAACGTGCCAGCAGAACGGTGATGGGCGTCACTGCAAACACCGTGGCCGCGAGGAAGGCGGCAGCAGAGGGGAAGTATCTCCGCATCAGCATGAAGATAAGCAACGTACTGGTCAACGTGATGATGACCTGGGGAACTAGGAGGCCCCAAGAGTTGAGTCCGATTAGGCGGACGGACAACCCCATGACCCACAAGCTGAGCGGGGGCTTGTCCACAGTGATGGAGTTGCCCCAGTCGGAAGACCCGAAAAAGAATGCTGTGAAGTTGTGTTCACCGGACTGCACTGCTGCCGAATAGAACGCGTTGGCCCAGCCATTCTGGTCCAGCTTCCAAAGGTACAGAATTGCCACGCAGATCAACAGCATGGCCAGAGTGATCTTTTCCCAACGGGCAACTGGCACGCGACTCATGCCCGTGGCTTGAATGGCGGGCGAGCTAGTGCCGGAGGCGGTAGATCCGTACACCATCAATGGACTCCTCCTTGAAGTTTTCCCGCACCCAGCTGGTGATTGCCAAAGCTTGGGGGCCGAGTTCGCCTAGGTCCATAATGTCTTGCTGCCAGATGAAGTAACCAACTCTGCCTTGAGCTACAAGAGTCTTGAATCGTTCAAGCGTTGGCGCTGGATCCATCCCGAGCCAGCCGCCCACTGAAATAACCGGTCTCAATGTTGCAAGCTGGTATTTCGAAGCATTTTGGGCCGAGTACGTTGCGACCGGCCAAGTCACACTCGCGTCCATGTTGGTCAGCAGTTGGACGACTTTGGGAGACGGATCCGCGCCATAAGCGACTTGAAGGGCCCATGCTGGCTGACCGCCACGAATATCTCGAAGGTGACTTGAAATGGCGTCGGGGTTGTTAGAAACGGGCCCTGACACAGGGTTCGTTCCCTCTTGCGGAGAGCTAATCGTGAAGAGGTTAGTTGCGACAGGGCCTGCGATCAATGTGAGGGCCACCAAACTGGCGGTGATTCTCTTGACGCGTTTTCCAGCCGAAAGGATCCATAGGACGGTTGCGAGCGCACCGACCGACACCACCAACGGAGCTACGTATGGAGACCACTCATTGCTGTACGCCAAGATCCTGACGGTCATGTAGGTAGCGCTGGCTATTAGAGTGGCCCCGATGATTCGGATTATCAGCCGGGTACGGTTCATCCAAAGGACATGGAGCCCCAGCGGTACAAGTAGGGCGACCGGAGCGGCCAGGGAATAGACGTAATAGGTGTGAATCATGGTCCCCATAAAACTGAGGACCAGGTAGCTCGTGAGAAACCAGGCTCCGGCAAGCGCCACGAGGGCGCGGGGCAGCCTGCTCTTTGGCAGCAGAGAGTGCAATACCGAGACTACGAGGAGGCACATGACTGCGGTGGCGAGCGCCCAACCTGCTTCTGGGGCAAAGTTGCCGTTTAGCAACCGTGAGAATCCGCCGTCGTAGGGGGCAAGGTCTGCGCTGCTAGCCTCAGCAGGTCCGCCGCCTTTGGCAATGGGAAACTGAACAAGCCGTGCTAGTCCGTTGTAGTCCAGCGTGAGTTCCAAGACGCTATTCGTCTGGGATCCGCCGATGTATGGCCGGACGCTTGCTGGCGTAAGGTCAACAACCGCCATCCACCAGCCACCGCACGCGATGAGCACCGCCAAGGCAGCGACCAGACGCATTATCCGAGCTACGAGGCTTCCGATTCCAAAGGCAAGGATCGCCAATAGCAATGCCGGAATCATGATGAATGCTTGGATCTGTTTAGCCATGAATCCAAAACCCAAGCCGGCCCCAGCGAGTAGGTACCACCGCCAACGGTTGTCTTCCAGCGCCCGCAGGATGAAATAGCAGGAAACCACCATCAGGAGGCCCATCACGGGTTCCGGGTTGTTGTAGCGCGACATCAGTACTACGACCGGCGTGGTGGCATATATCAGACCGCCAAGGAGCGCTGGAGTTGCAGGATAGCTCCGCCGGATGATCTTGTAGATCAGCCAGACGGTAGCCACGCCCATCAGCGCCTGTGGAACGAGGATGCTCCAGGAGCTCAGACCGAACAACCGAACGGAAAGGGCCATGATCCACAGGCTCAACGGCGGCTTGTCGACGGTGATCAGATTGCCGGCGTCGGTTGAACCATAGAAAAAAGCTTCCCAGTTAACAGACCCTGCTTGAACGGCTGCGGAATAGAACGGGTTCGCCCAGCCGTTGCGGTCAAGGCCCCATAGGAAGGAAATAAGGGTTCCCAGGAGTAGGACGCCGAGCCCCGTTCTCTCCCAAGGGAAGGCACTCGCCGTGGGCTTGGTCTTTTTGTCGGATGTCCGTCCCGTTTGGGACAACAGGATCAAAGTAGCGACTCTTTTGGCTGATTGAGAGCAAAACCCGTGCGCCGTTCCTCCGACCGACGAACCCGGAAGACCCAGATCCGGAGCAGGACGAATCGGACAAGGGTTGCAAATATGTTTGCGCAGGTCAGGACGAAAAGCTCGGTGCTGGGCGACGCGTCCGGATGGATGGCATGTAGTAGTAGCAGGGAAGAGGAAGTGATTCCCCAGGCGACCAGGAACACCACGAGGCCTTGAAACTGTTGGGTGAACTGCCGCTCGGGTCCATGGATCCTGAACGTGAAGCGGCGGTTGGCGGCCGTGTTCGCGATGGCCGTGAGCAACAGGGCCAGGAAGTTTCCCTGCTGTGGACCAAACGGGCCCTGGAACAGCAGATATAGCAAAGCAAAAGCAAGAGTGGAGAACGCGCCGACGATTCCGAAACGTATCACTTGGCCGAAGAAACTTGGACGCGTTGGCGCGGCGATAGGTCCTCGCCCCAGCTCCGCGTATATCGCTTGCAAAGGGATATTTCCCTTCATCATGGAACCCGCGACGCGCACGAGGCCCCTGATATCGTCGATGGCCGTTTGGCGGATATCCACCCTGCTGTCTGGATCGTCGATCCAGTCGACGGGAATCTCGTGGATTCGAAGCCCTGCCCGCTCCGCCAAGATCAACAGTTCGGTGTCGAAGAACCAGCAGTTGTCCTTCACATACGGAAGCAGCCGATGCGCGACTTCTGCCCTGACGGCCTTAAAGCCGCACTGGGCGTCGGAAAACTGGACCTGCATGGTCCGTTTAAGAATCAGGTTGTAGCTCCGGGAGATGAATTCCCGTTTGGGACCTCTGACTACTCTCGAAGTCCGGCCGAGGCGGGTGCCGATGCTGACATCCGAGTGTCCGGAAAGCAGGGGAGCGATAAGCGGCGGCAACGCCGCCAAATCGGTCGAGAGGTCCACGTCGACATATGCCAGAACTTTCGCTTCAGACGATGTCCAGGCGTCGCGGAGCGCGAAACCCCGCCCCTTTGTCTCAAGGCGCCGATAACTGACATTGGGAACCTCATCAGCGAGCTTCCGCGCAATTAAACCGGTCGCGTCCGTGCTCGCGTTATCGGCAATCGTGATTTTCCAGCTGTACAACAATTCCCGAGAAAGATAGTCGGCAAGCCGATAAATGCTTCGTTCGAGTATGGCGGACTCGTTGAATACGGGGACAATTATTTCGAGCGCCAAGCCCCCAGAGCTAGGTGTCATGCGGTAATCGTAGATACTTGTTAAGGGGCATTACTAGAGTGGAGCAAAAAGCGCAAGTCAAGTAGTTCCACTCTATCGATCGCGCGGTTGAAGGAGTATGCACGGCCCTTCCGGCACTCCTTCGCTCGGCCCCTGCAACCGTCGTCTAGACTGGGACGCGATGGCTAGATTATTTGGAACAGATGGCGTGCGTGGTCTCGCCAATGGATTGCTCACCGCGGAGCTTGCTCTTCAGTTGGCCCAAGCTGCCGCAGTGGTCCTTGGCCACGAGCGTGCGGCCAACGGAACGCGGCCCCGCGCCGTGGTCGCCCGGGATCCGCGCGCCAGCGGAGAGTTTATCGCCGCAGCGGTGGAAGCCGGACTTTCGAGCTCCGGCATCGACGTGTACGACGCCGGTGTGCTGCCCACGCCCGCAGCGGCCTACCTCATCGCCGATCTCGATGCCGATTTCGGCGTCATGATCTCGGCCTCGCACAACCCCGCGCCGGACAACGGCATCAAGTTCTTTGCCCGTGGCGGCCAGAAGCTCCCGGACGAGGTTGAGGACGCGATCGAGGCCCAGCTCGGCAAGGAACCCTCACGCCCCGTGGGCGGCGACGTCGGCCGGATCCAGCGCTTCTCGGACGCCGAGGACCGCTACATCGTCCACCTGCTCGGCACCCTGCCGCACCGTCTTGAGGGCCTCAAGGTTGTCCTGGACTGCGCCCACGGTGCAGCCAGCGGCTGTTCCCCGCAGGTCTTCTCCAGTGCCGGCGCCGAAGTTGTAGTGATCGGCGCTGAACCCGACGGCCTGAACATCAACGACGGCGTCGGTTCCACCCACCTGGGCCAGCTCAAGGAAGCAGTCGTCAAACACGGCGCGGACTTCGGCATTGCCCACGACGGCGACGCCGACCGTTGCCTGGCCGTGGACCATGAAGGCAACGAGGTTGACGGTGACCAGATCATGGCGATCCTGGCCCTCGCGCTGAAGAAGTCCGGAAAACTGAAGGACGACGTCCTGGTAGCCACCGTGATGAGCAACCTCGGACTCAAGATCGCCTTGCGTGAAGCTGGAATCACCATCCGCGAGACCGCGGTGGGGGACCGGTACGTCCTGGAGGCAATGCGCGACGGCGGCTTTAGCCTTGGCGGAGAGCAGTCGGGCCACGTGATCTTCTCCGATTACGCCACCACCGGCGACGGCGTCCTGACCGGACTTCAGATCGCCGCCCAAGTGGCCGGCACCGGACGGACCCTCCAAGACCTTGCCCGCGCCATGACCAAGCTGCCGCAGCTCATGATCAACGTGAAGGGCGTGGACAAATCACGCGCCGCCACGGACGAAGGCGTCGCTGCCGCAGTGGCCGCCGCTGAGCTCGAACTTGGTGACACCGGCCGCGTGCTCCTCCGGCCGTCGGGCACCGAAGCACTGGTGCGCGTGATGGTAGAAGCCGCTGACATGGAAACGGCCACCCGCATATGCACCGAACTCGCCGGCGTCGTCGAAGACCGCCTCGCCATTCCACGCGAACTGGCAGTCTAGCCCCGAAACCAGCAAGCAACTGTGGCCCGTCTCCATAAGGAGGCGGGCCACAGTTAGCTCAAGTACTTACCTTTGGCAGTGCTTACCTTTGAGCCGTGCTTACCTTTGGCAGTGCTTATCTTTGAGCTAGGCTGTCGCGGATCTCCGTGAGGAGCGTGACCGCGGGGTCCGCCGCCGGCTCGTCTTCCGTGATGCCCAACTTGGCGTTGCGGCGCTCGATGAGGTGGTTCATCGGAGCCACCACGACGAAATAGATTGCGGCTGCTACCAGGACGAAGTTGACGATCGCGGTCAGCAAAACGCCGAACTGCAGGTCATTTCCGTTGATGGTCACCTTCGCGAAACTGTCAAAGTTGGGGGATCCAACCAAGGCAGCGATCAGCGGCATGAGGACGTTCTTGACGAGTGCATCAACAACTGCACCGAAGGCGGCACCCATGACGACGGCTACGGCAAGGTCTACGACGTTGCCCTTCAGAATGAAATTCTTAAATCCACTCAACATGGCACCAAGCTAGTGCATGCTTGTAAATTCAAAGTGAGCGGCCGTTCAATTTTCGGGAGTGTCGGAAACTTTCCTGGTTAATCAACCGTTAGGGGTAGCCCGGCGCCGCTTCGAGTCCAAAGTACTCCTCGAGGGTGCCGATGCCCCGCTTGGCCATATCCGTCGCAGCCTCAACCCCGACGAATCGCAAATGCCAGGGCTCGTAGTAGTAGCCCGTGATCTCATTGAGCATCCACGGGTATCTGACAACAAATCCGTACTTGAACGCATTCGCTTTGGCCCAGACGGCCGCCGGCTGATCAGCGAAGCAGGGTTCGAAGCTGCACGCCCCGCCGCCGTCGCCGATGTCGAAGGCCCAACCGGTCTGGTGTTCCGAGAAGCCGGGACGGGCGGAAGCCGTGTCCGCCGAGGCCTGGCCGCGCGTGCTCACGTAGCCGTTGTATGTGGCGGTTTGGGTCTGGAAGGAGCGGTAACCGGACGCCAAGGTCATGGTGGCGCCTTCCGAGGCGGCTGCTGCGAAGAGCTTTTCGGCCGCTGCGGCGGTGGTGCTGTTGAGGAGGGACGCCTCTCCGCTGACTGCGAGTTGCACGCGGGGCTGTACCAGGTCGGGAGGGACAAACTGCAAGGGGGTCAGCGGCCGGTGCTTGTTGACGATGACCCACTGGCTCGCCGGGTCGCTCAAGGAAAACTGCTGGGACAGGACCCCCGACGGCGGAGCCTTCGACGGCGGTGCGCTCGACGGCGGTGCGCTCGACGGCGGCTCGCTCGCCGCTGCGGTGGGAACCGCCGTCGTGGTCGCAACGGTCGGCGTCGCGGTTTGGAGACCCGAGGGGGACGGTGCCGACGTGGGCGAGGCGACCCGGGTATCCGGGCTGCAGGCCGCCAAGGCCGCCATTCCCGCCCCTGCGGCAAGAAGCGTCGCGAAGGACCTTCGGCTGGGGCCGCAGTTGTAGCACATCCGTGCTAGACCTTTCGGAGTAGCATGCGGCGGATGGAATGGTCGGCATCCTTGGTGAGGACAAGTTGCGCCCGGCCGCGGGTGGGGAGCACGTTTTCCTCAAGGTTGGGCTCGTTGATCCGCTTCCAAATGCCGCGTGCAGTGGCTTCGGCCTCGGCATCGGAGAGCGTCGCGTAACGATGGAAGTAGGATTCCGGCTGGGCGAACGCGGTGCTTCGAAGCTTGCGGAAACGGTCCACGTACCAGTCTTCGATGTAGGAAGTCTTGGCGTCAACGTAAATGGAGAAATCAAAGAAGTCGCTCAGGGCCAAGCCTTGCCGGCCGTCCTGCCGGGGACGGGCGGGGGCCAACACGTTGAGGCCCTCGACGATCAGGACGTCGGGCCGCCGGACCACTACTTCCTTGTCCGGGACGATGTCGTAGGTGACGTGCGAATACCAAGGAGCCCGGACTTCTTCGGCGCCCCCCTTGATCGCACTCACGAATCGAAGCAAGGCCCTGCGGTCGTAGGACTCCGGAAAGCCCTTGCGTTCGAGCAAGTGCCGGCGCTTCAACTCGGCGAGGGGATACAGGAACCCGTCGGTGGTGATGAGTTCGACGTTCGGGGTGCCGGGCCAGCGGCGGAGCATCTCGCGCAGCACGCGGGCGATAGTGGACTTGCCGACCGCCACCGAACCCGCGACGCCGATTACGAAGGGCGTGCGCTGGGTCTGCTCGCCAAGAAAGGTGGTTGTGGCTGCATGAAGCTGTTGTGACGCCTGGACATAGAGGTGCAACAAGCGGGAGAGCGGGAGGTAGACCTCGCGGATTTCCTTCATGTCCAGGGGATCGCCAAGGCCGCGAAGCCGGATGATGTCCTCTTCGTTAAGCGGCTGCTCCATCTGCGCACCGAGCCGGGACCACGTCTGCCTGTCCAGTTCCACGAACGGAGAGGAGCTGTCGCCGTTCGCTTCGTTGCGTTGCAAAGTCACCATAGAGATTCTGCCCCTCCGTTGGCTGATCCGGAAATACAGCATGAACGGCGGGCAGATTTTGTGTGAGCATGCTCTCCCGGAAAAGGTGCATGAACCTGCATATTCCGCGGCCTGGGCTGATTGCGGGCCCGGATATCCTACGTCCATTTCGCGGGGCAACCGCTACTCTTGTAGGCATGTGTGGAATCGTAGGTTACGTTGGCAATTCATCCCGCCGGGCAGATGCCGGGCACTCGGCCCTCGACGTCGTACTTGAAGGACTCCGGAGGCTTGAATACCGGGGCTATGATTCAGCCGGAGTAGCAGTGGTGGCTGATGGAGCCATCACAGCCCGGAAGAAGTCCGGGAAACTGAGCAATCTACTGAACGAGCTCGAGGGAAATCCGCTCCCGGACTCGCTGACCGGCATCGGCCACACCCGTTGGGCCACCCACGGCGGACCCACCGACCAGAACGCCCACCCGCATCTGGCCGATGGCGGGCGCCTGGCGATGATCCACAACGGAATTATCGAAAACTTCGCCGAGCTCAAGCAGGAGCTCATCGCCAAGGGTGTCACTTTCGAATCGGAGACGGACACCGAGGTGGCGGCAGCACTGCTGGGCGATATTTTCCGCAACCAACTCAATGGCGACTCCTCCAACGGCAGGCTCACCAAGGCGATGCAGCTCGCGTGCCAGCGGCTCGAAGGCGCGTTCACGCTCCTCGCCGTGCACGCGGAACGGCCCGACGTCGTCGTCGCCGCGCGTCGCAATTCCCCCCTTGTCGTAGGACTGGGGGAAGGCGAGAACTTCCTTGGCTCCGACGTTTCCGGTTTCATCGACCACACGCGCCGCGCCGTCGAGCTTGGCCAGGACCAGATCGTCACCATCACCGCCGACACCGTGGAGATCACGGACTTCTTCGGCGCCCCCGCCCAGGGCAAGGAATACCACGTTGACTGGGACCCGGCTTCTGCGGAAAAGGGCGGCTTCAGCTCCTTCATGGAGAAGGAAATCCACGACCAGCCCGACGCGGTCACCCAAACCCTCCTCGGCCGCTCGGACATCAACGGCCAGCTGACTTTGAGCGAGCTCCGGATCGACCCCGAGTTGCTCAAGCAGGTCAACAAGATCATCGTCCTGGCCTGTGGCACGGCCGCATACGCCGGGATGGTCGCCAAGTACGCCATCGAGAACTGGTGCCGCATCCCCACCGAGGTGGAGCTTGCGCACGAATTCCGCTACCGCGACCCGATCGTTGACGCCAACACGCTGGTGGTGTCCATCAGCCAGTCCGGCGAGACCATGGACACCCTGATGGCGGTCCGTTACGCCCGCGAACAGGGCGCCAAGACGATCTCCATCTGCAACACCAACGGATCCACCATCCCGCGCGAATCCGACGCCGTTCTCTACACCCACGCCGGTCCGGAGATCGCCGTCGCTTCCACCAAGGCGTTCCTGGCCCAGATCACCGCCGCCTACCTCCTGGGCCTCTACCTCGCCCAGTTGCGCGGAAACATCTTCTCCGGCCAGATCAAGGACGTCCTGGCGGACCTTGGCAAGATTCCCGCCCACATCCAGAAGATCCTCGACAACGCGGGTCCCCTCCGCGAGCTCGCCCGCAGCATGAAGGACGAGAAGTCGGTCCTCTTCCTGGGCCGCCATGTGGGCTTCCCGGTAGCACTCGAGGGCGCGCTGAAGCTCAAGGAAATCGCGTATATCCACGCTGAAGGGTTCGCTGCCGGTGAGCTCAAGCACGGTCCGATCGCCCTGATCGACGAAGGGCAGCCCGTCTTTGTGGTGGTTCCCTCGCCTCGGGGCCGCGATTCCCTCCACGCGAAGGTTGTTAGCAACATCCAGGAAATCCGCGCCCGCGGTGCGCGCACGCTGGTGATCGCCGAGGAAGGCGACGAAGCCGTGCGGGCTTACGCCGAGCACGTTTTCTACGTCCCCCAGACACCTACCCTGCTGATGCCGCTTCTCACCACTGTTCCACTGCAGATTTTTGCCGCAGAGCTCGCCAAGGCCAAGGGGTACGACGTGGACCAGCCGCGCAACCTCGCCAAGAGCGTGACCGTAGAATAACGGCATGATTGTTGGCATAGGCGTAGACGTCGTAGACATAGAGCGCTTCGGGCGCCAACTCGAGCGGACCCCGGGCCTCCGTGACCGTTTGTTCGTTCCCGCGGAACGCGAGCTCAACACGCGGTCCTTGGCCGCGCGCTTCGCGGCCAAGGAAGCCGTGGCCAAGGTCTTGGGAGCTCCCGCGGGCATGAACTGGCAGGACTGCTGGATCGGCCTGGACCAGAACGGCCCCACCATCAAGGTGAAGGGCACCGTCCTGGCAGTTGCCGATTCCATAGGCGTGAAGCGCTGGCACGTGTCCATGAGCCACGATGGCGGAATCGCCACTGCCATGGTCATCGCCGAAGCGTAGCAGCGCAAGAAACCATGATCAGCGCCTTCACCGGAACACAGATCAGGGCAGCGGAACAACCGCTTCTTGATGCCGGCGATGGCGCTGTTCTCATGCAGCGCGCAGCCTACGGTCTGGCAAACGCCGTCGTCCGGGAACTACGTTCCGAGGGGCGTCGCCTGTACGGCTCGAGCGTCACGGTGCTGGCCGGCAAAGGGAACAACGGCGGGGACGGCCTCTTCGCCGCGGCAACGCTCGCGAGGCGCGGCATGCGCACGACGGCGGTACTCACCGCCGGTTCGGCCCATCCGGACGCCCTCGCGGCCTTCCGCGCCGCCGGTGGACGCGTTCACGTTTTGGATGAGGACAACGCCGAAGAACTAGCCGTGCTGATTGCCGGCGACGACGTAGTCATCGACGCGATCCTGGGCACTGGTGCCCGGGGCGGCCTCCGCGGTTCGGCCGCGGAATTGGTTGCCGCCTTGGAAGAACTCAGGCCCGGCCTGGTGGTGGCCTGCGATACTCCCAGCGGCGTGGACGCCGACACAGGGGAGGTCCACTGGCCTGTATTGACGGCGCGGCTGACCGTGGCATTCGGGGGAATCAAAGCCGGGCTGATGGCCGATCCGGGTGAGGGCAGCGCCGGCCGCGTGATCCTGGTACCCATAGGCATCGAGGAAAATCTTCCGGCACCTGCCCTGCGCCGTTTCTCCGCCCCTGACCTGGCCGCCGTGCTTCCGGACCCGGGGCGCCGGGCCCAGAAGTACACCAGGGGAGTCCTGGGCATAGTGGCAGGTTCCGGGCGCTACACCGGGGCTGCGGCGCTCTGTGTCCAGGCCGCGTCGGCGGCCGGGTCGGGCATGGTGCGGTACCTCGGCCCGGAAGTGGTCGCGCGGCAGGTCCTGGCGCGGACCCCCGAAGCCATCTGGGAGCCCGCCGAGCCCGGCCGGGTCCAGGCGTGGCTGCTCGGTCCTGGCCTGGACGGTGTCGAACAACTCCAGCGGGCCCGTGACGTACTGGCGTCGGCGTCCAGTGCCGGCCAACCCGCCGTCGTCGACGCAGGAGCCCTCGAGCTCCTGCCGGAACGCTGCCCGCCGAACTGGATTCTCACCCCGCACGCCGGTGAGCTCGTGGCCCTTCTTGGCCGAGGTGAAGTGCGTGTCACGCGTGAAGACGTGGAATCGCGGACCGTGCACTTCGCCCGGCTAGCGGCCGAACACACGGGCGCCGTCGTGCTGCTCAAAGGTGCCACAACAGTGGTTGCTTCGCCTTCCGGGACGGTCTTCAGCCAGTCGGACGGAAATCCGTGGATGTCAACGGCAGGCAGCGGGGACGTCCTTGGCGGGATCGTCGGCGCGTTGGCTGCAGCGTACGCGGAATCCGGGCTCGACGACGACGGACCCTTCGCGGCACTGGGAATCGCCCCTGACGAGCGCTGGGCTGCGGTAGCCGCCGTCGGCGCGAGCATCCACGGAATGGCTGGTAGCGCGGCCTCCAGGGGCGGCCCGTTGACCGCTTCCGGCATCGCCCGGGCGGTCCCCGACGTCTTCCGATTTCTCGGGGAACATCGCGCCGGATGATCCCGGATGTTCCGTGAAAGTCGCATAGTCTCGCTAGGCTGGCAGAAAGTTATCCGGCACATGAAGGAGAACACATGGACGTTTGGCCAGGATCCGCATACCCGTTGGGGGCCACCTTCGATGGCACGGGAACCAACTTCGCGCTGTTCAGCGAGAAGGCGGAAAAGGTGGAGTTGTGTCTCTTCGACGACGATGGGGAAGAGATTTCCTACACCGTCAGCGAGGTGGACGGCTATGTATGGCATTGCTACCTTCCGCACGTCCAGCCCGGACAGAAGTATGGCTACCGCGTGCACGGTCCGTACGACCCTGCTAGCGGCCAGCGCTTCAATCCCAACAAGCTCCTCCTGGACCCGTACGCCAAGGCCATCCACCGGCAGATCGACTGGGACCCGGCGCTTTTCTCGTACAACATGGGGGATCCGGACTCCCGCAATGACAAGGATTCCGCGCCCCACATGATGATGGGCGTAGTCATCAACCCGTTCTTTGACTGGGACGGGGACCACCTCCCGCGGATCCCGTACCACCGGTCCGTGATTTACGAGGCGCACGTCAAGGGCCTGACCCAGCTCCACCCCGAGGTTCCTGAGGAGCAGCGCGGCACGTACGCCGGCGTGGCCCATCCGGCGGTGATTTCCCACTTGCAAAAGCTCGGGGTGACGGCGATCGAGCTCATGCCGGTGCACCAGTTCACGAACGATGGCATCCTGCAGGACAAAGGACTGAACAACTACTGGGGTTACAACACGATCGGGTTCTTTGCCCCGCACAACAGCTACAGTTCCAAGGGCGATACCGGCCAGCAGGTCCAGGACTTCAAGGCCATGGTCCGTTCCCTCCACCGGGCCGGCATCGAGGTCATTCTCGACGTCGTGTACAACCACACAGCCGAAGGCAACCACCTCGGCCCCACGCTGTCTTTCAAGGGCATCGACAACTCCGCGTACTACCGTCTGATGGAGGGCGACGAGAAGCACTACATGGACTACACGGGCACCGGCAATTCGCTGAACGTGCGCAGTCCGCATTCGCTGCAGCTGCTCATGGATTCGCTGCGCTATTGGGTCACCGAAATGCACGTGGACGGTTTCCGCTTCGACCTCGCATCCACGCTGGCCCGTGAGTTCTACGATGTGGACAAGCTGTCCACCTTCTTCGAACTCATCCAGCAGGATCCCGTGGTTTCGCAGGTCAAGCTGATCGCCGAGCCGTGGGACGTCGGTCCCGGCGGTTACCAGGTGGGCAATTTCCCGCCGCAGTGGACGGAATGGAACGGCAAGTACCGGGACACGGTCCGCGACTTCTGGCGCGGCGAGCCCTCCACTTTGGGCGAGTTCGCCTCGCGGTTGACCGGATCGGCGGACCTTTACGAGCACTCCGGCCGGCGCCCGGTGGCCTCCATCAACTTCGTCACGGCCCACGACGGATTCACTCTGGCTGACTTGGTGTCCTACAACGAGAAGCACAACGAGGCGAACGGCGAAGGGAACAACGACGGAGAATCCCACAACCGTTCCTGGAACTGCGGCGTCGAAGGACCCACGGAGGACCCGAAGGTCCTTGGCCTTCGAGCCCGCCAGCAGCGGAACTTCATCGCCTCCATGCTCTTGTCCCAGGGTGTCCCAATGCTGCTGCACGGTGACGAGCTTGGCCGGACGCAGCGGGGCAACAACAACGGCTACTGCCAGGATTCCGAACTGACGTGGATCAACTGGGACAGCGTGGACCAGCCGCTAGTGGAGTTCACGGCAGCGGTCAGTGCCTTGCGCGCCAAGCACCCCACCTTCAGGCGCAGCCGCTTCTTCGACGGACGCCCGGTACTGCGAGGAGAAGGCGAACGGCTTCCGGACATCGTATGGCTTGACGTCGACGGAACCACCATGACGCCGTCGGACTGGGACAGCGGCTTCGGCCGCTCCGTGGGCGTGTTCCTCAACGGTGACGGGATCCGCGGCCGGGACAACCAAGGCCGGCGCATCACGGACGTCAACTTCCTGCTCTACTTCAACGCCCACGACGACGAAGTCGGTTTCAAGGTGCCCTCGGACGAATACGCACCCGCGTGGGACATCATCATCGACACCGCCGGCGGCGGCGCCGATACCGAACCCGTGCAGGCAGAAGCGGTCCTGGGTGTTGGGGCCAAATCACTCGTGGTGCTGAGGGCACACAGCGTCCCGGACACGGACCCGGACCATTCCGTGGCCGCGTCCCTCGCCGCGCTGTCGCAGACGGCCACCACCGAAACGGCTTCCTTGACTTCGCCGGCTACACCGTCGCCGTCCACCCGGAAGCTCCAGGTTGTACCGGAAGCAACCCCTGAACCGAAAAAGCACCATGCTTCGGAGCCGAAGGCTGACCCCGAAAACAAGCCCGGCGCTGCACCGAAGAAGCCCAGGAAGCCACGCGCCCACAAGAACGGGGGATCATGAGGACACCCGTCTCCACGTACAGGCTCCAGATCAGGCCGTCGTTCACGCTCCAGGACGCTGCTGCCCTCACGGGCTATCTGCGCGAGCTCGGGGTGGATTGGGTTTACCTGTCGCCCATCCTGACGGCGGAGGAGGGCTCGGACCACGGTTACGACGTCACAGACCCCTCCACCGTTGATGCTTCGCGCGGCGGCGTCGAAGGGCTCGCGGCGCTCTCCAAGGCGGCTCGGGAAGCCGGCCTCGGGGTGTTGGTAGACATTGTCCCCAATCACATGGGAGTCGCGTCGCCCCCGCAAAATGCCTGGTGGTGGTCCCTGCTCAAAGAGGGCAGGGCCTCCCGCTACGCGGAAGCGTTCGACGTCGACTGGGACTTCGGCGGCGGAAAGCTCCGCCTTCCGGTCCTAGGGAGCGATCACGACGTCGACAAGCTGGAAGTGCTCGACGGCGAATTGCGCTACTTCGATCACCGCTTCCCGCTGGCCGAAGGAAGCTATGCCGAAGGTGACAACGCCAGCGACGTCCATGCGCGCCAGCACTACGAGCTGGTCGGCTGGCGCCGGGCCGACGGCGAACTGAATTACCGCCGCTTCTTCGCGGTAAACACTCTCGCCGGGATCCGCGTCGAAATCCCTTGGGTCTTCGATGAAGCCCACGCGGAGATCGCCCGATGGTTCCAGGGCGGGCTTGTTGACGGGCTGAGGATCGATCATCCGGACGGGCTCGCGGACCCGGCCGGGTACTTGGAGCGCCTGAAGGAAACCACGGCCGGCTCCTATCTGCTCGTCGAGAAGATCCTGGAGCCAGGGGAGGAACTTCCGGAGAACTTCGACTGTGAGGGGACCACCGGGTACGACGCCCTCGCTGACGTCGACCGCCTTTTCGTGGATCCCGACGCCGAAGCGCAGCTTGACGCCTTGGATGCCAGGCTCCGGGGCACCGGCTCGCCCGCCGATTACCAAGCCATGATCCACGGGACCAAGCGGCGCATCACGGACGGCATCCTGCATTCGGAAATCCTGCGGCTCGCACGGCTCGTCCCGGACTCTCCGGAACTGCCCAATTCAGGGGTAGCCAGCCCGGAGGTGGTTGACGCGCTGGCTGAAATCATCGCTTCGTTTCACGTCTACCGGAGCTACCTCCCGTATGGCAAAGACACCTTGGTGGAGGCCGTCGAACGGGCTGCCCGCACCAGGCCGGAGTTGGAACCCGTCATCAAGGCACTGCTTCCGCTGCTGCTCGAGGCCAGCCATGAACTGGGCCGCCGCTTCCAGCAGACCTCCGGCATGGTCATGGCCAAGGGCGTGGAAGACACCGCGTTTTTCCGCTACACACGCCTTGGCACGCTGACTGAGGTGGGAGCGGATCCGACGGAATTCGCCTTGACCGCGCCCGGATTCCACGAACGGATGGTACGTCGCCAGGCGCTGCTGCCGCTGTCCATGACCACCCTCACCACGCACGACACCAAGCGCAGCGAAGACACCCGCGCCAGGATCTCCGCGATCTCCGAGGCAGTCCCCGAATGGGAAGCGTTCGTGGACCGCATGCAGGAACTGGCCCCGATTCCCGACGGGCCACTCGCAGCCCTCGTATGGCAAGCCATCGCAGGTGCGTGGCCGGCCAGCCGTGAACGCCTCCAGGGTTACGTCCTCAAGGCTGCCCGCGAAGCCGGCAACTCCACCAGCTGGACCGAGCCGAACGAAGCGTTCGAAGCGACGCTCGCCTCCGCCGTCGACGCCGCCTTCGATATGCCCGAGCTGACGGCAGCCCTGGAAGAGTTCGTTGCCCTGGTGGACCCGTACGGGACGTCCAACTCACTGTCGGCGAAGATGGTCCAGCTGACCATGCCGGGCGTACCGGACGTCTACCAGGGGACCGAGTTCTGGGATCGTTCACTCACCGACCCGGACAACCGGCGCGCGGTCGACTTCGAACGGCGGAAGGCCGCCCTCGCAGCCCTCGACGCCGGTGTCCAGGCTGAAGCGCGGGACGAGCTGGCCAAGTTGTTGGTGACATCCAGGGCACTGCGCTTGCGCCGGGACCGGCCGGAGCTTTTCGGCGGTTACAGCGCTGTCGATGCCCAGGGTCATGCGGCCGAACATCTGATCGCGTTCGACCGTGGCGCCCTTGCCACCGGGGGCGGTGCCATCACTTTGGCCACGAGGCTCCCGCGGAAGCTTGAGCGGAACGGAGGGTGGCAGGACACCTTCATTCGTCTTGGGAGCGCGGTCCGGGATGAACTGACAGGCAACAGCTACCCTCCGGGCGAGGTTCACGTCGCAAGGCTTCTGCAGAGATACCCGGTGGCCTTGCTCGTACCCATTGGCTAGTCGGAGCACCAAGAACGGCGGGCAAACGAAGCCCGGACAAGACGATTGAGGGGGAGCGATGGCCGAGAAGACCAGCGCCGGGAAACGGTTCGATGTATGGGCCCCGTTTGCGGAATCTGTCACTCTGCTCGCGAAGGAGCAGCGCCACGATATGCTGTCCCACGACGACGGCGCCGCGGGCTGGTGGACGGCGGACGTACCAAGAGAGCCCGGGACCGACTACGGCTATCTGGTGAACGGCGAGGGTCCCTTTCCCGATCCCAGATCGCAGCGCCAGCCGGACGGGGTGCACGCTCTTTCCCGCACCTTCGACGCCTCGTCGTATGCCTGGAACGATGCGGATTGGGCGGGGCGCGGGCTCGGCGGCGCGGTCATCTATGAGCTCCACCTCGGAACCTTCACGCCGGAAGGCACCCTGGACGCGGCCGCGGGAAAGCTGGATTACCTCGTTGAACTTGGAATCGACTTTGTGGAGCTCCTGCCTGTCAATGCGTTCAACGGCGCCCACAACTGGGGCTACGACGGCGTGCTGTGGTTCGCCGTCCACGAGGCCTACGGCGGACCGGAGGCCTATCAGCGATTCGTGGATGCCGCGCATGCTGCCGGACTCGGCGTGATCCAGGATGTGGTCTACAACCATCTGGGACCCAGCGGGAACTACCTGCCGAAGTTCGGCCCCTACCTGAAGTCCGGCGAAGGCAACACATGGGGCGACTCAGTGAATCTGGACGGCCCCGGTTCCGACGAAGTCCGTCAATACATCCTGGACAATGCCGCTATGTGGTTGAGCGACTTCCACGTGGACGGGCTGCGCCTCGACGCCGTACACGCCCTCCGCGATGAGCGGGCCGTCCATATCCTGGAAGACCTCGCCAGCCTCGCGGACGGGATCGAAGCCGAAACTGGCGTCCCCAAGACCTTGATCGCGGAATCGGACCTGAACAACCCGCGCCTCATCTACCGCCGGGACACCAATGGCTACGGCCTGGAAGGTCAGTGGAGCGACGACTTCCACCACGCCGTGCACGTCAACCTCACAGGCGAGACTGCCGGCTACTACGCGGATTTCGATTCCTTGGGCGCACTGGCAAAGGTGCTTGAACACGGTTTCTTCCACGACGGGAGCTACTCAAGTTTCCGCGGCAGGCACCATGGCCGCCCCATCCGCCCGGGGCTGGTTCATCCTGCCGCGTTGGTGGTCTGCAACCAGAACCACGATCAAATCGGCAACCGCGCCGCCGGTGACCGCCTGAGTTCCAGCCTGTCGTACGGGAGGCTCGCGTTGGCCGCCGTGCTGACCATGACGTCGCCATTCACCCCGATGCTCTTCATGGGCGAAGAATTCGGCGCGTCCACGCCTTGGCAGTTTTTCACGTCGCATCCCGAGGAATGGCTCGCAGAGGCCACGGCAAAGGGCCGGCTCAAGGAATTCGAACGGATGGGCTGGGACCCCGCGTTGGTGCCGAACCCCCAAGACCCGGAGACCTTTGAACGCTCCAAGCTCAAGTGGGAGGAAGCGCACGACGGCGATCACGCCCGATTGCTGGAACTCTACCGGGCGCTTGCGAACCTCAGGCGCTCGACGCCGGAGCTTGCGGGCGGTGGATTCACCGACACCCACGTCGACTTCAGCGAAGAGGACAAATGGCTCGTTCTCAGCAGGGGAGCCGTGAGGGTTGCTTGCAACTTCGGGGACCGGACCCTGACGAAGGCGATGGGCGGTGAAGTCTTGCTCGCCACGGACTCCGCGGCCGCCGTCGGGAACGGAGAGCTGACCCTCCCGGGGGAGAGCGCCGCCGTCGTGCGCCTTGAGTGACTGTGCCCTTAAGTGAGCGTGCCCACATGACGGACATCGCGCTTCGAGCCTCGAAGGCGGTGGCAGGATGGTAGGTATGACTTATTCGGCTGCGGAAAACCGCTATGAAACCATGCCCTACCGCCGCGTCGGACGCAGCGGCCTCAAACTTCCCGCGATCTCGCTGGGACTGTGGCACAACTTCGGCGACGACAAGCGTTTCGAAGAGCAGCGCGCCATCCTGCGCCGGGCCTTCGATCTGGGTGTCAACCACTTCGACCTTGCCAACAACTACGGTCCGCCGGACGGATCGGCTGAAACGAACTTCGGCCGCCACCTGAAGGACGACTTCAAGCCGTACCGCGACGAACTCGTCATTTCGACCAAGGCCGGTTACTACATGTGGCCCGGCCCCTACGGAGAATGGGGCTCCCGCAAGTACCTGCTCTCCAGCCTTGACCAGTCGCTGCAGCGCATGGGACTGGACTACGTGGACATCTTCTACAGCCACCGTCCCGATCCGGAAACCCCGCTGGAAGAAACCATGGGCGCCCTGGACCACGCTGTCCGCTCCGGCAAGGCGCTCTATGCCGGAATCTCCTCCTACACCCCGGAGCAGACCCTTGAGGCAGCCCGGATTCTCAAGGAAATGGGCACGCCGCTCCTCATCCACCAGCCCAGCTATTCCATGCTGAACCGCTGGACCGAGAACGGTTCGCCCAACCTTTACGAAACGCTTGACCAGGTTGGCGCGGGATCCATCGCCTTCTCCCCGCTGGCACAGGGGATGCTCACCAACCGGTACCTGAACGGAATCCCCGCGGACTCCCGCGCCGCCAAGGAACGGTTCTTGTCCGAATCGGCGCTGACTGAGGAAAAGCTGAGCCGGGTGCGTGGTTTGAACGCCATCGCCGAAGGACGCGGCCAGACCCTCGCCCAAATGGCGATCGCTTGGATCCTGCGCGATCAGCCGAAGGGTTCGCCGGTGACCTCTGCCCTGGTGGGCGCGTCAAGTGTGGCGCAGCTGGAGGACACCGTGTCTGCGATCAACAACCTCGACTTCACGTCGGAGGAACTGACAGCGATTGACGAGTTCGCCGTCGAGTCCGACATCAATCTGTGGGCGCAGAAGTAGATTCGAAAAACTTAATACACTTGCGGGGCCGGCTGGGAACAAAGCCGGCCCCGTTCAGGTTGGTTACAATGCTAAGAGCGCCGAATGGCGCTGTGCCTTTAAGACGCCGTCGTACATACAGGTACTGACGCGCTAGGCACCTGAGGTTAGTTCTCAAAGGAGTTCCGTGTCTTCACATCCGATTCGTGTCGCCATTGTCGGCGTAGGTAACTGCGCCGCTTCGCTGGTCCAAGGTGTCCACTACTATCGCGATGCCGACCCCCAGGCCACGATTCCGGGTCTGATGCATGTTGAGTTCGGCAAGTACCACGTCAACGACGTCCAGTTCGTCGCTGCCTTCGACGTCGACAGCAAGAAGGTCGGCCTCGACCTCGCGGACGCCATCGGCGCCAGCGAGAACAACACCATCAAGATCGCCGATGTCCCTTCCACTGGCGTGACCGTGCAGCGCGGCCACACCCTGGATGGCCTGGGCAAGTACTACCGCGAGACCATCGTCGAGGCTCCGGAAGAGGCAGTGGACATCGTCGCCGCACTGCGCGAAGCCAAGGCCGACGTCATGGTCTGCTACCTGCCGGTGGGTTCCGAGGATGCTGCGCACTTCTACGCCCAGTGCGCCATCGACGCCGGTGTTGCCTTCGTCAACGCCTTGCCGGTCTTCATCGCGGGCACCAAGGAATGGGCCGACAAGTTCACCGCCGCTGGTGTGCCGATCGTCGGCGATGACATCAAGAGCCAGATCGGTGCCACCATCACGCACCGCGTCATGGCCAAGCTCTTCGAAGACCGCGGCGTCACGCTGGACCGCACGTACCAGCTCAACGTCGGCGGCAACATGGACTTCAAGAACATGCTGGAGCGCGACCGCCTGGAATCCAAGAAGATCTCCAAGACCCAGGCCGTGACTTCCAACGTCGAAGCCGTCCTGCACGCCGACGACGTCCACATCGGTCCGTCCGACTACGTCGCCTGGCTCGATGACCGCAAGTGGGCGTTCGTCCGACTCGAAGGCCGCAACTTCGGCGACGCCCCGGTGTCGCTGGAATACAAGCTCGAGGTCTGGGACTCCCCGAACTCCGCCGGCGTGATCATTGACGCCATCCGCGCCGCCAAGATCGGCCTGGACCGCGGCATCGGCGGCCCGCTGCTCTCCGCTTCCAGCTACTTCATGAAGTCCCCGCCGGAGCAGTTCAACGATGACATCGCCCGCGAAAAGGTCGAGGCCTTCATCCGCGGCGACGTCGAGCGCTAAACGCTCGCTCACTTATGCCGGGTTTTTGACGGACGCTCGCTCACTTATGCCGGGTTTTGGGCGGACGCTCGCTCACTTATGCCGGGTTTTTGACGGACGCTCGCTCACCTTCGGGTGAGCGAGCGTTCGTCGTTTAACGCCCGTTCGCTACACGGCGCTTGCAAAGCCGGATGCGACGGCGGGATCGACCCACGCTGATCGGAGCGCCTTCTTGATCTTCTTGGTGGCAGACTCGAATCCATCTGCCAAATCGTCCTTGCGGAACACGAGGACGGTCCATCCGGCTGCCTCGAAGGCTTTGTTCCGGCGTCGATCACTGAGGGTCTGGGCCTCCGCGAGGTGATGGCCGCCGTCGTACTGAATGGCGACCCGCCGTCGGCGGAACCCCAAATCCGCCGACGGCGAGAACGGATCGTCACTTCGCAAGCTGAGCTGGAGTTCGGGTTCGGGGATTCCAGCGTCCAGCATGGCCAAACGAAGCAGGGACTCCGGCGCCGAGTCCGCGCCCACGCGCATCAGTTCGAGCGCCTGCCGGGCACGGACGACGCCTTGCAAATTCGGATGGCGCTCCACCAGAACACGCAGTCCTTCAAGGGTCGCGAACGGCGTGTCCCGTCCTTCCAGGGCCTGGCGGGGCACTCGAATCAGCTCGTCGCCCATACAGACGAGGTCGTTCAAAGGCAGCAGCCGGGCCATGTCCAGCCAAGTGCGTGGGCGCGTGCTGATCCGTATTCCATCAACCGATTCGACCTCGTTCTCGGCCGCGATCACCCTGTGCCCGATTACGCCTTTGCGGCGGGTTCCAGGCAACGATCGGGGCTTGCTGAGGTGCAGCTCCGTAGAATCGGCAAGCCACGGCGGAAGGCAGGAAGAGCGAAGGCGCGCTGCCGTCACGTGCGAGATCCAGGCCCCCGGGGTAGCAGCCGACAACGCACGTGCGGCGGACTCAAGTTCGAAGTCCCAGCCGATCGGACGGTAGAGGCTACGGCTGACGCGTTCGACGTCGGCGCGAAGCAGACGGCCGCGCGGGACACCTTGGGCTTGGGCCTGGGTGAGCGTGAACGGTCCTGAAAGCAGTTCGGCGGGAAGGGCGAGCTCGTTTTGCATACCCGCATTGTGCCGCAAAGGGGCGGATGCCCGCAGAAGTTATCCACAGGCCCGGGATTCGGCCGACGATCCGGCCGCCTTCCGGCGCCACTGGTGAGCGAGCGTCCCGCGAAAGTGCCCTATAGGTGAGCGAGGGTTTCTTACATACGGCCCATAGCTGAGCGAGGGTCAGAAGAGACCCACCGGATTGCCGTGCTCATCGACGTCCATTCGCATCGCGGCGGGCTCCTTAGGTAAACCCGGCATCGTCATGACAGCACCCGTCAGCGCGACAATGAAGCCCGCCCCGGTCTTGGGAATCAGCTCGCGGACGTGCACCGTGAAACCCTTGGGGGCGCCCAACTGGGACGCGTCGTCAGTGAATGAATACTGCGTCTTTGCCATGCAAACGGGCATTCCGCTCCAGCCGTTTCTCCGGATGTCCGCGAGGCGCCTGAGCGCAGGGACGGAAAACTCCACACCGTCGGCACCATAGATTTCCTGCACGATCGTGCGGATCTTGTCCTCAACGGACAGGCCAAGGGGGTACAAGTGCCGGAAGTCCGACGGCGTTGCTGCCGCCACCGCCGCGGCGACCTTCGCCGCGAGCTCGTCACCGCCGTCGCCCCCTCCGCCGCGACCCCACACATCCGCCACCGCCGCCTGGACTCCTTCCTGGGCGCACCAAGCCAGCAGCCATTCGAGCTCTTCGCGTGTGTCCGTCGCGAACTTGTTGATTGCAACAACCGGTGTGACGCCAAACTTCTCGACATTGTGCACGTGCCGTTTCAAGTTCTCGACGCCGGCAGCGAGCGCCTCGACGTTGGGCTCCTTGAGCAGCTCCTTCGGAACGCCGCCCTGCATCTTGAGAGCCCTGATAGTCGCGACCACGACGACGGCGGACGGCGCCACGTCCGCGATGCGCGACTTGATGTCCATGTACTTTTCGGCACCGAGGTCGGCGCCGAATCCCGCTTCCGTGACCACAATGTCGGCGAGTTGTTGGGCCGTCCGTGTGGCGATGAGCGAGTTGCAGCCGTGGGCGATGTTGGCGAACGGGCCACCGTGCACCAGGGCCGGCGTTCCCGCAATGGTCTGCACGAGATTCGGTTTGATGGCGTCCTTCAACAGCATGGTCAGGGCACCCTGGACGCCGAGATCGGCCACCGTGACCGGCTGGCGGTCATAGTTGTATCCGAAAGTGATCCGGCCGAGGCGCTCGCGGAGGTCATCCAAGTCCGTCGCGAGGCAGAAGACGGCCATGATTTCGGAGGCGACGGTTATGTCGAATCCGTCTTGTCGCGGCACTCCTTGTGCGGGCCCGCCCAAGCCGATGATGATCTCGCGAAGCGAGCGGTCGTTCATATCGAGAACCCGTTTGAAGGTCATGCGGCGTGGATCAATGTTGAGCTCGTTGCCTTGGAAGATGTGGTTGTCCACGAGGGCCATCAGGGCATTATTTGCCGAGGTGATCGCGTGGAAGTCGCCGGTGAAATGCAGGTTGATCTGGTCCATGGGGAGAACCTGGGAATAGCCGCCCCCGGTCGCACCTCCCTTCATGCCCAGGATCGGTCCAAGGGACGGTTCGCGTAGCGCGATCATCACGCGGTGACCGGCCCGCGCCAAAGAATCGGCGAGGCCTACCGTGGTTGTGGACTTTCCCTCACCCGCCGGCGTCGGGGACATGGCGGAGACGAGGACTACCTTGCCCGCTCGTTTGGCATCCGGGAGACGGAGCTTGGCCGGATCGATTTTCGCCTTGAACCGGCCGTAGAGTTCCAACGCGTCGACGTTGATCCCGGCATGCTCCGCGATCTCCTCGATGGGACGCATCGCCGCATTCTGGGCAATTTCAAGGTCGCTCAAGATCTTGTTTTCAGACATCCTTGTCCTCAAATCCGTGCGGAACACTGTGCGCGACAATCTATCAGTCGTGTCCGCATTGGTGAGCGGGCGTCGTCGGGATTGCCTTCATTGGTGAGCGAGGGTCGCCGGGATTCCCTTCATTGGTGAGCGGGCGTCGTCGGGATTGCCTTCATTGGTGAGCGAGCGTCGTCGGGATTGCCTTCATTGGTGAGCGAGCGTCGCCGGGGAGGGGCTTGTTTGTGAGCGGGGGTCTAGCTTGGGCGGACGAGGACTGCGCCGATGGCTGCGTGGTAGCTCTCGAGCGTGATGGCTGCCGTCCGGTGCCAGCCGAAGGCCTCCGCGTGCACGGCCGCGGCACGGCCCATGTCTTCGCGGGTGCGGGGGTCGTCGTACAGGGCTTCGATGACGTCGGCCCAGCGAGCGGGATCGTGGCCGTCAACCAAAATACCCGTCCGGCCGTCGGCAACGGCGCGGGTCAGCCCACCCACGTTGGTGGCCACCACCGGAGTGCCGCAGGCCTGTGCTTCAAGGGCAACCAGCCCGAACGACTCGCTGAAGGAGGGCATCAACACGACGTCGGCAGATCGGAACCAGCCCGCCAGCTTGGGCGCCTTGACCGGCGCGCGGTGCGTGACGACGTCGTCGAGCCCCGAGGCGGTGATGAAGGATTGCAGGTTGAAGTCCTTGGCGCCGCTCAAGGCGCCCAGGATGGTCAGTTCGAGGTCGATGTCCGGCCGCCTCTTGCGGAGGATGCCCGCAGCCTCGACGAATACTTGCGGGCCCTTGAGCCGCTGGATGCGTCCGGCGAAGAGCAAGTGGAAACTGCCGGGTCGCACGCCAAGCTCGGCGCGGGACCGGGCCCGGAACGCGGGAGTGAACACGGTCAGGTCAACACCGGGCGGAGCGATGTCGATATGGTCGAAATCGGCGCTGTAGTGCGAAACGAGCTCCTGGGCTTCGGCGGGAGTGTTGGCCACGAGGCGCGTGGCTCCATCCACAATCCGCTGTTCGCCGTCTTCACGCAGGCGCGGTTCCGGCCGCTCGCCGGATTCGAGCACCAGGTTCTTGACCTTCGCCATCGTGTGCATCGTGTGGATCAGCGGCACGTTCCACAATGCGGAGAGTTCGAGGCCCGCCACACCGGACACCCAGTAGTGGGAATGGATGGCGTCGTAACGGCCGTGCGGTTGCCGTTGCCGGATCCGCTCGACCTCGGCAACCATGGCGTGGAGGAGTTCGGGAAGTTCCTCCTTGGGCAGTTTCCGTGGCGGGCCCGCCAGGACGTTATGGACGCAGACGCCGGGACCGGGATGTTCGACGGCGGGCTGGCTGGCGGACGTCGAACGCGTGAAGATCTCTACCTCCACACCAAGATCCGCCAACGCCATGGCCAGCGCCCGGACGTACACGTTCATGCCCCCCGCATCGCCCGAACCCGGCTGTTCCATGGGGGACGTGTGGAGTGACAGGAAGGCCACGCGACGGATCAACGACACCGCTACCTCCTGTATCCAATGCAAATTCAACAAGTCCCGCAAAGTGAAAATCTCTGCGTCCCAGCGAAAACACTACTCCTGAGCTCCCTGGCATTGCAGTCGGCCCTACAGGGCCGGCAGGGTAGCGACGGCTGGTACCGTAACGGACGTGAGCCACTCAAACAGCAAAGCAGGAACGCCGGCGGCCGCTGGCTACGAGATCCGGGCCGCCCGGGCAAGCGACTGGCCAGGGATCTGGGCCGTCCTGGAACCCGTGATCCGGGCCGGGGAGACCTTCACCTGGGACCGCGACACCACCGAAGAAGCCGCACGGAGCAAGTGGTTCAAGGAAGCGCCCGGGCTGACCTTCGTGGCAGTGCGCGACGGCGACGTGCTGGGTACCGGTGAACTGCACGCCAACCAGGGTGGTGGCGGAAGCCACGTGGCCAACGCCGGCTATATGGTCCATGCCGATCACGGCGGGCAGGGAATCGCCCGGGCGCTGTGTGCCTATTCCTTGGTTGCCGCCCGGGACTCCGGGTTCAAGGCGATGCAGTTCAACGCTGTCGTCGAGAGCAACGTGCGCGCGGTAGGGCTCTGGCAGTCCATGGGCTTCCGTATCCTGGCGACCATCCCCGATGCCTTCCAGCACCCGACTCTCGGCTACGTCGGGCTGCATGTCATGTACCAGGAGCTCTAAGAGCTTTGCACAATCGTGGCCGCGGCGTAGTCTGCCGTGCATGGACGCAACGCCCAGGATTGGATTCGACCCCCTCGCCGCTATCCGGGGGGAAGCGCGTGATGACGCGGCCGATTCAGCCTGCGATCTCCTGCTGACAGGGACTGTGTTCCAGGACATTATCTTTACCGGACTGGACCGCAGCCCTGAACCGGGGACTGAAGTGTGGAGCCAAGGCATGGGGACCTGCCCTGGCGGCGTGGCCAACCAAGCCATCGCGGCCGCCCGGCTTGGGCTGCGGACCAGCCTCGCGGCGGCCTTCGGGGATGACGGATACGGGGACTTCAACTGGCGGATCCTGGAAAGCCAAGAGCATGTGGACCTTTCCCTGTCCAGGCGGTTCGAGGGCTGGCATTCCCCGGTCACGGTCTCCTTGTGCGTGGATCAGGATCGTTCCATGGTCACCCACGGACATCCCTCGCCCATGAGCGCCTCTGAACTGATCGGCGATCCGCCCAAGGCGCTCGCCGCCGTCGCGGATCTGGGCGAGGAGCCGGAGCCATGGATGCTGGCGGCGAGGAAAGCCGGCGTCAAACTCTTCGGCGACGCCGGATGGGATCCGACCGGAGCGTGGTCGTCGAAGCGGCTGGACCAGCTCAGCAATTTCCACGCCTTCATGCCGAACCAACGCGAAGCAATGGCCTTCACCGGCAAGGACAACCCATGGTCTGCGCTCTACACACTTGCCGACCGCGTTCCGGTGGCTGTGGTGACTTTGGGAGCGCAGGGAGCCATGGCCGTGGATTCCGAAACCGGTGAGGAGGAATGGGTGCCGTCCCTTCCCGTGACGGCGTACGACCCCACAGGAGCGGGCGACTGCTTCGGTGCGGCATTTGTCGTGGGCTGCCTGGCCGGGTGGCCTTTGGGGGACCGGCTCCGTTTTGCCAATCTTTGCGCGTCGCTCGCGGTTCAGGAAGTGGGCGGCTCGCTGGCTGCGCCCGGTTGGGGAGACATCGCCGATTGGTGGCAGCGAGCCAACGCCCGGAGGGAGCGGCAGTCCAGCCAGTGGCTCAAACGGTTCGCTTTCCTCGAGGACATTGTGGCGGATGTCCCGCCAGGGGCCCAACGTCGTGCAACGGCCACGATCGCCCACAACTCCGACGCCTGAGCGGGGCCCCACCAAGCCGGACAACCCGCGGGCCATGGCGGCACTAGAATCGTGAGGGTGACTTACGAAGCAGCTGCCAGTTTCGAGCCCTCGACGACATCGGGTTCGGCAACGGTCCTCGAACGATCAGCCGTCATTGACTTGGATGCCATCCGGCACAACGTACGCCAATTCGTGGCTATCGCCTCGCCCGCAAACGTTATGGCCGTGGTCAAGGCCGACGCCTATGGGCACGGCGCGGTGCAGGTGGCGCGGGCGGCCCTGGAAGCCGGCGCCCGATGGCTTGGCGTTGCCCATATTTCGGAGGCTTTGGCGCTTCGCGCTGCTGGAATCGATGCCCCCATGCTGGCCTGGTTGCACACCACCCAAAGCAACTTCCAGGCGGCGGTTGCCGCCGGCGTCGACGTCGGGATTTCGGGCTGGGAGCTGGACGCGGTGGTCGCGGCGGCACGCGAACAGGAACGGCCGGCACGCATCCACCTCAAGGTTGATACCGGCTTGGGCCGCAACGGCTCCACCATCGCCCAATGGGACAAAGTGGTGGGCCAGGCCATGGAGTACCAGGACGAGGGGCTCCTACGCGTGGTGGGCATCTTCTCGCACTTGGCCGTGGCCGACGAACCCCACCGTCCCGAGACCGATGAGCAGTTGGCAGCATTCCGGGAAGCGATTGCCGTGGCCGAGGACGCCGGAGTGGACACCGAAGTCCGGCACCTGGCCAACACTCCCGCCACGCTTTCACGCCCGGATGCCCACTTCGACCTCGTCCGCGTGGGGCTCGGGCTTTACGGGCTGTCCCCGTTCGAAGGACAAACCTCCGCGGAACTTGGCCTGCGCCCCGCCATGACAGTGCGCACCCTCGTTTCCAACTGCAAGCGCGTGCCCGAAGGCCAAGGGGTGTCCTACGGACTCAACTACCGGACGTCCAGCGAGAGCGCCTTGGGCCTGATCCCGCTTGGTTACGCCGACGGCGTGCCGCGCGTCGCCACCGGCGGACCGGTAAGGGTCAACGGCGTCAACTACCCGGTGGTGGGCCGGATCGCCATGGACCAGATGGTCATCGACCTTGGGAATGCAGTGACGGACGAAGCCGGCTGGTTGGGTGCCGAAGCCGTCATGTTCGGTGACGGCGCCGACGGCGGCCCGACGGCGGACGACTGGGCCGCCGCCGCCGGAACCAACAACTATGAGATTGTCACCCGTGTCAGCCCACGCGTGCCGCGCATCTATATCAATGAGACCCCGGGGGCGGATGCCCGGTGAGCGGGACCTCGATTGACAAGACCCCGTTGAGCGAGGCCTTGTGGGAACGCACGGTCAAGGTCGCGACGGCGGAGCAGACCCACGCTTTGGGCTCGGCGCTGGCCGGGGTCCTTGAGCCCGGTGACCTGCTGGTCCTGACAGGCGAACTTGGTGCTGGCAAGACCACCTTCACCCAGGGACTCGGCGAAGGACTGGGCGTCCGTGCCGGCGTCATCTCGCCCACGTTTGTCCTGGTACGTATCCACCCGAACTTGCCGGACGGGCCGCGGCCGGGTGGTCCCGACCTGGTCCATGTTGATGCTTACCGGCTTGCCTCCGCCGCGGAAATCGACGACATCGACCTTGAAAACACCATGGACAACTCCGTGACAGTGGTCGAGTGGGGGCGCGAGCGCGTCGAACACCTTTCGGATAGTCGCCTGGACGTCGAGATTCACCGGACGGTGGGCGGCGCGGAAGGGGCTGCAACCCGCCCGGAGGCCGGCCATGACGTCGTGCTGGACTTCGACCCGGAGGACGACGACGAACCGCGCACCATCGTTTTCCGCGGCTTTGGCCCTCGGTGGAGCACGGTGCCGGAAATACTGGAGGAGAACGCCTGATGCTGATTTTGGCCATTGATACTTCGGCCGTGGCGAGTGCGGCACTCATCTCGGACGATGCCATGGAAGGCGTGGTGGAGTCCTTCGCCACCGAGGACACCCGCAGCCATGCCGAGGTCCTGGCGCCCGGCATTGAGAAACTCCTGGCCGACGCCGGAGTAGGTGGCGCGGACATCGACCTCATCGTCACCGGCGTTGGCCCCGGACCATTCACCGGGCTTCGTTCAGGGATTGCAACCGCCCGCACGTTGGCATTTGCGTGGAACAAGCCGCTATTCGGACTCATGAGCCTGGACGCGATCGCTTTGGAAGTGGCCGAATCAACGGAAGCACAGGCTGAGTTCCTCGTGGCCACGGACGCCCGTCGCAAGGAGGTCTACTGGGCGCGCTACACGCTCAACGATGGCCAGCTCCCGCAACTCGTGGACGGTCCGCACGTCGGTTTCGCCTCGGAGTTGCCCGATCTCCCGGTCTTCGGTGCCGGCGGCGGCATCTACGCGGACGTCGTCAACGCGAACGAGGAATTCAGCGCCACCCAGCCCGACGCCGCGTCGCTTGGCCAGTTCGCCATGGCACTCCTGTTGGCCGGCGCGGAACTGCCCGATTCCACGCCCTTGTATTTGCGGGAATCCGACGCCCAAGTGCCGGGCCCTAGGAAGCGTGCCCTGTGAACCACTCATATCAGTTCAAGCTCGAGGGCGTGACCTTGCGCGACATGACCGCCAACGACGTCACGGCGGTCGAGGTCCTGGAGCGCCGGCTCTTCCCGGTGGACGCGTGGCCGATGCAGATGTTCTTCGATGAACTCGCCCAGATTGATACCCGCCGCTACGTAGTGGCCGAAGCCGGCGGCCAGATTGTGGCCTACGCCGGGCTCATGTGCATTGAGCCGATCGCGGACGTCCAGACGATCGCCGTCGTTCCTGAATTCGAAGGCAGGGGAATCGGCTCGGCCATCCTCACGGAACTGATCGAAGAGGCCCGACGGCGTGGCGCTGTGGAAGTGCTCCTGGAGGTCCGTGCCGACAATCCACGAGCGCAGGCACTGTACGTGCGGTTCGGCTTCGAGCAGATCCACGTCCGACGGCGGTACTACCGCGACGGCACGGACGCCCTCATCATGAGGCTCACACTGACTGAAGGAACACCGGAATGAACCGCTCCCACACTATCCAGCCGCTCGTGCTGGGGATAGAGTCTTCCTGCGACGAAACCGGCGTCGGGATTGTCCGCGGAACCACGCTGCTGACCAACACCGTGTCCTCTTCGATGGATGAACACGTCCGTTTTGGCGGTGTCATTCCGGAGATCGCTTCCCGTGCCCACCTGGACGCTTTTGTTCCCACGCTGCAGGAAGCTTTGCACGAGGCAGGGGTGGCGCTTGACGATATCGATGCCATCGCCGTAACGTCCGGACCCGGATTGGCCGGCGCGCTCATGGTGGGTGTCTGCGCGGCCAAGGCCCTCTCTGTTGCCACGGGCAAGCCGCTCTACGCGATCAACCACTTGGTGGCGCATGTCGGCGTCGGGCTCCTTGACGGGGCCGCCGGCGGTGGCACCGGGGGACTCTCGGGCAGCCGGCTGCCCGAAAACCTCGGTGCGTTGCTGGTTTCCGGCGGGCACACGGAAATCCTGCGCATCCGCAGCATCACCGACGACGTCGAGATGCTCGGCTCCACCATCGACGACGCCGCAGGCGAGGCCTATGACAAGGTGGCCAGGCTCCTGGGCCTTGGCTACCCAGGCGGACCGGCCATCGACAAACTCGCCAAGCAAGGCAACGCCAAGGCCATCCGCTTCCCGCGCGGCCTGACGCAACCCAAGTACATGGGAACCGCGGAGGAACCCGGACCGCATCGCTACGATTGGTCCTTCAGCGGGCTCAAGACCGCCGTCGCGCGCTGCGTTGAACAATTCGAAGCGCGCGGTGAGGAGGTTCCCACCGCCGACATCGCCGCTGCATTCCAGGAAGCGGTGGTGGACGTCATCACGTCCAAGGCTGTGCTGGCCTGCAAGGAGAACGGCATCACGGATCTCCTGCTCGGCGGCGGCGTCGCCGCCAACTCCCGGCTCCGTGAGCTGACAGGGCAACGCTGCAGCTCCGCCGGGATCACGCTGCATGTGCCGCCGCTGCCACTGTGCACCGACAACGGCGCCATGGTGGCGGCCTTGGGCTCGCAACTCATCATGGCGGGAATCGCGCCCAGCGGCGTCGCGTTCGCTCCGGATTCCTCCCTGCCGGTGACTACCGTTTCGGTGTAGGCGCGGGAATCCGTCTCGAGGTTAGCCGGCAACGCTAGGAGGTCGGAACGGACCGCATTTGCTCTACGAGATCCTGGACAACCGCGTGGAGATCGCCGTCGTGCTGGGCCGCGACGCGGCGCTGGCGCTGGTAGCCGGCTCCGCGGGCGATGATCTTTTCGACGTCGGCCAGTTCCGCCGAGCAACCCAGCTTTTCCGCGACAGGTGCCAGGCGCAGCAGCGTTTCCTTGAGGTGCTCGGTGACGAGCTGCTCGTTGCCTTCGGCGTCGAGGATGATGATCGCCTCCATGCCGTAACGGGCGGCGCGCCATTTGTTTTCCTGGATATGCCATGGCGGCATGGTGGGAATGCTGCCGCCGTTGTCCAGGATCGTGGAGAACTCGTCCACCAGGCATTGGGTCAGGGCTGCAACGGCGCCGACCTCCTCGAGGGTTGCCAGGCCGTCGCAAATGCGCATCTCGATGGTGCCCAAGTTCGGCACGGGCCGGATGTCCCAGCGGATTTCAGACAGGGTGTCGATCACTCCAGTGGTGAACATGTCCTGGACGTAGGACTCGTATTCGGCCCAGCTGGGGAACTGGAAAGGCAATCCGGCCGTGGGAAGCTGCTGGAACATGAGGGCGCGCTGTGACGCGTAGCCCGTGTCTTCGCCGCCCCAGAACGGGCTCGAAGCGGACAATGCCTGGAAATGGGGGAAGTAGTTGACTAAGCCATCGAGGATGGGGAGCGCCTTGTCCCTCCGGTCCAGGCCGACGTGGACGTGGACTCCGTAGATGACCATTTGCCGTCCCCACCATTGGGTCCGGTCGATCAGTTTGGCGTAGCGTTCTTTGTCCGAGACCGGCTGGAGCTGCGGCGGGCTGAATGGATGGCTTCCGGCGCAGAAGAGCTCCACGCCCATGGGGTCGGTGACTTCCCTGACGGCCTGCAGCGAGCGGGCCAGGTCTTCCTTGGCTTCCTTGACGGTGTTGCACACGCCCGTCACGAGTTCCACGGTATTCAGGAGCAGTTCCCGCTTGATGTGCGGGTGCTCGTCGTCTTCGTTCAAATCCGGATGCCGCGAAGCCACGCCCCGCAGGACCTCATTCGCCACCGAGACCAATTCGCCGGTGCGTGCGTTGACGAGCGCTAGCTCCCATTCCACCCCCAGGGTCGACTGCCTGGATGAAGCGAAATCAATCTGCACGTGGGTCCCCTCGGTATTTGCCAAAAACGCCCTGAGCAATGCCCGCCGTGGGGCCGTCAGCGGTTGGCTCAAGTCTAATGCAGGGGCGGTACGGTACCGCATGATGGGAACCGCGAGGTAAAACAGGAAACAAAGTCGTTTGCTAATGAGAATGATTTGCATCTAAGATTATTGGCATGCATCTTTCTGTTGTCAGCTCACTGGACAGCCAATGCCGCGAAGCAGCCGCCGCCAGGCTTGGGCGGACCCATCGAGATTCGGTGGTTGTCCTGCACGACCTCCTGGACGGGTCCATTGTCTTGCGAAGGATCTTCCGCAACGGCCAACTGGTGGAGCAAGCTCAAACCGCTTTGGAACACGGCTGCCTTAGCTGCACGGTCCGTCTCGACGTTGTCCCGACGGCGGAACGCCTCGCCGCGTCGGGACACGACCATATCGTCCTGGGCCTGCCACCGGGTGTCTCCGTGGAGATGGCGGTAGCCGAACTCAAGCGCGGCCTGGAGCGGCCCGCCGTCATCGACAACGCGGTGTTGGCGATTGACCCCTCCGGGCTGGAAGACCATATCTGGGACAAACACACGCTGTATGAATCCGGGTTTACGGCCATGCCCGAGGATGAGCGCACCAGCGGAGAATTTCTCATCGGGGAATTGGGCCACGCGGATACTGTCATGGTGCACGCCGGTCTTGGGGCAGAGCTCACCGGATTGCGCCCGGATTCAAGTGAGGCGTGGACCCACGGCGTGGAACTTCTTGGGCAGCTCGCGCCGCACGCAGCCATTTCCGCGGGCGACGACGACTTCCGGCCCGGCTGCTACGACGGCGCCGAGGCTCTCGCGAGAGTCCGTCGTGGTTCCGTGAGGGTGCCGCTCGAGGAGGAGTCGGGGAATTTCCGGACCGTGCTCCACAAAGTGGAGCGACCCCTTCATCCGAGGCGCTTCCAGGAGGCGCTGCCCAAGTTGGCCGGGGGATGCCACTGGATGCGGGGCCGCTTGTGGATTGCCTCGGCTGCCAAAGTCCGGATCGCGGTGCAGGGAATCGGGCCGCGCGTCTGGCTCGAGAGTACGGGCGAGTGGCTGGCGGACGCCGGCATCGGCCGCGTCCCCAGCGGCAAAGGCCTGAAGCACGGAAACGGACTCCACGACGTCGACGCCGCCCTCGACTGGCATCCGCGCTTCGGCGACCGGGGGACGGTGCTTGCCGTGACCGGAAGGGGAGACGACGTTGACGCAGCAGAAATCCGGTCCCTGCTGGATGCATGCGCGCTGAGCGAAGCCGAGATGAGGCTCGGCTTCGCCGGACTCGAGGACCCTTTTGAACTCGAATCCACCCTGTAGCCGAGCTCCAGCCCAGGCGGAACAAAGCCCCCATCAACCAAGCGAAAACACGAGAAGGAGAACCCCATGAAAGTCAGGAATTCGTTGCGTGCCCTCAAGAAGGTCCCCGGGGCGCAAGTGGTCCGCCGGCGCGGCCGCACCTTTGTCATCAACAAGCTGAATCCGCGCTTCAAGGCGCGCCAAGGCTAGCTCCCCGTCTAGGCTGGGCAGAGAACCCGCTACGCGAAGGAAGCCCCGTTATGCCGATCCTCAATAAAGACATGACGCTCTGTATTTCTCTCTCTGCCCGGCCCAGCAACAACGGAACGCGTTTCCATAACTTCCTTTACCAGGAGCTTGGCCTGAACTGGATCTACAAGGCCTTCGCTCCCACCGACCTCCCGAACGCGATCGCGGGCGTGCGCGGCCTGGGCATCCGCGGCTGTGCCGTCTCGATGCCGTACAAGGAAGACGTCATCGCCCTCGTCGACCGGATGGACGCTTCGGCGGCAGCAATCGATTCAGTCAACACGATCGTGAACGATGCCGGCGTACTGACGGCCTACAACACGGACTACACGGCGATCGCCCAGTTGATCGAGCGCAACGCGATCGACCCGGCGTCGTCCGTGCTGCTCCGCGGTTCCGGCGGCATGGCAAAGGCCACCGCCGCTGCCTTCCGGGACGCCGGGTTCTCCCGCGTTACAGTGGTTGCCCGGAATGAAAAACCCGGGCAAGCCCTCGCGGGGCTTTACGGCTTCGGCTGGCAAGCCGAAGTAGGGGAGTCGACGGCGGACGTCCTCGTGAACGTGACACCGATCGGCATGGCCGGCGGACCCGAGTCCAGCTCCCTGTCCTTCCCCGAAGCGGCGGTGGCGGCCGCGAGGGTCGTGTTCGACGTCGTCGCCCTCCCCGCAGAGACGCCGCTCATCAAAGCCGGCCGCGCGGCAGGAAAGACCGTGATCACCGGCGCCGAGGTGGCCACCATCCAGGCGCTTGAGCAGTTCGTTCTCTATACCGGCATCACCCCCACACCGGAGCAAGTCGCTGCGGCCGAGGAGTTCACGCGCGCCCAATAGGGCGCCACAGCTCAGAGACCAGCTCAGGCAGCCGCGACGGGCTCCACTACAACAGCCACCTTTTCCTCGCCGATCCTGGTGAGGACCAAGGTGGCTGTTTTGTTGCCGCGGCCTTTTGCCGAGCCTTTTCCTGCCGGGAGCAGCTGCTTCCGCAGCTCCTCCGGGGTGACGGAGGTGCCGCGTTTCTTGATGTCGAGGACGCCGACGCCGTTCGCCTTCACCCAGGCTTTGAGGGCCTTGACGTTCAACGGCATGACTTCCAGGACTTTGTAGGCGCGGGCGAACGGGGTCTCCACAAGTTCCGGAGCGCAAATATAGGCGATGTGCTGGTCCACCAGGTGGCCGCCCAGCCGGAGTGCGACGTCGGCCACCAGGCCCGCACGGATCACCGCCCCGTCCGGTTCGTACAGGTATCCCTCCACGGGCCCGACGTCGGGCACCGGACCGCCGTCGAAATCTTCGGCGCTGGTGATCTCGGCTGCGCCTTGCGGCCCGAGTACCAGGGCAGCGCGGCGGATGCCGGGACGGGCGACGTCGTTGAACCACAGCGTCACTTCCGTGACGTCCCCGCCCACCGAAACCCACTGTGCCTCGCAGCCGGCCGGTACCGATTCGTGCGGCATGCCCGGGCCCATTTTGACCCCGACGGACTTGCCGGTCGCCGCCAATGATTCAACGAAAGACAACGGCGGCGAGAACGCCTCCGGATCCCAGATCCGTTTGGTTCCCGACGACGACGTCGTGCGTCGCGCCGGATCGAGCCACACGCCGTCGACCCCGTCGAGGGGCACCGAGGTTGCGTCGGAGTGCACTACCGTCGCGTGCGGGAACGGAATGAGGTTGATGGTGGCGCAGGCTGCGGTGGTCTCGTCGAGCTCCACGGCGGTGACCTCGATGTCCATGGAGGCCATGGCCATGGAGTCCGCTCCGAGCCCGCAGCCCAGGTCCGCCACGTGCCGCGTGCCTGCCTTGGCGAATCGCTCGGCGTGCCTGGCTGCAACATTGAGGCGGGTGGCCTGTTCCAGGCCGGCCTGGGTGAAGAGCATCTGCCGGGCGAATTCTCCGAACTTGGCCTCGGCCCGGGTGCGGAGCCTGGATTGGGTGAGGACGGCGGCCACGAGCGCGGGGGAGTGGCCGTCTTTGCGCAGGCGCGCGTTGAGGGCGAAGGCTTCGCCGTCGCGGTATGGTCCCAAGGATGCCAGGAGTTCCCAACCTTCCGTTGTCAGCAAAGGGGCAATCTGGTCCTGGGGTGTGTCAGCCATGGGAACCAGCCTAATGCTCGCCCGTCATAGAGTGCGGAGGGGGAACCGCGACCACCCGGGCGGATAGGGTTGATGCCATGGAAGACAACCCAGTACGCCAGCCTGACGACGCCAATGGTTCTCCCTTTGCCCCCGATAAACGTCCCTTCGCCGGAAATCTCTCCAAGTATGCCCGCCCCGCACTCATCGTCGGTGTTTTGATTGCCGTTGTCTGCATTGCGCTCTTGATCATTATTTTCTTCCTCGACTCCTTCAACGCGGCCACCTACTCCATGACCGGAAAGAGCGTCCAGGACGCCACCGACGAGGCCCGGGACATCCGTGACACCTACACCGGTGCCCGCATCGCAGCGATCGTCGGGCTGGTGGTGTTCGGCGTCGTCGCGCTCGCCAGCGGCGTAGTGCTCTACCTGAACCGCGGAAACGCGCCGAAGGAAGACTATGACGACGGCGAGGACGTCGACTTCGACGACCTCGCCGGTCAATGAGCTACTCGAGCCGCAAGTGGCGCTTCGGGCGTTCACCCATGACGGAATTCTGGCACTCGCCTTGACCGAGTGCTAATGCTTACATAGAGTCTTGATTAGCACTCTCCCTAGGCGGGTGCTAATCATGCCGCCAGGCACTTACCGGCACCGCGACGACGGTAAGCCCGCCACGGCATCCCTGGTTTGATAGTCCATGTACTACCTCACGTAAAGGAGAGATCCGAGTGTCGGTCTCCATTAAGCCTCTCGAGGATCGCATTGTTGTCCGCCCGCTCGAAGCAGAGCAGACCACGGCTTCCGGCCTGGTCATCCCGGACACTGCACAGGAAAAGCCGCAGGAAGGCGAAGTTGTCGCAGTTGGCCCCGGCCGCTTCGACGACAACGGCAACCGCGTCCCCGTCGACGTAACCGTCGGCGACGTCGTCATCTACTCCAAGTACGGCGGAACTGAAGTCAAGACCGGCGGCAACGAATACCTCGTTCTGTCCGCCCGCGACGTTCTGGCGATCGTCGTTAAGTAATTCCCTGGATCCCGCATCGCAGATCGAGTCGGACTTCTTCCGGTCGAATCAGCGGTGCGGGTTTTCCGTCTTGAAAGGACACAACCATGGCAAAGCAGCTTGCGTTTAACGACGCTGCCCGTCGCTCGCTCGAAGCAGGCATTGACAAGCTCGCCAATACCGTCAAGGTCACCCTTGGCCCGCGTGGCCGCAACGTCGTTCTGGACAAGAAGTGGGGAGCTCCCACCATCACCAACGACGGCGTGACGATCGCCCGCGAAGTCGAACTCGACGACCCGTATGAGAACCTTGGTGCGCAACTGGCCAAGGAAGTCGCCACCAAGACCAACGACGTCGCAGGTGACGGCACCACCACCGCCACCGTGCTGGCACAGGCACTCGTCAAGGAAGGCCTGCGCAACGTTGCCGCCGGAGCCGCACCTGGCGAAATCAAGCGCGGCATCGAGGTTTCCGTCCAGGCCGTGGCTGCCCGCCTCCTGGAGAACGCCCGCGAAGTTGAAGGCACCCAGGTTGCCAGCGTTGCCGCGATCTCTGCCCAGAGCGATGAGGTCGGCGAGCTCCTCGCCGAGGCTTTCGGCAAGGTCGGCAAGGATGGCGTCATCACCATCGAAGAGTCCTCCACCACGCAGACCGAACTGGTCCTCACCGAGGGCATGCAGTTCGACAAGGGCTACCTGTCCCCGTACTTCGTCACTGACGCGGAACGCCAGGAAGCTGTTCTGGAAGACGCCCTCATCCTGATCAACCAGGGCAAGATCTCCTCGCTGCAGGAATTCCTGCCGCTCCTCGAGAAGGCCCTGCAGGCTGCCAAGCCCCTCTTTATCATTGCTGAGGACATCGACGGCGAGGCACTGTCCACGCTGATCGTGAACCGTATCCGTGGCACCCTGAACGTCGTTGCCGTCAAGGCTCCGGGCTTCGGCGACCGCCGCAAGGCCATGCTGCAGGACATTGCCACCCTGACCGGCGCCCAGGTTGTTTCCCCGGAGCTCGGCCTGTCCCTGGACCAGGTTGGCCTCGAGGTCCTCGGCAGCGCCCGCCGGATCACCGTCACCAAGGACAACACCACCATTGTTGACGGCGCCGGTACGCCTGAGGACGTCGCAGCGCGCGTCGCCCAGATCCGTGCAGAGCTGACCCGCACCGACTCCGATTGGGACCGCGAAAAGCTGCAGGAAAGGCTTGCGAAGCTGGCAGGAGGCATCGGCGTCATCAAGGTCGGCGCAGCCACCGAGGTCGAGCTCAAGGAAAAGAAGCACCGCATCGAGGACGCAGTGTCCTCCACGCGTGCTGCCCTTGAAGAAGGCATCGTCTCCGGCGGTGGATCCGCCCTCATCCACGCCCTCAAGGCACTGGACGAGGACTCTGCCGTCAAGGCACTGGAAGGCGACGCGGCTGCCGCCGTCGGCATCGTCCGCCGTGCCCTGACCCAGCCCCTTCGCTGGATCGCCCAGAACGCCGGCTTCGACGGTTACGTCGTCGTGGCCAAGGTTGCCGAGCTGGAAGCCAACCACGGCTTCAACGCGAAGTCCGGCGTGTACGAGGACCTGATCGCCGCCGGCGTGATCGACCCCGTCAAGGTCACCCGCTCCGCACTCCAGAACGCCGCATCCATCGCAGCCCTGGTTCTCACCACCGAGACCTTGGTTGTCGAGAAGCCGGCCGAGGAAGACGAGCACGCAGGCCACAGCCACTAGTCCCCACCGCCTCCCTAGCCTCGCTTCGCTTCGGCCAGGGAGCCCGGGCGGTGTGGGCCCATCTGTGTGAAAGAAGGCCCGGTCCCCTTGAGGGGGCCGGGCCTTTTCTTTTTAAAGCAACGCGGGGTCACTTACGGCCCATTGGGTGCTGCCGGATGGGCCGTAAGTGACCCCGCGTTGCCCGGAAAACGGCATGGAGGATTGACCCAGACAACGCTCCGGAAGCTCCCAGCCCCTTGTGTCCTAATGGATCATAGGAAGTTGGTTGAACGCGGTCTCAATTGACGACGAACATTTCGAATCAGTAGGGTAGACGGTTTGAGTAGCACCCTGGAGGCAAGACTTTGACAACCACGCGCCCGATTGCGCTACGGCGAACTAGCGGCGAGACGCAGAAATCGGCCCCCAAATCAACGTTCCGTCCTGAGATCCAAGGGCTTCGATCTGTTGCCGTCCTCATGGTTGTCACGTACCACATCTGGTTCGGCCGGGTCTCCGGCGGGGTGGATATTTTCCTCCTGGTCTCTGCATTCCTCATGACGGCGCAGTTCATACGGCGGTATGCCGGCGGGCGGCAGACTGAGCTGATCAAGCACTACCTTCATCACTTCCGGAGGCTCTTGCCGGCAGCCGTGACGGTGATCGTTGGAACGCTGGCCGCCACTTTCCTCTTCATGCCGGCCACCCGCTGGGTCGATACCATCAAGCAGGGCTGGGCTTCACTCTTCTACGTTGAGAACTTCCTGCTGCAGTCGCAGGCAGTCAACTACTACGCCGCGGACCACAGCCTGGCCAGCCCGCTACAGCATTTCTGGTCGCTGTCCATCCAAGGACAGGTCTTCATTGTCTGGCCGATCATCTTCGTGGGCGCTGGCTGGGTGGCGAGGAGGTTCAGGCTCGCGTACGTTCCCCTTCTGCGTTACATCTTTGGATTAGTCTTCCTGGTTTCCCTGGTGTATTCGGTCCTCTACACCGCTTCGGACCAATCGGCGGCGTACTTCTCGACGGCGGCCAGGCTGTGGGAGTTTGCCCTGGGAACTCTTCTGGCACTTTTCCTGCCTTCGGTCAAAATACCCAGGTCGGCCAGGATCGTCTTAGGCTGGCTCGGTATCCTGGCGATGCTCAGCTGCGGGCTCATCCTCGACGTCGAGGGGGTCTTCCCCGGGTGGTTGGCCTTGTGGCCAACGCTGGCCGCAGCCTGTATCCTCGCGGCAGGCCAGACCCAGAGCCGGTTCGGAATCGACCGGATCCTCAGTTCCAAGCCGCTCGTGCGGATGGGAAACAATTCGTACGCCCTCTACCTCTGGCACTGGCCCATGTTGGTCATCTATCTGGCTTGGTCCGGCAAGACCCACGCCGGCTGGTTGTCCGGCACAGTGATCATTGTTGGTGCCTTCCTCCTGGCTGTCCTGACCACCAGGTTCATCGAGAAGCCGTTGCGGGGTTGGAAGTGGCCCGAGGCCAACCGGCGCAGAAGCGCGATTTCGCTGGTTGCGGTAGGGGCCGTGGCTATTTTGCCCTTGGCGGGTTGGCCCCTGCAGATCGAGCAGACAAACCGTGCCTTGGTTGCAAACATGGATACCCGCAACCCCGGAGCGGCGGCCGTGGGCGGGGACTTCGTGTACACCCCCGATCCAGGAGTGCCCTTGGTTCCAAGCATGACTGCCGTTGATGGGGACTGGCCGGTTTTCCCGACCGCCTGCACTGGGACCGCGGACCCGCAGGAGTTCGTCAACCGATGCACCAACGGGATCAAGAACGGGACGAAGTCCGTGGTGGTCATAGGCAGTTCCCACGCCCACGTGCTGAACACGCCGCTGCTTACGATGGCTGCAAAGAACAATTGGAGCCTGATGTCCATCACGAAGGGATATTGCCCGCTTGGCGAGGACACCGCGGCAGACATTACGCAGGCATGCGTTGACTTCAACAAGGCCACGCTCGCAGAGGTCCTGAAGATGAAGCCGGATGTTGTGGTGACGACCAGTACGCGCACCAATGCTCAGAGCAACGTCCCGGAGCGGCTCGATCCTTCCTGGGTCACGGAAGTAAAGACCCTCAACGACGCCGGAATCCAAGTGGTCGCCTTCCGAGACACACCACGGGCAGCGCAGCCAGTTCCCGCTTGCCTTGAGAAGAACCCCGGCGCGTATGTTGCCTGTGGTTCCCAGCGTGCCGAAATCTATTCGGAAGATTCCCCGACGGGGGCCGTCGCCGCGGCAATGCCCGACACGAAATTCCTGGACCTCTCGAAGTACTTCTGCCCCGATGCGAATTGTCCTGCAGTGATCGGCAACGTGATTGTCTACAAGGACGACAACCACGTGACCGCCACCTACATGAAGACCCTGACCCCATACTTCGAGAAGGCGTTCATGGCCGCGACCGGGTGGAGCTAGGCGGCCAGAGTTGGGTTGTCCAGCGGCTCGACGGCGGATGCCGGGTGCTGTTGCTCACATTGCCCTCGCGGAATATGGGGATCGGCGGCGAGGTTCTACTATTTATTCAGAACCTTTCTGCACAGGCCAGTCCCGTAATGACGGGCTGGTCATCAGCTGCAACCCCTACCAGAGCAACCCCCAAGAACCAAGGTAAGAGGCGCACTCATGACCCAGCCCGAACACGATCCCTTTGGCTTTGTTGGCCTGACCTATGACGACGTCCTGCTGCTGCCGGGCCACACCAACGTCATTCCGTCCGAAGCTGACACCTCCTCCCGGATCTCCAAGCGGATTTCGGTCCAGACCCCGCTGCTGTCCGCCGCCATGGACACTGTCACCGAGTCCCGGATGGCCATTGCCATGGCCCGCCAGGGTGGCCTTGGCGTCATCCACCGCAACTTGTCCATCGAAGACCAGGCCGACCACGTCGACCGCGTCAAGCGCTCCGAGTCCGGGATGATCACCAACCCCCTGACCATCCACCCGGAGGCCACCCTTCAGGAACTGGACGAACTGTGTTCGCGTTACCGGGTTTCCGGCCTGCCCGTGATCGACACGGACGGCCGTCTACTCGGTATCGTCACCAACCGCGACACCCGCTTCGTGCCGGAGTCCGACTTCCCGCTGAGGCTGGTCAGCGACGTCATGACCAAGATGCCGCTCATCACGGGCCACGTGGGCATCAGCCGCGAAGAGGCTTCGCACAAACTGGCCACCAACAAGATCGAGAAGCTGCCCCTCGTTGACGAGCAGGGTCGCCTCAAGGGCCTGATCACCACCAAGGACTTCACCAAGGCCGAGCAGTACCCGCTCGCGACGAAGGACGAGGAAGGCCGCCTCCGGGTCGGCGCAGCCATCGGTTTCTTCGGCGACGGTTGGGAACGGGCCATGGCCCTGATCGACGCCGGTGTCGACGCACTTTTCGTGGACACCGCCAACGGCCACTCGCAAGGTGTCCTGGACATGATCACGCGCCTGAAGTCGGATCCCGTCGCTGCCCACGTTGACATCATCGGCGGCCAGGCCGCCACCCGCGAAGGCGCCCAGGCACTGATCGACGCCGGTGCCGACGGCATCAAGGTGGGCGTGGGCCCGGGCTCCATTTGCACCACGCGCGTTGTTGCCGGTGTGGGCGTTCCCCAGATCACGGCTATCTACGAGTCCTCGAAGGCGGCCATCCCCGCCGGTGTTCCGCTGATCGCCGACGGCGGCCTGCAGTACTCGGGCGATATCGGCAAGGCCCTCGTGGCCGGTGCCGACACCGTCATGCTCGGCTCATTGCTGGCTGGTTGCGACGAGTCGCCGGGTGAGCTGATCTTCGTGAACGGCAAGCAGTTCAAGAGCTACCGCGGCATGGGTTCTCTGGGTGCCATGCAGTCCCGTGGCAAGAACACGTCCTACTCGAAGGACCGCTATTTCCAGGCGGACGTTTCCGGTGATGACAAGCTCATCCCGGAAGGCATCGAAGGTCGCGTCGCCTATCGCGGCCCGCTCTCCTCGGTGGCGTACCAGCTGGTCGGCGGCCTGCGCCAGACCATGTTCTACACGGGTGCCCCGACCATCGCCGAACTCAAGGCACGCGGTAAGTTTGTGCGCATCACTGCGGCCGGACTCAAGGAGTCCCACCCGCATGACATCCAGATGACCGTCGAGGCTCCGAACTACGGTTCCCGCTAGGCGTAAATTCCTATCCCAGGCAGTTCCAAGCGAGCCCGCCACCTCCACTATGGGGGCGGCGGGCTCACTTATTTATCAGGCATTGCCTGTCGTCATGGTCTGCGTCACCCTGCCGGAACATCGCGCCGCACTGGGATAACCTAGAGCAGTGACTTACGAGATTGAGATTGGCCGTGGCAAGCGTGGGCGTCGTGCCTACTCCCTGGATGACATCGCGATCGTCCCCAACCGCCGGACGCGCGACCCCAAGGACGTTTCGGTCTCATGGCAGATTGATGCCTACAAGTTTGAGATGCCCGTGATCGCCGCACCCATGGACTCCGCGATGTCGCCTGAAACGGCCATCGCGCTTGGGCGGCTGGGCGGCTTGGGCGTTCTGGACCTCGAGGGCCTGTGGACGCGGTACGAAGATCCCCAGTCCGTGCTGGACGAGATCTCTGCCCTTGCGGATGAAACGGCCAGCCCGACGGTCACCCGGCGCATGCAGGAGCTCTACAAGGCCCCCATCCAGCCCGAACTGATCACCACCAGGCTCGCGGAAATCCGCGCATCGGGCGTGACAGTGGCCGGCTCGCTGACACCGCAGCGCACCCAGGAACACTACAAGACAGTGGTGGCCGCCGGCGTCGACATTTTTGTCATCCGGGGCACCACGGTCTCGGCCGAGCACGTCTCAAAGAACCATGAGCCCCTGAACCTCAAGCAGTTCATCTATGAGCTCGACGTCCCCGTGATCGTCGGCGGGGCTGCCGGCTACACCCCGGCTTTGCACCTCATGCGTACCGGAGCGGCCGGCGTCCTGGTGGGCTTCGGCGGCGGCGCAACGACTACCACGCGGCGCGCCCTCGGCATCCATTCGCCCATGGCTTCCGCCATTTCCGACGTCGCCGCCGCCCGCCGCGACTACATGGATGAATCCGGCGGACGCTACGTGCACGTGATAGCCGACGGCGGCATGGGTACTTCGGGTGACATCGTCAAAGCCATCGCCATGGGCGCCGACGCCGTCATGCTCGGCAGCGCCTTGGCCCGTGCCGAAGAGGCCCCGGGCAAGGGCTGGCACTGGGGCCAGGAAGCCCACCACCTTGAGCTGCCCCGCGGCGACAGGGTCAACGTCGGCACCGTCGGTCCCCTCGAAGAAGTACTCTTCGGGCCGGGCCACCACACCAACGGCACGTCAAACCTGATCGGCGCGCTCCGCCGCTCCATGGCGACCACGGGCTATTCGGACCTGAAGGAGTTCCAGCGGGTCGACGTCGTCGTCTCGCCTTACTCGGGCCAGTAGCTCCCGCTCGGGCCGCTTTAGCGCAGGCGAAAACCCTGCCCAAGCCGCTGGACAAGAAGTAGTGTGGGGAACTACGGGCTTGTGCGATGGGAGGCGTCCAATGAGCAGTGTTGCAGATGGTTCGCAAAGGATTGATGCATCAACCGGTGCGTTGAGTCCGGAGGCGCGGGAAAGATCCATCGAAGTCCTCAGGGGAACCACGGAGCCTGGCAAGGAACTCGACATCCTCATCGTCGGGGGAGGCGTAGTGGGGGCCGGTGCGGCGCTGGACGCGGTGACCCGCGGTTTGTCGGTGGGCATTGTCGAGGCCCGGGACTGGGCTTCCGGCACGTCGTCACGGTCTTCGAAGCTGATTCACGGCGGCTTGCGTTACCTGGAAATGCTCGACTTTGCGTTGGTCCAGGAGGCCCTCCAGGAACGTGGTTTGCTGATCCAGCAAATCGCCCCACACCTCGTGCGCCCGGTTCCGTTCCTGTATCCGCTGACCCGGCGTTTCTGGGAGCGGCCCTACGTTGGTGCCGGCATCTTCCTCTACGACACGCTTGGCCTCACCTCCGGCCACAGCCGCGGCGTACCCATGCACAAACACCTCTTCCGGCGCGGAACACTGCGGGCAGCACCCAGCCTCAAGAGCGATGCCTTCGTCGGCTCCATCCGCTACTACGATGCACAGGTCGACGACGCCAGGCTGGTGGTCAATGTCGTCCGCACGGCCGCACATTACGGAGCGCATGCCGTGAACAGGATGCGCGTGGTGTCGTTCGTGCGGGAGGGCGAACGCGTGGTCGGCGCCAAGGTGGAAAACCAGGAAGACGGCAGCATCATCGCAGTCCGCGCCAAGCAAGTGGTCAATGCCACCGGAGTCTGGACGGACGAGACCCAGGCCATGGTGACGGATCGCGGCCAGCTCAAGGTCCGTGCATCCAAAGGCATCCACCTTGTGGTCCCGCGCGACCGCTTCCAGTCCACGGTCGGATTGATCCTGAGGACTGAAAAATCCGTGCTGTTCGTCATTCCTTGGGGGCGGCACTGGATCATCGGCACAACGGACACCGACTGGAAGCTTGACAAGGCGCATCCTGCAGCGTCTACCAAGGACATCGACTATGTTCTTGAACACGTCAATCGTGTCTTGAAGCGGCCCTTGACCCGTGAGGATGTCGAAGGTGTCTACGCCGGACTGCGTCCGCTGCTGGCGGGGGAGAGCGACTCCACGGCCAAACTTTCACGCGAACACGTGGTGGCGCACCCGGTTCCAGGCTTGGTGGTGGTTGCGGGTGGAAAGTTCACCACGTACCGGGTCATGGCGAAGGACGCGGTGGACGAAGCGACCCGGGCCATGGACGAGCGCGTGCCGGCGAGCTGCACCGATACCATCCCCCTCCTGGGCGCCGAGGGATTCAAAGCCGCGTGGAACAGGCGGGGAAGAACCGCCGACGAGGCCGGGGTCCACGTTGCCAGGGTGGAACATTTGCTCAACCGCTACGGCTCCATGACCCCGGAAGTCCTCGCCATCATCAAGGACAACCCGGCGATGGCGGAGCCGCTGCCGGGGGCAGACGACTATTTGGCGGCAGAGGTCGTCTATGCCGCGACCCATGAGGGTGCCCGGCATGTCCATGACGTCCTGACCCGGCGCACCCGCATCTCGATCGAGTCGTGGGACAGAGGTGTTTCCGCGGTCCCTGTTGTCGCTAAGCTGATGGGAGAAATTCTTGGCTGGAGCGATGCGCAGCGGGAAAGCGAAATCAAGCACTACCTGGCCCGGGTGGAAGCTGAACGGCTCAGCCAACAGCAGCCCGACGATGAATCGGCCGATGCTGCGCGCATGGGCGTCGATGACATCGTTCCCCTCCGCTGAGCGGCCCGGGTTGGCTGGCCACACTGGAGGGAAAACGACTTGGCGGAACCACTGGACCCGTATGATGCCGAACTAACCACGCCGGAGACCGTCATCCTTGAGATGGAAGCGGTAGACAAAACAGATGCCGCGGGCCAGCTCGCGGAACGGCTGTACGCAGCCGGGCGCATCACGGACCTTGAGGGCTTTCTCGAAGTCGTCAACTCGCGCGAGCACCAACTTGCTACCGGGCTGCCGGGCGGCATTGGCCTTCCGCATGCCCGCAGCGAGTATGTCTCCAGGGTCTCCATCGCTGTTGGTGTCACGAAATTCGGTCATTCGTTGGACTTCGGCGCCAGCGACGGACCGGCCACGTTGGTCCTGCTCATCGCTACGCCCGCCAGCTCATTCTCGGACCACCTGGAAGTCCTCGCGACCTTGGCCCGCTCGCTGTCCAAGGAATCGTTCAGGGAATCCCTCCGGCGCGCCCACGATCCCGAAGTCATCGCCGAACTGATCAACTCCAGCTTGGTTTTCTTCGACCACTGAGGAAGGGGCAGGCCCTCCCGTTTAGCTGTTCTACAGCTTGACGAAGTACGGTTAAGGGGTGTTGAAAACCGCTCTGAAGCCCCGCTGGATCGCAGGACTTGTCTTTGCGCTCCTGCTCTCCGGGGTGTTTGTGCTGCTCAGCCAGTGGCAGTTCGGCAGATCCACCCAGAGCGACGCCCCGGTTGACGACCCCGCTGTGGAGCAGGTCAAGCCGCTTACCGGGGAATTGCAGCCTGGAACCTTTTTTCCGGGTTCGGCGTCGGACCAAATGGTCAGTGCCGAGGGTAGTTACGATCCCACCAAGCAGGTCCTCGTGGAGGGCCGGCTGCTCGCAGGGCAAAAAGGGTACTGGGTAGTGACCGCGTTTGCGGTCGACGGAGCACCTGTCCTCCACGGCGTCGGCGCAACCGGGAAGACGTGGATCCCCGTGGCCCGCGGCTGGGTCGCCGATCCCGCCCAAGCCGGGCCGCCGCCGTCGGGCACCATTGAACTGACCGGACGGCTCCTGCCGTCCGAGGCGCCGGTGCCAAACGTCGACGCCGGAGCGGGACGCGCCTCTGCGGTCTCCGTCGCGGAACTCATCAACACGTGGGACGTCTCGAGCTATCCCGGCTTCGTCGCCGCGACGTCGGAAGTATCCGCGGGCAAGACCCTCGCACTTCCAGCGCAGCTGAAGCCCTTGAATATCCCGGCCCAACCACCCAACCAACAGATCAACTGGCTCAACCTTTTCTACTCCGTGGAATGGGTTGTCTTTGCAGGATTCGCCCTCTACATCTGGTGGCGCATGGTGGCCGATGACTACCGGCGCACCCTTGAAGACGACGAGGAAGAGCCCGACGACGAACACCCGTCAGACGATTTGCCAGCAATTACCAAGCCAGAACAGGTAAAGCCATGATTGAGCCCAAACCGGCCATCCAGCCCGAACAGTCCGGAGAATCCGCCGCGAAGCCAAGGGCGGCCAAGAAGCGCCGCTTTGGCGGAACGACGGCGCAGATCCGCTCGGCCCTGAAGTTCTACAAAGTCATGGCTTACCTCACCGGCACCATGCTGTTGCTTCTGTGCGCCGAACTCGTTGCGCGCTATGTGTTCGGCGTGTATCTCTTCGCCGGCGGTACAAACGCGATCACCGGTCAGCCTTTCGGTTTCGGATTCGCCGACGCCGAGTCCAAGGCGGTCCTGGGCGGGGTCAACGTTTCCGTGGGGGTCCTGATCGTCCACGGTTGGATGTACGTGCTGTACCTCATCTCGGATTTCCGCTTGTGGTCGCTCATGCGCTGGCCGTTCACCAAGCTCGTCCTGCTCGCCTTGGGCGGCGTCGTCCCTCTCATGTCCTTCATCGTGGAGAAGAAGTTCCACTCTGAGGTAGAGATGGAACTCGCCGCGAATCCGCAGGCCTCCAAGCGCTACTGACGGGCGTGGTCCGGCGGTCACTGTGAGATCGCTAACGTCGGACTGGTTCCGGGGCTGATTTCCGGGCTTCACGACCGGCTTCAAGGTGCACCGGGGCATCCCGGCAAAGTAGGCTGTTACGGTGACTACTCCCACCGCACCCTTCAGTTCTGAAGCTCAGACTTCCCAGAAGCCGGTGCTGGTTGTTGACTACGGTGCCCAGTACGCGCAGCTGATTGCCCGCCGCGTCCGTGAAGCGAATGTGTACTCGGAAATTGTTCCGCACACGTTCACCACCGAGCAGCTTCTGGCCAAGAACCCGGCAGCGATCATCCTCTCAGGCGGACCTTCAAGCGTTTATGCCGAGGGTGCCCCGAGGGTTGGCGCGGACCTTTTCGAGGCCGGCGTCCCGGTCTTCGGTATTTGCTACGGCTTCCAGGCCATGGCGAATGCGCTCGGCGGCAAGGTCGCTCAGACCGGTCTGCGGGAGTACGGCGCCACCGAGGCCACCACCGTCGGTGAGGCGCGCTCCATCCTTGCAGGTGTCCCGGACTCCCAGAACACCTGGATGAGCCACGGAGACTCCGTTCACCAGGCTCCTGAAGGCTTCGAGGTCCTGGCGACCACCGCCGGAGCACCTGTGGCTGCTTTCGCGAACGAAGAGAAGCATCTCTACGGCGTTCAATGGCACCCGGAAGTAAAGCACTCCGTCCACGGCCAGCAGGTTCTGGAAAACTTCCTGTTCAACGGGGCAGGCCTGAAGCCGAACTGGACCACAGGCAACATCCTGGACGAGCAGGTGGACCGGATCCGCCGGCAGATCGGCGATTCCAAGGTCATCTGCGGCCTCTCCGGCGGCGTCGACTCGGCCGTTGCCGCAGCCCTCGTGCAGCGCGCCGTTGGCGATCAGCTGACCTGCGTCTTCGTGGACCATGGCTTGCTGCGCGAAGGCGAAGCCGAACAGGTCGAGCGTGACTTCGTTGCTGCTACCGGCGTCAAACTCTACGTCGCCAACGAGCAGGAGCGTTTCCTGTCCGCCCTGGCCGGGGTCAGCGATCCCGAAACCAAGCGCAAGATCATCGGCCGCGAGTTCATTCGTGCGTTTGAGGAAGCAGAGCGGGCCATCATCGCCGAGGCTGCGTCCGAAGGCGAGAGCATTAAGTTCCTCGTCCAGGGCACCCTGTACCCGGACGTCGTCGAATCCGGCGGCGGCGAAGGTGCCGCGAATATCAAGAGCCACCACAACGTGGGCGGCCTTCCCGAGGACCTGCAGTTCGAACTCGTTGAACCGCTCCGCGCGCTGTTCAAGGACGAGGTTCGTGCCGTGGGCGCGCAGCTCGGCTTGCCGCAGGAGATCGTCGGACGCCAGCCGTTCCCCGGACCCGGCCTCGGTATCCGCATCGTCGGCGACGTGACCAAGGAACGGCTCGACCTCCTTCGCAAGGCGGACGCGATTGCGCGGGCTGAACTCACGGCGGCCGGACTCGACAATGACGTCTGGCAGATGCCTGTCGTGCTGCTGGCCGACGTCCGCAGCGTTGGCGTGCAGGGCGACGGCCGCACCTACGGACACCCGATCGTGCTGCGTCCGGTTTCGTCCGAGGACGCCATGACCGCCGACTGGTCGAGGCTTCCGTATGACCTCCTCGCCAGGATCTCCAACAGGATCACCAACGAGGTTGATGGCGTCAACCGCGTGGTACTTGATGTCACCAGCAAGCCGCCGGGAACCATCGAGTGGGAATAGCATTCTGAGTGACCGGCCTCTGTTCCAGGGGCCGGTCACTTTGTTTTTCCCCTGAAATCAGCGCCAATTTGCCTTTCCACCAGTGTTGCGGTGCGGACTGCCGGTCGATTCCCGCTACCCTCGAAAGTATGCCGATTTGGTCCAAGTCGTCTCGAGCTATAACAGAAAAGAAGGCAGCGGTGTCAGTAGGTCAAAGCCACGAAGAGAGCTCCATAGAGCTTCGGAAATGGCTGTCGGGGCTCAAGCCCGTGACTGGCGCGGACACCATGCTGCGCTTCGTCAAGACGCCGGAAGGGTCGATAGACCTAAGCAACGGCCACCCTTCAGGCCTGGCACAGCTCCTCGCCGGACGTCGGACCCGTCTTTCCACCTTGATCCGGGATCGCCAGCAGTATCTTGTTGCCGCGCGTGCAGCCAGGAACCTTCGCTCAAAGATTTTCGAACTGGGAAATGACCGGGGAATCGACGCCGGCTATCTCTCCTGCGGCACGGTCGTGTGGACGTCGGCGGTGGGAGGGAAACCCCAACGAGTCTCCGCCCCCGTCATGTTGGCAGCCATCTCACTCACGGCGCGGCCGGGCGAAGACGACTACGAGCTGCAACTGACCGAGCAAGCGGGCATCAACCCCGCGTTGGTCCGGCATTTGAAGACCGTCCATGGAATCGTCTTTGACGTCAACGCCGTGAGCCGCATGGCCTACAACACCGCGCGCCTTGACCCGCTGCCGGTCCTCGACCGTCTTGCCACACTGGTACAACCGATCCACGGTGCCGAAGTAACCCCCAATCTCCTCATCACGACGTTGGCGGATCTGTCCGGGAACTTGGACGACCCCTGGATCAACGAGAACAGCAGCGTCGTTGCCTCCCTGTTTGAAGCCGCCAACGGCGGCGATGTGGAACCCGAACCCATCAAGTCCGGACGGTTCCCGAACCTCGACGAGCGCGACCCCGCCGAAGAATCGCTGCTCCTGGACGCGGACTCGGATCAGCAGTACGTCGTGGATGCCGTCCGGGCAGGGGACTCGCTGGTGGTGAGCACCCCACCAGGCAGCGGCCAGACCCAAACCGCGATCAACGCCATCGGTGCCCTCGTCAACGAGGGGAAGTCGGTGCTTGTGGTGGGCGACCGGCGGGCGAGCCTCAACGGCCTGGCGGGCCATTTTGAAGCCCTTGGCCTTGAATCGATGCTGTTCAGGCCAGGCAACGGTGCCACGCCCCAGCAGCTCAAGGGTCAATTGGTCAGCGCGATTATCCGCAACGAGAAGTCGCTGGAGCCGCAACTCGCGAATCTCCACAAGACCTTGACCGAGCACCGCCATGCACTCATGGACCACGTCGCGTCTTTGCACAACGTACGGCAGCGCTGGGGGTGCTCGCCCTACCAGGCAATGCAGTCGCTCGCGGAGCTCACCTCGATCCACCCTGCCCCCGCTACGACGGTGCGCTTGAAGCGCAGCGTGCTGGACAACATCAAAGACCGGGCCGAGTTGGCCGAGAGACTGCGCCGCGCTGCGGAGCTTGGCAGCTTCAGCCGTGAATCGACGTCGAGCCCTTGGTACGGGGCCCGCCTGGTCACGCGCAAGGAAACCGAGGAAGCCCAGCAACTGGCCAGCAGTGCCGCCGAACAACTTCCCCGGTTGCGTGAACGGATGAACCAGGTTGCGGAGCACTCCGAAATCCGGCTTGGGGCGAACTTCGCCGAATGGGGCGCGCAGCTTGAACTCTTGATGGCGGTCCGGGAGAGCCTGGACAAGTTCACCCCGGACATTTTTGACCGGCCGGTCCACGACCTGATTTCGGCCACCGCTACCTCCGCTTGGCGCCGTGAGCGGGGAGTCGAGATGCCTTCGATGCAGCGCTCCCGCTTGCGTCGTGTGGCAAAGGAGTATGTCCGCCCCGGTGTCCACATTGCGGATCTGCACAGCTCCTTGGCGCTCGTTCAGGAACAGCGGGCACTGTGGGCCCAGTACGCGACCACCCAGCGCCATCCGGCAGTGCCCTCCGGACTTGCCGACCTCGGCGCGAGCTACCGCGAACTGGACCGGGATCTCCGCCGCTTGGGCGATTGCCTCCAACACACCGCGGCCGGCGGCGACCTCCACGCGACGCGCTACGAGGATCTCATGGAGCGGCTTGAGCGCCTTGTGGCGGATACCGGCACTTTGGAGACACTCCCGGAGCGCACGCTTCTGGTCGAGAACATGCGCGAGCACGGACTCGCCGAGCTTCTTGCTGACCTGGCTGAACGCGAAGTGCCTGCCGAATCTGTTGCCGCGGAACTGGACCTCGCCTGGTGGCAGTCCGCCCTGGAAGCGATGATCAGCGGTGACGACTACCTCGCGATGTCCGACGGCGATTCCCTTCGCCGCCTCGAAGCGGAGTACCGCCTGGCGGACCACGCGCACATTGCCAGCGGGGCCGCGCGCCTGCGATGGAAACTTGCCGAAATGTGGCGGGCTGGAATCGCCGAACACCCCCGCCAATCGGAGCTCCTGCGGAACCTGATCAAAGACGGCCGCGTTACCCTCTCCGCGCTCAGTGCCCAGGCGCCCGCCCTTGTGTCCCGCTTGGTTCCGGTGTGGTCCATCAGTCCGTACCTGCTGACGAGCCTCTTGCCCGCAGAACAAAAATTCGACGCGGTGGTGATTCTCGATGCCGAGAGCACATCGTTGCAGGCCGTCCTGCCGGCCATTGCCCGGGCCCAGCAAGTGGTTGCCTTTGGCGACGCGAAGATCGCCAATGCCCGTACTTTCAGCGTCGCCGTGGAGCCACCCATGGCCGGAGCCGCAAGCCAAGACACGGTGGACAGTGCATTCAATGCCCTGGCCCGGGTCCTGCCCACCTGGCAGTTGAACTGGGTGTACCGCGCGGTCGACGAAGATCTCGTGCTGCAGTTGAGCAAGAACTACTACAACGGTGGCCTTCGCCGGCTGCCGGACGGGCAGTCCGTAACCGGGTTGGACCGCTCGGTGGTAGTTGAGTACATCCCGGATGGTACTGGCCTTCCCGGGGCGGATCACGAAGGTGTCGAATCGGTCGCCGCCGAAGTGAACCGTGTGGTTGACCTGGTGTTTCAACACGCCAGTCTTAGGCCGCGGACCTCGCTCGCCGTGGTCACCGCAAGCCTGCGCCATGCGGCAAGGATCGGCGAGGCCATCAGGCTCCAGCTCCCCAACTATCCGCTGTTGTCGGGTTTCTTCAATGCCGGAGCGGAGTCCTTCCGCGTGGTGGATTTGGAGCGCGCACAAGGACTGGTCCGCGACCACATCATCTTCTCCCTGGGCTTTGGGCGCACCCCGCATGGCCGGGCTCTGCACAGTTTCGGACCGCTCTCCGTCGAAGGCGGGCGAAACAAGTTTGCCTTGGCAATGACCCGATCCCGGAGGTCGTTGCACGTCCTGAGCTGCTTCCGTCCGGAGGACCTCGACCTGGACAGGTTGGCTCACGGCGCCGTTGATTTCCATGAACTCCTGGACCGTGAATTGTCCGGGAATTCGGACCTGGGGACGCCCGCCACCAGGGCTGCTGCCAGCGAGCAGGCGCTCGGTGAGGATCCGTTGGTGGCGGATCTGGGCGAGCGGCTCCGTGCACGCGGAGCCCGGGTGTGGCACCACTACGATGGAGCCTTGGACATTGCCGCGGCAGCCGATCCCGTGCACACCATAGGTCGCGATGACACCGAAATGCCCACCCCGGTGGCCATTGAATCGGATGGCACGGAACGGTACCGCCGCATGAGCGTCAGGGAGCGCAGCAGGCTCCGGCCCCAACTTCTGGAACGCCTGGGTTGGCGTTACATGTCCTTGTGGACCATTGAAGTATTCACGGATCCTTCGTCCTGCGCCGACCGCATCGGTTCCTATCTGGGGCTGGAGAAGCCGACGGCACCCTCGTATGGTGCCGTCCAGGATGGATTCCTGGATGTTGATGTTGAACAATTGGAACTGAACAGTCAGGCGGACCAGGCCACGGCCGGGCCTGATGGTAGGCAAGGCCCCCGCGGTACGCAAGGCACTGGCTCGGGACCGGCGATCCCCTAAGGAAGCGCAATGGCGGAAAGCAAAAGCACTCAATCCAAGCGCGCTGCGGACACCAGTGCCGATGCGCTGGGCCCTGACGCGGAGTTGGACGAGCAGGAGAAAACAAAAGTGAAGCCCGCACCGGAGCGGAAGCCGGCAGGAGAGAGTATTCTGCCCAAGAAAGCCTCCGAGGATGATCCACGCCGTTGGGGCGATGAGCCTGGCTATGACCACGACGCCTGGCTGAAGGAGCAAAGGCCCCCGCACTGGGGCTGAACCCTCCATTTGCTCGTGGTTATCCGGCCGGGGCTCGGGATTGCCGGTTGTCAGAGGGATTGACGAGGACAAAGAACAGTTTCCCTCGCGTGGAAGCTCCGGCGAGGATTTCGGCCTGTTGCGGATTGGCGGCGACAACCACAAGGCCGTCCGCCTCGTTCGTGCCCAACCATTGGGTGGCTTTGCCTCCCTGCCCGGACGTCCACAAGACCGGGACCGCAGATGCCAGGAGTTCGGATTTCTTGCCGGGCCCTTCAGGCCCATCTGCTGCGGTGAGCACAACGTCGACCACCTGGCCCGGCGAGATGAGCTGGATTGAAGCGGGATCGGCCATGCGAAGTGGAACGGCCGCCGTCGCGGGTGCGGTGCCGGTGAGCAGGCCCGGTCCCAGGAGTTGGGCGTCCGTGGGGATCTGCCCCTTTCGCAGGGGCGAGGCAAGCTGCTTCCCGCCGTATCCGGTTTTGGGGGAGAGCGCCCCCGCGGGTACTCCATCTGGAAGGACTTCGAGGGGTTTGAGGTCGGAATCCATCAAAGTGGACCCGGCAGGAAGATCCCGCGCGGCGGCCAGGACCGTGACTCGCTGCTCCGAAGGGGGAGTCAGTTGGTGGACCGCGATCCCGGCGGCCACGCATAGCAGAAGGGCCACCACGAGGCGGCGGTTGTGGTTTAGCCAGCCAGCGAAGCGTCGATGCCCGGATTGTCGCGTGGGAGCGCCGAGGCGCCCGCCCGCCCTGAAAGGAAGAACCTGAAGGCGACGCGTACGGGCCATGCTCATCGGCGACGGGATCCTATCGCGCGGGAGCGACGAAGATCCGGCAGGCACAGGGCCCGGGGATACGTTCGGGATTTTTGGCATGGTGCCACGCTAACGGGGCACGCAGGTCCCGTGGCAGGGCCCTATTGAGCTATGTGGAAAACCGGGGGCAGCCGGAAACGGCTATCAGCTCGCGGCAGCCGCCGGAACCGACGCCGGAGCCGGAGACGCAGCTGGTGCGGCGGGAGCGGCCGAAACGGTGCTTCCCTTGGAATCCCGGGAGTCGGTGCGGTAGAAGCCCGATCCCTTGAAGACGACGCCCACGCTGTTGAACTTCTTACGCAACGACCCTTGGCATTCAGGGCAGTCGGACAGCGAGCTGTCCGTGAAAGCCTGAACGATGTCAAAGGCATGTCCGCAGTCTTTGCAGGCATAGGCATATGTGGGCACTGGTGATCCTCCTCCGGGACGAACTGCAGGTCCTGTGCTGCCAAGGCGGATTGTTCCGTCCATTAGCAGTCGCAGGGCCTGAGTGCCAATTCTATCATCCGGAGTCGAGGCCGCTACTACGGAATGTGGCGGAGTAGACAGACCTCAAACTCGGTCAAGCCGCCGCAACCAGGCGTACAACCCGGTAAGGGGTAAGTGCCTCGGCCACGGGCTTGTCGAACGATTGTGCGGGGATCGTCCCCGCGGGCAGCACTTCGTGGTCATATACGACGGCGACAGTCGGCGGACGCTGCCCGTCGGCGTCGAGCTTGTCGAGGAGCCGGTCGTAGTAACCGCCCCCTTGCCCGATACGGTTTCCGCTTTCATCGACCGCGGTGGCCGGAAGGAAGATTCCAGCCGCATCCTTGATGACGCCACTGTCGAATCGTTCGCCAATGGGCTCGTCAATCGGGGCGTAGTTCGAGCGGACAAAAGACGTTTCCGGTGTCCAATAGACCCAGCTCAGATGCCGTTCCGGTTCACAGACGGGAAGGAGGACCCGGTGCCCGGCGGCGTGGAGCGAAGCGAGCAAGGGCATTGTCGGCGGCTCGGCAGCCACGCCGACATAAGCCGCGAAAGTCGACGGATTCCCTTGGGTAACCGCATCCGCCCACAGGAGGCCATGGCGGGCAATCCCCGTTCCAGCGTCAGCACGCTGTTGCGCGGTCAAGGTGAGCCTGCGCTTGCGGTTGTCCCGGCGGATATCGTCCTTCAAAGTCATCTTTGCTCCAGTTCTTGCTGCTGTGCGGCCCGGGGATGGGCAGGAAAGGGAGCTTCACCGCTGTGCGCCCCGGGACTCTTTTGCCCAATGTCCAGCTCCTTCCGTTAGATTAGTCCGGTGACTTCCAATAGCTGCGCCGTCCGCAAGGCCGTGATCCCAGTTGCCGGGCTCGGTACCAGATTCCTGCCGGCTACAAAGGCCATGCCCAAGGAAATGCTGCCGGTTGTCGATAAGCCGGCCATCCAATACGTGGTTGAGGAAGCCGTGGGCGTCGGCCTCAACGACATCCTGATGATCACGGGACGCAACAAACGCGCATTGGAAGACCACTTTGACCGTGTCCCGGCGCTTGAAGCGACCCTTGAGGCCAAGGGAGACATCACCAAATTGGACGCTGTACAGGCCACGAGCGGCCTGGGCGACATCCACTATGTTCGCCAAGGCGACCCCAAGGGCTTGGGCCATGCGGTGCTGCGTGCCAAGCAGCACGTCGGCTATGAGCCGTTCGCGGTTCTTCTCGGTGACGATCTGATCGACGCCCGGGACACTCTCCTCAGCGACATGATTGAGGTCCAGCAGAAGACCGGCGGATCCGTCGTAGCCCTCATTGAGGTGGAACCCTCCCAGATCAGTTCCTATGGCTGCGCTGACATCGAGGATATCGGCGAAGACGGCTACGTCCGGATCAAGCAGCTTGTGGAAAAGCCAGCCGCAGATGAAGCTCCATCAAACCTGGCCGTGATTGGCCGCTACGTGCTTCACCCCGCCGTATTTGACGTCCTTGAGCACACCGAGCCGGGACGCGGCGGGGAAATCCAACTGACGGATGCCCTCCAGGTCCTGGCCGCCGAGGAGGGCGAAGGCCGCGGCGTGTATGGAGTGGTCTTCCGTGGCCGTCGATACGACACCGGGGACAAGCTGAGCTACCTCAAAGCCTGCGTCCAGCTGGCGTGCGACAGCGAAGACCTCGGTCCCGGTCTGCGTGAGTGGTTGCCCGGCTTCGCCGCCGGCCTCAGCAAGTAGCTCATCGTGTGGGGATCGGCCATTTGGCCGGTGACGTTGGAGAGTGGCGACCTCATCTTGCGTCCCATTCACTACCGGGACAAGAAGGAATGGACCGAGGTCCGCTCACGCAACAGTGATTGGCTGGCGCCTTGGGAGGCCTCCAACCCGGCCCCTGGCGGTCGCCTGCCGAATTATCGGCAGATGGTGGCTTCCCTCAACTCCCAGGCTCGGCAAGCGAGTGCCCTTCCGTTCGTGATCACGGAGCGCATTCCCGGGTTCCCGGAGCCCAGGATCGTCGGGCAGCTCACGGTCTCCTCGATAATGTGGGGGTCGGCGATGACGGCCACGCTTGGTTATTGGGTCGACCAGGCGCGGGCCGGCCGCGGAATAGCTCCCACCGCGGTTGCCATGGCCACCGACCATTGCTTTGAGGCTCTGGGCCTGCACCGGATGGAGATCAACATCAGGCCCGAGAACGGGCCGAGCCTACGCGTCGTTGAGAAGCTGGGATTCCGTGACGAAGGCCGCCGTGAGCGTTTCCTCCACATCAACGGGGAATGGGCTGACCACCGAAGCTTTGCGTTGACCTCGGAAGAGGTCCCCGGCGGTTTGCTGGCCGCTTGGCTGAGACGCGGAGCCAACTAGTCCGTCCAGGCGGATGAGAGCCGGTAAATCCATTGATTTGCCGACTCTCCGACGACACACCGTGGGCAATGCGGCGGCCTCTGCGCATTTCCTTCTACGGTTTTGATTGTGGACTTCCCTCTCAGCAGCTCGGTGATACTGGTCATTGCTGTCGCGCTGTGGATTGTTTGGGTTGCGCCATACATACTGCGGAATCGTCACAACCACGTCCAAATGGCCGGTGACATCCCGGCAGATGTCATCGACGAAGACGCTCATGAACTGCAAGCCGGGGTGGTTCTGTCAATCACCCCTCGGCAGGAGAAAGCAATGGAAACCATGCAGAGCACCGCAACCGCATTGCCCGAGGTATCGGCCGGCGCCGGCGAACGGCGTGATGCTGCATCGGATGCGGCGGTCTTCAAAGTCAGATACGGGCGCTGCGCCCTTGCACTCGGCGGTCTCCTCCTGCTGCTCACGGCGGCCGTTTCAGGCGTTCTTCGCATTCTTGGCCTCGTTTCGGGTTGGCTGCCGCTGGCATCCATCGTCGGTGTGGTCGGGACCGTTTTCCTGCTTCGCCGGCTCGCCATCAGGGACCGCCGGGCGAAGATGAACAGGGCCTTCCGCAATGCAATGGGTCCCGCGGTCGAAAGCCCCCGAGAAAGTGCGCCGGCGTCGGACCGGCCTGCGACCAAGATCTTCGACGCCGAAGCCCACGCCCGTGAGGCCACCCGACTGACCGCCGTCGAGCTCCGTCAGGCCGCCCTTAACGTTGCCGTCGCCGCCGGCGACAACACAGTCCGGTTTACGGCGGAATCCAAAGAGTCTGAATGGCGGCCGGTGGACGTACCCAAACCAACATACGTCGACGCCGCCAAGGCGCCTCGACCGGCGCCCGAACCCCTCGACTTGCCTGAGGCCCCCAAGCCGCTCGGCAAGCCGACGTTGAAGCCGGCCAGCGCGCCGTCCGAGGGTCCGTCGGTCCAGGTACAGCACGGCAAGCCCCAGAGTGCCCTCAGCAACCTCGACGACGTTTTGCAGCGCCGCCGGGCATAGCCTCCCTTGACTACCGTCTGCGTCGCAGGTGGCACGGGACAGGTGGGCCGTGAAGTCGTCCGCTTGGCGCTCGACGCCGGACTCGACGTGACGGTGCTGAGCCGCCGGCCGCCGTCGGGCACGTCGCCAGCCCATCACGACGGCGCCCGCTACTTTCAGGCTGACGTCACCACAGGGGCCGGGCTGGCAGAAGCCCTGCACGGGGCCGACGTCGTGATCGATTGCTTGGAAGGGCAGTTCGGGAAAGCCCTCAAGAATTTCGCCGACGGCGGCGCGCGCCTGCTCGCCGCGGCCTCCGGTGCCGGTGTCCGCAAGGCTGTTGTCCTCTCGATCATCAACTGCGACCAGAGCAACGCGGCGTTTTATGTCTCCAAGGCAGACAAAGAACGGGTCTACGCGAATTCTGCGCTTGAGACGGTTGTTGTGCGGGCCACCCAGTTCCACAGCCTCCTGACGGCGGTTTTCCAGGCCGCGGCGAAAATTCGCCTCATCCCGGTCTTCAAGGGTGCCCGCTTTCAAACGATTTCGCCCTTGGACGTGGCGTCGGAGTTGCTTGCCGAGGCCATGGGGGAACCTTCCGCTGAGCGACACCGGACACGAACCATCGGCGGACCGGACATCCGGACCGTGCGTGAACTCGCTGAGATCTGGCTCAAGGCGACCGGGCGTTCTGGACGGATCGTAGAGGTGCCGTTGCCCGGAGCGATGGGCAAATATCTTCGGAACGGACTGAATTTGGTGCCAAGCCAGCGGACCGGGACAGACACGTTCGAGTCGTGGTTGGCAAAGCGCGAAGATAGTTTGTAGCCTAGGGACACTGGCAATGCACAGTTGACCAGGGGCTATAGCTCAGTTGGTAGAGCGCTTCGTTCGCATCGAAGAGGTCAGGAGTTCGAATCTCCTTAGCTCCACAGTGAAGGCCCTTTGACCTGCGGAAACGTAGGGGTGGAGGGCCTTTCTCGTAGCGAGTCTTGAACCTACCCGACGGCCATATCCTCCTGGCCCCGGCACCACAGCGAGAACCTGTTTAACGCTCTCGGTCATGCCGTTTGCGGGAGAGCGCCTCCGCAAACTCGAGCGGGTCTGAGCCCCGCTTGCTGGAAGTCTCTGCCGGGTGGGTGGAGGAGGTCCGTCGCCGACCGGCAGCGGTCAGTGTGGCTGATTTTTGCGGAGGTATTCCCGCAGTCCGGGGATGGCGAAGTCGGTTTTTCCGTGGCCGGTTGATTCGATGAGGCCTGCGGCGAGGAGTCTGGTCCGGTATTTGGCCACGAGAGTGGGCCGTGAACCGGTCCGCCGGACGATGTCCCCGGCCGTGGAGGGTCCATCGTCGATGGCCATTGCGTGCAGGATCTCCTGGTCTTTGGCGGATGCCGCGGCGAGGGCGGCTTCAATGACGACGCGTTCGTTGCGTCGGATGGCGGCGGCAATTGCCCGGTCGACGGCGGCGGAGGAGAGGCCGCCGTTGTTATTCTCGGCCTCGCGCCAGAGGAAGTAGCCGACCAGTTGGATGAGGAAGGGGTAGCCTCCGGTGGTTGTCGCTGCCTTGTGCACCAGGTCCGGGTCGATGGTGATCCCGGCGGCGGCGAAGGTTTCCGTGAAGGATGTCTCGACATCGCGTACCGCGGCGGCATGGAGATCGATCTTGTCGGCTCTGCGAAGGAATGTTGCCACGCCCTCGTTCAGGAGATCCGATACGGCAGAGGGAAGGCCTGCAAAGATCAGTGCGATGGGCAGCCGGTCTTGGATGAAGTGCTGGACGTTGGCCGCCAGCTGGGCCAGTTCGGCTCGGTCGGCGGCATGGATCTCGTCGACGGTGATGAGGAGCCCGGTCCCGCGTTCGTCGAGGAGCTTCAGGAGTGTTTCCCCCAGTTCCCACCAGTCCACCTGGCGTTCGGGCGAAAGTTGGGACGTGACACTGAACCCGGCAATCGAAATCCCTGTGATACGACGGCTGGATTCGGGTTGGTCGTCAAGCTCCTGGATGAGTCGGCGCATCTTTTCGCCGATCCGACCCATGAAGGTTCCGGTCGCGGTCTCGGCCACCACTGCCCATCCGTGCTCCTGGGCAAGGTCATGGGCAGCTCCCAGCATGACCGTCTTGCCGATGCCGCGGGCACCGGTGAAGATGGACAGGAGTCCAGGGGCTCCGGAACCGAGCTGAAGGCCATATTCGAATTCATCCAGGAGTCCGGAGCGGCCGATGACTTCCGGTGGGGTGGCTCCGGCCGTAGGCCGGAACGGGTTGTCCATGTTGAGCACGCCACGTTCCTCAAGTGAATTTGGGTGAATTTGGTGAATTTGGGTATCCGGGTGAATTTGGTGAACTTTTTGCCATGATACTCGTGTTCCTCGGATCCGAGCCACTGAGGGGTCCATCGGGGGTAGACGATCTGCGTCGGAAGGACGGCGCCGAAGACGAAGATGCAGCATTCGCGCGTTTGGAGAGGGCAACCCTTGGCAGACAACGAAATGTGCCGTCCCATGAGAAGAGGTCAGGAGTTCGAATCTCCTTAGCTCCACAGTGAAGGCCCTTTGACCTGCGGAAACGTAGGGGTGGAGGGCCTTGGTCGTGCCGATCCTTAGCTCATCCGCTCAGCCAGGGACACAATGATCCCCTCTGGACCTCGAACGTACGCCATGCGCCAGGCTCCCTCGTACTGGCCGATGCCACCGACCAACCCGTACCCCTCCGAAGCCAACCGGTCGACCCTCGCTTGAAGATCGTCGACTTCGAAAGACAAGCTGCGCAGCCCGAGTTCGTTGGCCATGGCGGCGGGCGATCCCGGCTGCGGATCTGGCCTGACGAAGCTGGATAGCTCCACCCCGGTTCCTCCGCCTGGTGTCCGCAACATGACGATCTCGGTGCGGGAGTCCGGGATCGCTGTGACCGTATCAATGAACTCGCCCTCCACAAAGGTCCGGCCCTCGATCTCGAGCCCGAGTCCCACGAAGAACGCCGCCACGTGGTCGAGGTCCTGAACAGTGACGCCGACGTGGTCGAACCGCATGATGCGCGACATGAGAAAAACCTCCAAGTGTTCGTTTGCGCGGTCCAGGACGGAGCCTACCGGGGACTTTACGGCGGATTCACGTTGGGAGAAAGAGTCCGGCGCGCGGCTGGCACGGTGTACGGGCAGGGATCCAGGTCGGCGGCCCGGCTCCGTGTGCGCAAACCAGCGGATTGGCCGGCACGGCCCGTGCGTAGGCTTGGGGAGCGCCATGTCAGACTGGACGCATGTGTCCCCTCCCTGTGAAGCCGCGCGCTCTGTCCAACAGCGTTGAGAGCGTGGGCCCGACGTCGTCGAGCGGTGCAGGCCGCCACCTGGCCCTGAGGATCGACGATGCCTGGCTCAGGTTCCAGACGCGTCTCGCGATCCGGCGCGGTCGGGTGGAGACCGTCATCCCTTACACCGGTTACGGCACCACCTCATGGGTCCGGGTTTTGGCGCGCATTGTCCGCAGTGAACCACGGGACGGCGGGAGCGGCACCCAGGCAGGTAAGCTCAAACCGCTGAAAGATGGCATGCGCGGTTGGCGCAATTTCACGAGCGCGCCCGTGGCACATGCCACCGTGCGGGTGACGATTGCGGGCATCGACCACGACGTCGAAGCCGACCGCGGAGGTGTCGTCGACACCCAAATCCCGGCAGCCCTCGACGTCGGCTGGCATACGATCACCGTGCAATCCGGCGGATCCAGGATCGTGGAAGCCCCTGTGCAAATCGTCGCGGACGACGCAGACTTCGGTGTCGTCTCCGACATTGACGATACCGTGATGGTCACGGCGCTGCCCCGTCCATTCCTAGCCGCCTGGAACACCTTCGTACTCGACGAACACGCGAGGACCCCGACGCCGGGCATGGCTGTGCTGTACGAGCGGATCGTGAGGACGGCGCCGTCGGCCCCCGTGGTGTACCTGTCGACCGGAGCGTGGAACGTCGCTCCGACACTGTCACGCTTCCTGTCCCGCAATTTATATCCCGCCGGTCCCAAGCTCCTGACCGACTGGGGCCCCACCCCGGACCACTGGTTCCGCAGCGGACAGGAGCACAAGAGGAGTTCGTTGGAACGTCTCGCGGCGGAGTTCCCCGGCGTCAAGTGGCTGCTGGTAGGTGACGACGGACAGCACGACGAAGCGATCTACGCCGAGTTCGCCCAACGCCATCCGCAGAACGTCAGGGCAATCGCGATCCGCCAGCTTTCCGTCGGGGAAGCGGTGCTCGCGGGCGGGCGGTCAAAGTCCGCGGCTCAGCCCACGCCGGGGATTCCCTGGATTTACTCTCCGGACGGTGCAGGGATGTCGGCCCAGCTCGAGCAGCTGGGCATCATCCGGCGCAGCGTCCGGCCCGCAGACGTGCCGGAGACGCCGTAGGCCCGCAGCTGACCGACGTCGGATCCCCGCCCGGTGAGAACAGCAGAGGGTGCCGACTCATCTCGCAGACAAGCAGCCTATGGTTGGCAATTTGCGCCGCGCGTACGATCAGAACAGGGCAATTCTCGATAACCATGATCTGGAGGTTGACGTGACAACTGCAATTATTGGAACCGGCACCATCGGGTCCAGTGTCGCCCGCCATCTTGTTCAAGGCGGCGAGCCGGTGGTCTTGGCGGCCCCCGATCAATCCCATGCTGAATCGTTGGCCGCTGAGCTCGGTGCATTGGCGAGTTCGGCGAGCGTCGGCGATGCCGTGTCACAGGCTGAAGCTGTCGTGATGGCCGTGTGGCTGGACACCGAGAAGGAACTCATCTCCCAACTGTCAGACGCCCTGGTCGGCAAGGTCGTCATCGACCCGACCAACCCGATCGGGCCTGATGGCCACGGCGGCTACACCACGACGCTGCCGGAGGGCCAATCAGCAGCATCGATCGTGGCAGACCTTCACCCTGATGGCGCGCATTTCGTGAAGGCCTTCGGCACATTGGGTGCCGACGCGCTGGGTTCGGCAGCCAACCGGCCATCCGGGCGGGCAGTTCTGTTTTACGCAACCGACGACGACGCTGCGGCCGAAACGGTGGAGCGGCTCATTCGTGTCGCTGGCTTTGACCCGGTCAAAGCCGGCGGAATCGAGGCGGCCGGCAGGCTCGAGTTGATGCGAGGCGATCTTCACCAGAATGGCGGGCTTGGTGGAAGGCTTTTGAACGCCGATGAGGCGCGTGCCTCCCTCTAGAGCAGATCGCGGCGGCGGGACGAAGCGAAGGCCCTCCGAACTGCGGAATCGCAGGTTCGGAGAGCCTTCGTTGTGCCGGTCCTGACTAGACGAAAACGGATAGCAGCAGCGTGAATCCGAATCCGACGACGGAAATTATCGTTTCCATGACTGACCAGGTCTTGATCGTCTGGCCTACCGTCAGTCCGAAGTATTCCTTGACCAGCCAGAAGCCGGCGTCATTGACATGGGAGAAGAACAGCGATCCGGCACCGATGGCGAGCACAACCAGCGCCAGCTGAGCCGGGGACAAGCCGGTTGCCAGCGGTGCGATGATTCCTGCGGCCGTCACTGTGGCAACAGTCGCCGAGCCGGTGGCAAGACGAATCAGCACTGCGATGATCCAACCCAGCACCAGTGCCGACAGGCTGGCAGCGACCGCGATCTTGGCGATCGCGGTTCCGGTGCCGCCGTCGACGAGTACTTGTTTGAAGCCGCCGCCCGCGCCGACGATAAGCATGACCCCGACGATCGGCAACAGGCTCTCGCCGATCTTCTTCGTCAAGATGGAGGCTGAGAAGCCGACCCTCGTACCGAAAGTCACCATTGCCAAAAGCACCGCCACGAGCAGGGCAAAGACCGGGTCGCCGATGAAGTCCAGCAGAGGCCGGAGCGGCGCGTTCTTGTCCATCCAAATGTCTGCCCCGGCTTTGATCAGCATGAGCACCAACGGTGACAGCAGGGTCACCAAGGTCCAGCCAAAGGACGGGCTGCGCGTTGCTTGCGGATCCTGCGCCTTGCCGACGGGCGCGTCGCCGCGCGAACTGGCGGCCTTCGCGCCGGGGCCTTGCGATCTGGCCGTCTCGGCGTTCTCGCCGGCTCCAACGGTAACGGCGAGGCCAGCGCCGGCGGCTCCGATCGGCACGATCCGTGCGGCGAGACGACCAAAGAGGGGACCTGCGATGATTACGGTCGGAATGGCTATGAGTAGTCCAAACGCGAGGGTCACACCGACATTGGCGTGCAGGATGCCGATCGCGGCCAACGGGCCCGGGTGCGGCGGGATGAAACCGTGGAGGACCGACAAACCGGCCAAGGCCGGAATGCCAAGACGCATTGCCGGGCCCTTGGAGCGGTGCACAGCGAGCATCACCACGGGAATGAGCAGCACGAGCCCGATCTCGAAGAACATGGGTATGCCGATGATGCCGGCGATGAGCGCCATCTTCCAGGGCAGCGTTGCAGGCCGGCCATGGAGGAGCGTGTCCACGATCTTGTCCGCGCCGCCGGAATCAGCCAGCAGCTTGCCCAGCATGGCTCCCAAGGCGATGAGCACACCCACGTAGCCCAGCACGCCGCCGACGCCATTTTCGTAGGAGGTTGTCACCTTGTCCAAGGAAATGCCCGAAGCAATGCCGACGAAGAGGGCGCCGATGCTCAATGCCAGGAAAGCATGCATCTTTGCCCAGACGATCAGCAAGACGACTATCGCGATGCCGATGGCCGCCACAACAAGTACTTGGGTGTCGTGGCCGGTCCAAGGTTGATGCATCGCATCCGTAGTGGCGTCCGTGGCTACCCCGGCGAGGGGCCTGCTGAGGATGGAGATTCCGTTCATGGTTCTCGTCCTGTTCCGCTCGGCCGCAGGCCGAACTTGTCCATGATTTGTTGGGCAATCACTCCTGGAGCCGGGCCAACGTCGATCCGGATTCCGGGCTCACCCGGAGACAGCTCTTCAAGATCCGCGAACTGACTCCCCAACATACTGGCGGGCATGAAATGACCGTGGCGTTCGGCCAGCCGTGCGCTGATAGTCTCGGGCGTCCCGGACAGAAAAACGAAGACGACGCCTGAACCTCGGCGATTAATAATGCTTCGATAGGACCGTTTGAGCGCCGAACACGTGATGACGCCGTTTTCCCCGTGATCCAGCCTCTGGTCGACCCACTCGGCGACCTTCTCCAGCCAGGGATATCTGTCCTCATCCGTCAGCGGATGCCCCGCTGCCATCTTGTCGATGTTTGTTTGGGGATGCAAGGCATCCCCTTCCTCGAAGGCCCAGCCAAGCCGCCCCGCCAGGAGTGCGGCAACCGTGGATTTCCCTGAGCCGGAAACACCCATGACAACCAGCACAACGGGTTCGGACAGAGGGGTCGTCGCCATGTCCAGAGGGTCCATGGTGCCCATCTTGGCAGCACGTGGGCCTCAGTGCCATAGGGAATCGCAGTGGATCTCCTGGCGGCCGGGCCCCGGGGGCGCAGGCCTGACGACGGCTCATTCGGGGCGTTGTACGATCTCGGACAGAAGCGGCAAGGCCCGGTCAAGCCCGACACCAGGAAAGCTTGAGGGGATACGGACACTGCTTCCGGAAAACAAACCAGGCGTCCCGTTTTAGTCCGGCCGATGCGCATCCACAAGTTGCCAATATATGGCAATCGGTTGTCAATCCGACACCAAGGTGGCTAGACTCGAGGCGAACGCATGCCCGTGAACTACGATTTGGTGCCATTTGTCGCCATGCGGGCGAACGGATCCAAAGGAGAATTCCGTGACTGAAACCAATGCCGTGTGGAGCCTGTCCGGTTTCGGCGACGAAGTGGATCCCGATCCCGCGGTCCAGGCCGCAGTCCTGCTGGCGCTCGGTGCCGGCCATATCGAAGTGCGCAGCGCGTGGGGCACCAACGTTTCGGAATTCGAACCGGAAGAGGTCGGGCGGCTCAAGGCGATCCTGGACGCGAAGGGCCTGAAGGTTTCCGCCGTCGCGAGCCCCATCGGCAAGGTTGACGTCGGTGTTCCGGTGGAACATGAGCTCGCCCGGCTGCGCCAGATCATTTCGGTGGCCAAGGTGCTCGACACCAAATACATCCGCATCTTCTCCTTCTACCGGGCCGAAGGGCAGAGCCCGGAAGACATCCGCGACTCAGTCATGGAGCGCCTGACCGCACTTAGCAACGAGGCGGCAGCGTCCGGCGTCGTCCTCCTGCACGAAAACGAAAAGGGCATCTACGGCGACACGCCCGAGCGCGTCCTGGACATCATGGAGACTGTCGATTCACCCGCGCTGCGCGTTGCCTGGGACAGCGCCAACTTTGTCCAGGTGGGCGTCAAGCCGTACACCGAGGCTTATGCCGTGCTGCGCCCCTACTTGGAGTACTTCCAGATCAAGGATGCAATCAGCGGGACAGGTGAAGTGGTGCCTGCAGGCGAAGGCGACGGCGAATTGGACGCCACTATTGCCGCGCTCAAGGCCGATGGCTTTGCCGGCTTCGTTTCGCTCGAACCCCACCTTGCAAGCACACACGAATTGGGCGGATTCTCCGGACCCGTCGCCTTCGGCGCCGCAGCGCGCGCCTTTGCGGCACTCGCAGCCAAGAACGGTGTTGCCCTCGCCTGAGGGCCTGTAGGTTCAAAGGAAAACATCTTTCGAGGGAGAAGAATGCCTACAGCAGCAGTCATCGGTTGCGGCGATGTATCGAGTGTGCACCTCGGAGCAATCGCCAAAATGGACGACGTTGAACTCGTGGCGGTCTGCGACACCGACGCCGGTCGCCTCCAGGCGGCAACGGCCGCCTACGGTGTGCCGGGTTACGCGGACTACCTGGAGATGCTCGAATCGGTGAGGCCCGACGTCGTGCATATCTGCACTCCGCACCACCTGCATGCCTCGCTGGCCGCGGAGTGCCTTGAGCGCGGCGTCAGCGTGATTGTCGAGAAGCCGCTCGCCCACACCCTGGAAGAGGGACGCCGGCTGGTTGAGGCGGCCGAACGGAGTACGGCGAAGATCGCCGTATGTTTCCAGAACCGCTACAACGCGACGTCGCAGGCCATGCGGAGACTGCTCGACGACGGCGGGCTGGGCCAGGTTCTCGGCGCCTCGGCAACCGTGATGTGGCACCGGACGGCCGAGTACTACCGTGACAGGCCGTGGCGCGGTACCTGGGCCGAAGGAGGCGGCGGCCTCATGATGAACCAGGCCATCCACACGGTGGACCTGCTCCAGTGGCTGGTAGGCGACGTGACCAAGGTGGAGGGCCACGCCTCCACGCGCTCGCTTGGCGGCGTGATCGAGGTGGAGGATACGGCGGAATTCATCGCCGGGCACGCAAACGGTGCCACCAGCGTCTTCTACGCCACCTTGGCCAATGCCACCAACGCACCGGTGACGCTGGACATCGTGACCGAAAAGGCCACGCTCAGCCTCCGGGGCGACCTTGTTGTCAGCTATGCCGACGGCACCGTGGAAACCATCGCGGAACGTGCCTTGGAATCGGGTGGGCGCGCGTATTGGGGCGTATCCCACGAACTCCTGATCAAGGATTTCTATGCCAAGCTCGGGGATCCTGCTCCCTTCTGGATCAGCCCTGCGGAAGCCGAAAAATCACTCAGGATCGTCAAAGACATCTACGCCCAAAGCTACCCGGACATTTCCGGGCAAGTGGGCTAACCACGCGGCCCATAAAGGCCCGGAACCAACGGAGGACAAAAGTGGCAAAAATCGGCGTACAGGCAATGATGCTGAAGGGTAGTTTTGCCGAAGCCGGGGCGTTTGAAACGCTCCGCAAGGTCACCGCGATCGGGTACAACGCCGTCGAGATTTCGCAGATCCCGATGACGCCGGAAAACGTTGCCGAACTGGATCGCTCCCGGAGCGAACTGGGCATGGACATCGCGGCGCTTTCGGTCGCCATGGAGACGCCCAAGGGCATGCCCGGCGACTCACTTAAGGACCACTTCGACAAGATCGTTGACGACGCAAAGCGGCTGGACACCCACCTCCTGCGGATTGGCATGATGCCCTTCCCGGCGATGAAGTCGATCGACGCCGTGGTGGACTTCGCGAAGCAAGCCAACGAATACGCCGAAAGCCTCCGTGAACACGGCATCGGCTTGTACTACCACAACCATCACATCGAGTTCGCGAAGTTCGACGGCACATACATGCTGGACATCATCGCCGAAAACTCCCCGGCCATGGGCATGGAGATCGACGTGCACTGGGTGCAGCGCGGCGGCCTGGATCCCGTCCGGACCCTGGCCAAATACGCCGGACGCACGGCCATGGTGCATCTGAAGGACTACCGGATAGGGGAGTTGCCGGAATCGGCCTTCGGGCTCCTGGAAACGGGGGACCTCGCGGGCTTCATGGCCGAGTTCAAGAACGTGATCCAGTTTGCCGAAGTGGGCGAAGGCAACCTTGACTTCCCGTCCATCATTCACGCGGCCCAGGCTGCCGGCGCGGAGTACTTGCTCGTGGAGCAGGACGAGCTCTATGGCCGAACGGTGTGGGAAGCCCTGCAGACTTCATACGACAACCTGGTGGCCATGGGTCACGCCGACCTCTTCTAATCCCACTACAACGGAGATCTACTCATGAGCAAGAAAGTACGCCTTGGCATCATCGGCCTGGGCCAGCAGGGCGGCACGTACGCCAAGTTCATCACTGACGGATTGGTTCCGAACATGGTGATCGGCGCTATCTGCGACACCGATCCTGCAAAGAAGGAACTGGCAGCCTCCCTGTACCCAGGTGCGCCGTTCTACGACGACTACATCGCGATGCTGGAAAGCGGCGACGTCGATGCGATCGTCACGTGCGTGCCCCACTACCTGCACCCGGAAATGGGCATCGAATCGCTCAAGCGCAACATCCACGCCCTCGTCGAGAAGCCCGCTGGTGTCTACACCAAGCAAGTCAAGCGGCTCAATGAGTTCGCGGCTTCCAAGCCCGAGCTTTCCTTCGGGATCATGTTCAACCAGCGCAACAACCCCCTGTACAAGAAGCTCAAGGAGATCGTAGACAACGGCGAGATCGGGGCCATCCGGCGCACCAACTGGATCATCACCAACTGGTGGCGCCCGCAGGGCTACTACAACTCCAGCGAATGGCGCGCCACGTGGGGCGGCGAAGGCGGCGGCGTCCTGGTCAACCAGGCACCCCACCAGCTCGACCTGTGGCAGTGGATCTGCGGCGTGCCGAAGTCCGTCTACTCCAAGGTGGCGTACGGATTCCGCCGGGACATCGCCGTGGAAGACGAGGTCACCGCCGTCGTGGATTACGGCAACGGTGCCACCGGAGTTTTCGTCACGGCCACGCACGACCTTGTGGGCACGGACCGCTTCGAGATCCTGGGTGACCAGGGCAAGATCGTGGTGGAAAACAGCAAGACCGCCACGGTCACCCGCCTGGTCAAACCCGAGCGCGAACTCAGCGACGGCATGGACATGGACGATGTCCGCAAGCTCTTCATGGGCGAATTGAAAGCCGAGGACTACTACACCACCGAGGTGATCGAGTTCGAGTCGGCCTGGGGCGGCCAACACGCCGGCGTCCTGGAGAACTTCGCGGCCAACATCCTCGACGGCACTCCGTTGTTGGCACCCGGTTCGGACGGCATCAAAGGCGTCCGGCTGGCCAACGCCATCCACCTGTCGAGCTGGACCGGCAAGGAAGTCTCCCTGGACTTCGACGAGGAGGAGTACATGCGCGAGCTCAACAAGCGCATCAGCGAAGAAGGCAAGTTCGCCGAGCGCTCCTAGCTCGCAGGGCGCGTGAGTAGGGCACTTAAGCAGGGCGGTCGCCGGCCGAATGGTTTGGCAACCGTCCTGCTTTTGTTGCCAAGCCAGATTACGATTGAGCCGTGACTGAAGCGACGAACTCCGGAGCAGTAACTTCCCCCGCCAGGCGCGGACGCGGGGAGAAATCCTCGCCCACCATCTACGACATCGCGAGGCTTGCGGGAGTCAACCCTTCCACGGTTTCGCGCGCGCTGAGCAAGCCGGGCAGGGTCAGTGCCAAGACCCAGAAAATCATCGAGGATGCCGCCGAGCAGCTGAATTACCAGGTGAACCCCTTCGCCCGGGCGCTTCCCACCGGCCGTACCCAGACGATCGGACTGATCGTCGCGGATATCACCAACCCGACGTTCTTCGACATTATCCGCGGTGCGGAAACCACCGGTTCGGCCCGGGACTACACCCTGGTGTTGGCCGAGTCTGCGGAGTCGCCTGACACCGAACTGATTGCGGCCCGCAGGATGCTGGGCACGGTGGACGGCCTCATACTGGCGAGCCCCCGCATGGACGACGAAAAGATCCGGGCTTTGGCTGCGGACAAGCCGGTAGTCGTGATCAATCGCGAAATAGAGGGCGTGCCGTGCGTAGTCCCGGACGTCAACAAGGGGATTGGCCAGGCCGTGCGGAGCCTAGCCGCCAACGGCCACCAGCAGCTCGCCTATGTGGCGGGGCCGCCGCAGTCCTGGATGTCGCGCCGCCGCTGGGAAGGCGTCCAAGCTGCCTGCGATTGGTACAAGTTGGGAGCCGTCCGCTTGGAATCGTCCAAGCCAACCGTCGACGGCGGCCGCCAAGTAGCGCGCGACGTCCTGGCGAGCGGTGCGACGGCGGTGATCACCTACAACGATCTCCTTGCCATAGGCCTCATGCAGGAGCTCCAGGCCGCCGGAATGCACGTTCCGGACCAGATCAGCATCGTGGGCTTCGACGACATCTTCGGGGCAGACTTCACGACGCCGGCGCTTACCACCGTGAGGTCGCCGCTGGGGGAGTGCGGTTCCCGCGCTGCCGCCCTCCTGCTGGACATGTTGCTAGGCCAGGAAGGGCCCGCGGAAGCCGTCCGGGTGGACACGGAGCTCGTGGTGCGCGGTTCCAGCGGGCGGCTGATCGCGTAGTTTCAAGTGATCTTCGGTGGAAGATGCAACGCGGTGGCAATAGTTGGCAACCGGTTGACAGATTGATTCTTCCGGCCGAAAATTGACCTATGTCACAGTCGATCGCAGCCAATCCTGACCGGCTCCTGCCCGCGGATCCCGGGACGCGCAGCATTGCGCGCTCCCTACTGGAGCGCGTCCAGGACCTGCCCATCATCTCTCCGCACGGCCACGTTGACGCCGCCGTCATCGAGCACAACACGCCGTTCCCCGATCCGGCCGCGCTCCTGGTCAGCCCGGACCACTACGTCACGAGGCTGATCCACGCCAGCGGAGTCCCCATGGACAAGTTGCTCTCGGGAGGCGCCAACGCGTCCGAATCGCGGGAGATCTGGCGGACGTTCGTCCAAGCGTGGCCCCTCTTCGAAGGCACGGCGTCCGGGTACTGGCTGCGCACGCAGTTCGACAGCGTGTTCAAGCTCGGCGCGGACCTTGGCGAGATGTCCGCAGATGCCAGCTACGACGCCATTGCCGCCAAGCTCGTGGAGCCCGATTTCCGTCCCCGCCAGCTCTTCAAGGACTTCAACATCGAGGTCCTGGCCACCACGGACGATCCCCTGGACAGTCTCGCCAGCCACAAGGCGATCGCCGAGGACCCCTCCTTCAACGGCCGCGTGCTGCCGACCTTCCGTCCGGATGCCTACCTGAACATCGCGCACCCGGCATGGGGTGCCAACGTCGAGCGGCTTGTCGAATCCGCCGCCGACGGCGCTAGCGGCTACACCGGCTACATCAAAGCCCTGGAAAACCGCCGTCGTTATTTCGTGGACCATGGCGCGGTCTCCGCGGACCACGGCGTCCTCACCCCGGCGACGCTCAAGCTGGACCGGGCCGAAGCCGAGCGGATCTTCGAACTGGCGCGTGCCGGCAAGGCCACGGCCGAGGACCGCAACACGTTCGAAGCCCACATGATGTACCAGATGGCCAGGATGTCGGTGGAAGACGGTTTGGTCATGACCATCCACCCGGGTTCCTTCCGCAACCACCACCAGCCCACCTTCGCGGCCTACGGAGCGGACACTGGACACGACATCCCGTTCGCCACCAACTACACCGAAGCCATCCGCCCCCTGCTCCAGGACTTCGGCACGGCCAAGGACTTCCACTTGGTGCTGTTCACCCTCGACGAGACCGTGTTTTCCCGCGAGCTGGCGCCCCTGGCAGGGTTCTACCCCTCCGTGTACCTCGGCGCTCCCTGGTGGTTCCTCGATGCACCGGACGCCATGCTGCGGTTCCGCTCCGCCGTCACCGAGACCACCGGCTTCTCCCGGTCATCGGGGTTCATCGACGACACCCGCGCGTTCTGCTCGATCCCGGCCCGGCACGACGCTTCCCGCCGGATCGAAGCATCCTTCCTTGCGCGCCTCGTCGCCGAACATCGTGTCAGCGAGGACCGAGCCCACGAAATCATCGTCGACGTCGTCGACTCCTCACCCCGAAGGGTCTTCAAGCTGTGAGCAACGAACCCGAGCGAACTGCGGAGCTTCCCCGCTTGAGCCGCTCCGTCAGGCCCATCGCCAAGGCCCCGGTACGCATTGTGCACATGGGACTGGGGGCCTTCCACCGCTCCCACCAGGCGTGGTACACCCAGCATGCAGGCGACGCGGCCGAGTGGGGCATTGCCTCCTTCACGGGCCGCCGCCCGGATGCCGCGGAGGTCCTGGCCGCCCAGGACGGCTTGTACACGGTGGTGGAGCGTTCGGACGCCGGTGATTCTTTCGAGGTTGTTGGCAGCATCGTCGAAGCTGTCGACGGTGCCGACGTCGAGCGTTTTGTCGAGCTTGTCTCGGCGCCGCTGACCTCGCTCATCACGCTCACCATCACCGAAGCCGCCTACCGGCTTGGGGCCGACGGCAAGCTGGACAGCCAAGCGCCCGACGTCGTCGCGGACCTCGCCGTGCTCGCTGATGCTTCTGCCTCCGGCAAGCCGACGACGCCGCTGGGCCGCCTGGTGGTGGGCCTCGCCGCACGGCGCGATGCCGACGCCGGCCCACTCGCCGTCGTCTGCTGCGACAATCTCTCCAACAACGGGACCGTCGCCAGAAGCGCCGTGATGGGGATGGCCAAGGCCTTCGACGCCGGGCTCGCCGCTTGGATCGACGCCAATGTCAGTTTCGTCAGTACTTCCGTTGACCGCATCACGCCGCGGACCACGGACGCCGACATCGACGCCGTCGCTTCCGCCTGCGGATACCGCGACGAATCGCCCGTGGTCGCCGAGCCGTTCCTCAACTGGGTCCTGAGCGGGGACTTTCCCGCTGGGCGACCGCACTGGGAGGACGCGGGTGCCGTTTTCGTGGACGAGATCGAGCCGTACGAGAACCGCAAGCTGTGGCTCCTCAATGGCGCCCACTCGCTGCTCGCCTATGCCGGGCAGCTGCGTGGACACAAGACAGTGGCCGAAGCCCTCGCTGATGATTCCTGCCGACGGGCCGTGGAGGACTTTTGGGACGAGGCCGCCTCCAACCTGCCTGGTGAGGACTTGCGAATCCCCGAGTACCGGGCCGCCCTGCTGGAACGCTTCGGGAACTCCCGGATCGCCCACCACCTGGCCCAGATCGCCATGGACGGCAGCACCAAGCTGCGCATGCGGGCAGTGCCTGTGCTCCGCGCCGAGCGCGCAGCCGGCCGCAGCGGCCAGGCCGCTGCGCGGATGATCGCGGCCTGGACCGCCTACACTGCCACGGCAACAGGTCTCCAGGACCCGCAGGCGGCAGGGATCGCCGCCGCGAACCTCCTCACTGGCCGTGCCCGGCTCGAGGCTTTGCTCGGCCTCGTGGATCCGGACTTGGTTGAAGACAGGGCGATCGTGGACCTTGTTGAGGGTTTGGCCGAGTCCTTCGCGGCTGCCGGCAACCTCAGCTAATCCGCCAGGTACTTTCGACGGCGCCCGTTGCCTTCCCCGTGAAGGCGACGGGCGCCGTCGTCGTTGGCCCGGCATATGTGAGCGGGCGTTCGCCGGAGTCGGGTCATATGTGAGCGGGCGTTCGCCGGAACTGACGCTCGCTCGGATATGTGGCACTTTCCCCTGACGCTCGCTCATCTTTGACGGCCTTTTCGGCATCGCTCGCTCACATCTTGAATGTGTTCAGAAGTTGGAAAGTTTCTATGGAAACATTTGGCAACCGCTTGCCGAATGATTGCCAGGGTGATTAGAATTACATCAAGCTTCAACAATTTCTGGCCTAGTCGGCCGAAGCTTTTCCATCATCGCAAGCCGGGGCATGGGGTACCGGCAAGGGTAAAGGAGCCCGCAATGAATAAGCTCAGCAAACTCAGCATCCTAGGCTATGGGGCTGGCGACGCCGCCAACAACCTTGCCTTCACTACCGCCACCATGTTCCTGCTTGTCTACTACACCGACGTCGCTGGCATATCCGCGGCGGCCGCCGGCACCCTGTTGCTTACGGTCAGGATCTTCGACGCTTTCGCCGATGTCTTCGCCGGACGATTGGTTGACCGCGCCTACAGCAAGCGCTTCGGAAAATTCCGCCCGTTCATCATGTTCGGCTCCATCCCATTGCTGCTTTTGAGTGTCGCGGCCTTCTCCATTCCACAGGTCGGCGAAACAGGGATGTTGCTCTATGCCTACGTGACATATGCGGCGCTGGGCCTGGCCTACTCGCTGGTCAACATCCCGTACGGTTCGCTAGCGGGCGCGATGACCCAGGAGCCGGGGGAGCGAGCCAAGCTCGGATCCGCCCGCATGGTCGGCGCCCTTTTGGTCAGTTCCGCGTTGGGCATCTTCGTAGCTCCGCTGATCAAGCCCGGCGCCAACCTGCAGTCCACGTTCACCATCATTACTCTGGCCTTCGTCGCGATCGGCGCGGCTCTGTACTTCTTCACGTTCCTGACCGCCAAGGAGCGGGTGCACCGTGCGGTACCCAAAGTTTCCTTCAAGCAAAGCATGGCGACGCTCAAGACAAACCGTCCCCTGCTCATGCTGTGCCTCAGCTCCTTCCTCTTCCTGACCGGCTACATGGCACTGTCTTCGGTGCAGCTGTACTACTTGCGCGACGTCCTCGGCAGGCTGGATCTTTACGCTGTCCTCTCCATCGTCCAGCTTGTGGTGACCTTTGCCCTCGCTCCGCTCATGCCGAGGTTGGTCCGAAACTTCGGCAAGAAGACCATCTACGTGGCTGCCGGTTTCCTCGCTATCATCGGCGGCGCAATCGTCTTCTTCGCTCCGGCCACCCTCGTCTGGGTTGGATTCGCGGGTCTGCTCCTGAGCATGCTTGGCGTGATGGCCGTCAACATCGTGGTGTGGGCCTTGGAAGCAGACACTGTGGAGTACGGCGAATGGAAAACCGGTGTCCGGACTGAAGGCATCACCTACGCACTGTTCTCCTTCACCCGTAAGACGGGCCAAGCCGTCGGCGGCGCCCTTGCCGCATATGCTCTCGCTGCCGGCGGTTATAAGTCCGGCACCACGCACAGCGCCGAGTCCCTGCAAGCCATCCAGTTTGCCGCAGGTGCGCTGCCCGCCATCATGACCGTCCTCGCGATCGTCGTTATGGCCAAGTACAAGTTGACCGACGCGTTCCATGCCCAGATCCTGGGCGAAATCAAGGCCCGTCGCGCCCTGGAAGCATCCGGCTCAGAGCCATTTGGCGCGGAGGCCGAGTCCGCGACTCCCGTCGAGCGGGCAGCCTCGGAACTTGCCTCGTAGACGGCCGGGGAAACCGCTCGGGAAACCGCCGGGCCAGAAAAAATCTCCACGAAATAATACAGCAACCGGTTGCCAATAATTGTCATCCATCCTAAGATCGTCTTTACCCGCCCTGTGGTGCTCGTCGCATCCGGGCCAGTCCAGCCCTCGATCAGCAACCCTGAAAGGACCAGCTGTGAAAATCATTGCCGCTGAAGTCTTCGTGACCAGCCCCACCCGGAACTTCGTGACCTTGCGGATCACTACCGAGGACGGCGTGACCGGCATCGGCGACGCGACCCTGAACGGCCGTGAACTCGCAGTGGCCGCGTACTTGAAGGAACACGTCGCGCAGCTGCTGATCGGCAAAGACCCGCACCGTATCGAGGACACCTGGCAGTTCCTGTACCGCTCTTCGTACTGGCGCCGCGGCCCGGTTACCATGGCCGCCATCGCCGCCGTCGACATGGCCCTGTGGGACATCAAGGGCAAGGTGGCCGGACTGCCGGTGTACCAGCTCCTGGGCGGCGCCTCCCGCAACGGGCTTCGCGCGTACGGGCACGCCTCGGGCGCGGACATCCCTTCCTTGTTCGACTCGGTCCGCGAGCACCTGGAACTCGGTTACAAGTCGATCCGCATCCAAACCGCGATCCCGGGCATCAAGGCCGTCTACGGCGTGGCCGCGCAGGCTCAGGCCTCGGGCGAGCGCTACGACTACGAGCCAGCCGGCCGCGGTGCGTTTCCGCAGGAAGAAGACTGGGACACCCGCGCCTACCTGCGCCACCTGCCCACCGTCTTCGAAGCGGTGCGCAACGAATTCGGCCCGGAAATCCCGCTGCTGCACGACGGCCACCACCGCATGACCCCCATCCAGGCAGCCAAGCTCGGCAAGGCCCTGGAACCGTACGACCTGTTCTGGCTCGAAGACTGCACCCCGGCCGAAAACCAGGAGGGGTTGCGCCTGGTCCGCCAGCACACCACCACGCCGCTGGCCATCGGTGAAATCTTCAACACTGTTTACGACTTCCAGACCCTCATCAAGGAACAGCTGATCGACTACGTCCGGGCCGCGTCAACGCACTTCGGCGGGATCTCGCCGCTGAAGAAGGTCATGGACTTCGCCGCGCAGTACCAGATCAAGTCCGGTTTCCACGGCCCCACTGACATTTCGCCGGTCGGTTTCGCCGCACAGCTTCACGTGGGCCTGGCCATCCACAACTACGGCATCCAGGAATACATGCAGCACTCGGACAAGACCAACACGGTCTTCGAGCAGTCCATGACCTTCACCGACGGCTACCTGCACCCCGGCGACGAGCCGGGCCTCGGCGTCGAATTCAACGAAGAAGCCGCCAACTCCTTCCCGTACCAGCAGGCCTACCTGCCCTACAACCGCCTCGTGGACGGCACCGTCCATGACTGGTAGGAACATGGCCGTGGCTGGCGACCCCGGCGCAGCCGCGGAACAGCCGCGGCGCATCGTGGTGATGGGCGTCTCCGGTTGCGGCAAGACCACCATCGGAGACCTCGTCGCCCGGGCGCTGGGAGTTCCGTTTCTCGACGGCGATTCGCTCCACCCGGTGGAAAACGTTGCCAAGATGGCTGCGGGCACGCCCCTGACTGATGAGGACCGCTGGCCCTGGCTCGCGACCGTGGGCACCGAACTCGCCAACGCCGGCAACGGCGGGCTGGTTCTCGCGTGCTCCGCCCTCCGGCGCAGCTATCGGGACGCCATCCGCGAGAAAGCCCCGGACACCGTTTTCCTGCACCTGCACGGCAGCAAAGAGGTACTCAGGGAACGGACAGAAGGGCGTTCCGGCCACTTCATGCCGCCCGCCCTCCTTGATTCGCAGCTCGCCACCCTGGAACCGCTCGACGCCGACGAGGCCGGGTTCGTCGTCGACATCGCCGCACCGGTCAGCGAGGTGGTCTCGGAGGCGTTGGCGGGGATTGCCGCCGTCGCGGGTTCCAAAGCTCCGGCGGCCGGCAGCGCCGGTATCGCGGGCACTCCGGCGCGGCAGTTCGACGTCGACCTCCAGTCGGCGCCGTTCAACCTCGACGACGAGGCTGTTGCGTGGGTGGATGCCACCATCCGCGGCATGAGCCTTGAGGAAAAAATCGGGCAGCTCTTCATCAACCACAACAACGATTACTCCCCGGAGTACCTCGACGGTGTGCTGGAGAACTATCACGTTGGCGGAATGCGGTACAGGCCGGGTCCGTCCGCCGCTGTCCAGCAGCACATCCGTTATGCCCAATCCAAAACGCGCATCCCGCTTTTGGTGGCCTCCAACCCGGAAATGGGCGGAGCAGGAAGCTGCGACGACGGAACTTTCGTGTCGACCCACCTTCAGGCCGGTTCACACCCGGACAAGTCCATCGCGCGGAAAATGGGCCAGGTGGCCGGTGTGGAAACCGCGGCTTTGGGCTGCAACTGGGCCTTCGCGCCGATCGTGGACATCCACTACAACTGGCGCAATACGGTCATCTCAACCCGGGCGTTCGGCAACACTCCGGAAATCGTCGTGGAGCGCGCCAAGGAGTACTTCGACGGCATCAGCGAATCGCCCACTGTCTGCGCCATCAAGCACTTCCCGGGCGACGGCGTGGACGAACGCGACCAGCACGTGGTCACTTCGTACAACACACTCGGGTACGCGGAGTGGAATTCCAGCTACGGGCACGTTTACCGGGAAATGACCGGCCACGGGATCCAGTCGATCATGGTCGGACACATCGGGGCGCCGGAGCTCACGCGGCATTTCCGTCCGGGGACGGAAGACAGGGACATCCTGCCCGCCACCCTCGCTCCGGAGCTTCTCCAGGACTTGCTCCGTGGCGAACTCGGTTTCAACGGACTGATCCTCACCGATGCATCCCAAATGGTCGGCCTCACCCAGGCCAAGAAGCGCAAGGACCTGGTCCCGGCCACCATCGCCGCCGGGTGCGACATGTTCCTGTTCTTCCGCAACCCGGCGGAGGACTTCCAGTACATGTTGGACGGCTACAAATCAGGCGTGGTCAGCGATCAGCGCCTGCATGACGCGCTGCGCCGGATTTTGGGGTTGAAGGCCAGCCTGGGGCTGCACAAGAAACTGCCGGAAGAACTGACGCCGTCGCCTGAGGCCCTGCGGCTGATCGGCAGCGAGGCGCACCTCGCCGTCGCCGCCGAAATCGCCGACAAGACCGTCACGTTGATCAAGGACACTGCCGGCAACCTGCCGATCACACCGGAAACGCATAAGCGCATCCGCCTGTACGGGATCTCCGGCGGTTCCGATTTCACCCGGGCAGATCCGTTGGCCTACCTGGATACGGTCAAGGAAGAACTTGAAATCGCCGGTTTCGAGGTCCACCTTTTCAAGACGGCGGAGCAACGCGAAGCTGCGGGGGAGTCGGGCGTGAACTTCATGACCGTCATCTCGGACGAGGCCACGGGTGACTACGCGGAAAAGTACGATGCCGCGTTCGTCTTTGCCAATGTCAAGGGTTTTGCCCAAGAGGCTGCGATCCGCATCAAGTGGTCCAGCCCCATGGCGGCGGAAATCCCTTGGTACGTCACGGAAGTCCCCACGGTGTTCGTCTCCCTGAACCAGCCGAACCACTTGATCGATGTGCCGATGGTCAAGACGGCCATCAACGCCCATGCAGGGACCCGCGAGGCCATCCGGGCTACGATCCAGAAAATCCAGGGGAAGTCCGAATTCCAGGGAACGTTCAATGAGAACGTGTTCTGCGATTCGTTCGACACCCGGCTTTAGCGCGGCTCCAGCGAGTGGCGGCCACTTCCCAGAAGCAGGGGGAGTGGCCGCCGCACGGCCGGGAACAACCTCCATATTGTCGAGGCCTCGCAGTAGTATTCGGGCATGCCTGACCAGCCCGAATATCCCGCGCCGTTGAATTCAGTCGGCGCCCCGCCTCCGCGCCAAACGGAACCGCTGTCAACCGTCTCAAGGGTGCCCGTGATCGCCAAGCTCGTTTGGCCGAAGTACCTCCAATATGTTCCGGCCATGGTCACCCGGACGTCGGAGGGCAAGGTCCTGGTGCAGTGGTGGCCGAATCCCTTCGGATCGGCCACCAGAATGACGTGGCTAAAGGACACGGACGTGAGGGCCGAGCTGCGCTACGAGCGTTGAGCGCAGAGAGCGTTGAGTCAGGCAGCCGGGTTTGCGACGTCCACCAGCTTGGTGTTGTCGTCCATGAGTTCCACGGGCCTCATCGTCCATGCCGACGCCAAGCCATACGCCTCGCCCAGCACGGCGTCCAACAGGGCCTGGCCCCTGGTTTCCTTGGGGTCGATCCAATCGTCGATCATGTCCGCGGAGATCGGCACCGGGATCCGGTCATGCAGATTGTGCAGTCTTTCGTGAACGCCTTCGGGAGGGGAATCCATGGTCAGGATCGAGCAGGACAAACGCCACGCGCCGGGTGCGGACTTGTCCTCGATGCTCTCGTCGCGCCATGGCGCAAACAATCCGGCGAAGGTAATCAGCTCGTCCTGTGGCTCGACGATGTAGCGCTGCTTGGGATCCTTGCGGCCGGGGCCCGACTTCTTCCACTCGTAGTAGGCAGAGGCAGGGACGACCGCCCGCCACTTCGGCAGGGAAGCCCTGAACGCGGGGATTGACCCAGCTGTTTCCGAGCGTGCATTCCACGTGGGTACCTTCGAATCGAAGGACTTGGAGAAGGTCGGAACCAAGCCCCAGCGCCCGGCCGCGAGCTCGCGTCCGACCGAATCGTCCCCGGCGCGTCCCCGCACAAAGACCACGGGGTCAGTCGGGTTGATCTGGAGCGTTGGCGAGGGATAGTCGGTATCACCGCGCAGCACGGCACCGAGCTTCCTCGAGAGATAGTCTGCTTCGAAACCGACACTGAACCGACCGCACATATCGACATTCTCGCGTAGCGCTTGGGACAACGCCAGTCGTAGAAGTCCATACTGGAGCAAGATGAGGAACCCGCATCCTGACCATCCGGACATTTGGAGGGCCCATGAGCAACCCGCGTGGCGAGGATATGCCGCTGGACAAGGTCAGCCCGGCCCGCTTGACAGGGCCGGTGCTGGCAGGGGTGCTCCCGCACCAGCCGGTCGCGGTAGTTGAGAAAGCCGCCGAAGTAGCGCTCAGTGCCGGATTGCACTTGGTCCTGGCCTTCGCCGATGTCACGAGCTTTCCGGCGGCAGGGGACCGGGACGGGCATCTCACAGCCCAAGCGATCGACCCCGACGGCATCGACGACGACGCCGCGGCCATCACCGAGTCCCTCCGATCCCGCATCGCGGATCAACTCGACGGAACGGGTGTGCAGTGGACCTTCGTGACGCTCGCCGGCGAGCCTGCCCGGTCGCTAGGCCGATATGCGGCGGGTATCAACGCTTCCATGATCGTCGTGGGAACCAAGGAACATGGCCTCGGTCCGAGGTTTGAAGGACTAGTCACCGGATCGGTAGCCTTGCATCTGGCACATCGCCAAAACTGCCCAGTGCTCATGGTTCCCTTGGGCCGTCACGACCCAAGCAGGGATCAATGAAGGAAAGCAGCACCGCGCCGCACGGAGCCAAAACCCAGGCGGCGCAACCGGACCGGCAACCGCACCGCCCGCTCCATCTTCACGGGCGGTTCGTTCTGCTCGTCGCGGCCGGCGGAATCCTCGGGGCTTTGAGCCGCTACGGTTTCGGCATGGCCCTTCCGGCGCCAGGGGCGTGGCCGCTTCCCACCCTGCTTATCAATCTGTCCGGTGCGCTCGCGCTTGGCTGGCTCCTCGAAGCACTCGCCCGGAGCGGACCCGACGCCGGCCTCCGCCGGATTGCCCGCTTGGGCATCGGTAGTGGTTTCCTAGGGGCCTACACCACCTACAGCACCTTGGCGCTGGACTCGGTGCACCTCTTCGGAGCAGGACGCGGCATGGACGCCATGTGGTACCTGGCAGCCAGCCTGTTAGGCGGTGTCGCGGCCACAACCCTGGGTATTTGGCTTGGGGCGCTCCGGCACCGGTCCACCCAACAAGGTCAGAAGGCCTTGAAATGACCCTCCTTTTGATTGCGCTCGCGGGCGGCGCAGGGGCGGCCGCGCGTTTCGTGGTGGATGGGGTGGTCCGTTCCTGGGCCCGGACTGCGCTGCCGTTGGGCACGATCTTCATCAACTTCTCCGGGTCACTTCTCATGGGGATCCTGGCCGGGCTGGTCATGTCACATCAGGCTCCTGAATCCCTTCAGCTGATTCTCGGCACCGGATTCCTCGGCGGATACACGACCTTCAGCACGGCAAGCTTGGAGACCGTCAGGCTTGTCCAGAGCGGCCGGACTGGATTGGCCCTCCTCAACGGAGTGGGCACCATGGCGGCATGCGTCGGAGCCGCGGCGGCCGGCGTCGGGCTGGTCTTGTTGTTCTGAGGCGCACACGTCCGAGAAATCCCCCAGTGGCAAGCAAAGCCTGGGAAAACCCTCTGGAGAAACTATGTTCGAAACAGTAGTGCGAGAAGGCGTCGTCTTGAAGCCTCTCGAGACATGGCACGCCCGTGATTTTGCCGAGCACATGAGCAGGGCGCGGGACCATATCCGGCCGTGGGTCGGGCCGACCTTTGTCACCGAGACCGTCGAGGGTGCCCGCGCTACGCTTCAGCGTTACGCCACAGCCACAGCGAACGATGGGGCGCGCATCTATGGGCTCTGGAACGACGGCAGGATCGTCGGAGGCGTGATGTTTGTGACGTTCGACTCCGCCTGGGGCATTTGCGAAATTGGCTGCTGGCTCGAACCCGGTGCTGTCGGAGGGGGCCTCATCACCCGCTCGGTCGAACTGCTCATGGAATGGGCCTTCCTAGAGCGGGGGATGTCCCGCGTCGAATGGCGCTGCCGCACCGACAACGACCGCAGCGTAGCCGTCGCGCAGCGGCTGGGGATGCGTTCCGACGGTGTCCTTCGCAGTAGCTGGGTCTACGACGGCAGGCGTTACGACAAGGAGGTATTTTCGATCCTTCGGGCCGAATGGATGAGCATGCGACCTGGTGTCGCTCACTGACAGACGTACCATGATTCCGGTAAGGGGGTCCCGATGCGTCGCTTCGGTCCAGCAGGTCGCGTCTGTGCGGTTCTTGGCGCACTCGCCATCGGGGTGCCCCTGCTCCTGTCATGTGGATCGGCCAGCGTGTGCCCGGCCGTCGGCTACATCTCGTTGGTAAACTTGCACGTCACCGCGGAGCGCGCGGCGAATCTCGCCGCGCTCGTCATAGAGCTGTGCCAGGACGGCACGTGCCACAGCTTTTCCGTCAACGCCTTGACACCGCTTACACCCGGTCCCGTTCCCCTGCCGAACTCGCCCGGGGCGCCTCAATCGGTGTCCTTGCGCATGGCGGACGGAAGCATCGACGTTCGTATCGAGGCCGGCATCAACGACCACCCGCTCGATCTCACGACGTCGGGCACCAACACCTCCGGCTGGTCGATCGGCATGAGCCATGTGAGGCTCAAGCCCACGGCTACGTATCCGGACGGCCGTGACTGCGGAGGCCCGACGACGGCTGTTGCCACCCTCGATGCGCTCGGCCTCCGTGCAAGCTAGCCTCTGCCGAGATCCCAATCCACTAACGCTCAACCGGACAAGTTTGCTCCAATATTTCCGCGTGCCGGTGTGGCTTCCAGATGGAAAAACCGCACTGAACCACCCACTCACCCCCATTGATAAGTATACTTACCAATGAATGCCTCGGCCGCCGGCCAGGGCACGCAACCAAACAAGGGAGACTCTCATGTTGCTTTGGATAGCCATCGTTATTGCCGTTCTCTGGCTTCTCGGCTTTATTGGCAACATCGGCGGCGGGCTCATTCACCTGCTTCTGGTTGTTGCTGTGATCGTCCTGATTTTCCACTTCATCCGCGGCAGGTCACGCGTCTAGGGTCCAACTGCGGCACCGCCACCCCTCCTGGGCTTAGGTTCGGGAGGGGGGCGGATGCCGCCCCCCGCGAGCCAGCCTTCAGCTGCCCCCGGCCTCTACTTCTTCAAAAGGCTCCGTGGCCTCCACTCGGCCCAGGAGCGACAGGCGGCTCGCGATCTTGGCCCCGTCAACGGGCCCGGCACTCGTCCGGTGCGCCAAGCCGCCGGCCACATCCCAGTCCAAGGGGCCGTGGCCCACCAGGAACAGAGTGATGTCCTGCTCGTACAGGACATCAACCAGATCGCTGAGGCGTTGCCAGGCCGAGGCGGACCCGGCTACCGATCCGGCCGTCGGCGAGGGTACGCCGTCGATCACCCACGTTCCGTAGTCCTTAGCCAAAGCCATGTAGTCCGCTGTCGACATGGGGCCGCCGCACAACTCCGCGAAACTGGCCCAGAGCACATCGTCGGCCGCCTTGACGGTGAGCCGTTGCGCCGTGGGGGTGAGGATCCGCTCCTGTGACTTCGCCGGATGGAACAAACCGAAGGCTCCCAGTTGCGCGGGCGTTCCGGGAGTAATGATCTTGCCCCTGCTGAAGCCCTCCTGTCCGGGAACCACTAGAGCCAGTTCTTCCGCTTGAAGATGACATACATGACAAAGCCCGCGAGAACCATCATGCCGAGTGCCATGGGATAGCCGAGCGGCCAATGGAGTTCAGGCATAACGTCGAAGTTCATTCCGTAGAGCCCGGTGACGAACGCCGGTGCAAAGAAGATCGCGGCCCAGGAGGAGATCTTCTTGGTTTGTTCGTTTTGTGCCGCACTCGCTTCGTTTTGCCGGTTCGCGGTGAGGGTCCCGTCGAGGGTCAGGGCGTTTTGGAGCAGGTCGCGGAACCCGTTTGCCCGCGAAATTACCTGCTCGACGTGGTCTTCCACATCGCGGAGTTTGCGCTGTAGCTCGATGTCTACTCCGTATTTCTCGAACCCGCGCTTCAGGGAGGCCATCATTTCGGGGAGCGGGTTGATTGCGCGCTGGAACTGAATGACTTCGCGGGCGAGTTCATAGATGCGCCGCGAAACCAGGGGATCGCCACCGAAGAGCTGGTCCTCGATCTCGTCAATGTCGTTTTCCAGGCCCGAGATCACGGGGCCGTAGTCGTCCACCACTCGGTCCAGCAGTGCGTACAGGACGGCTTCGGGGCCATGCCGCAGAAGCTCCGGTTGTTGTTCCAGATCCCTACGGACTTTGGCCACCCCGGGTGTTTCCGCATGCCGGACCGTGACCACGAAGTTCCTCCCCGTGAAGATGTGAAGTTCACCGAACTCCACGGTCTCGGTAGCGTCCACGTATCTCGCAGGCCGCAGGACGGTGAAGAGGTTGTTGTCGTAGCGTTCCAGCTTGGGCCGCTGGTGGGCGTTGACGGCGTCCTCGACGGCGAGCAGGTGGAGGCCGAATTCGGCAGCCACGGCCGCCATTTCCGTCTCGTCCGGCCGGTACAGTCCAATCCACACCATTCCGCCGTGCGCGGCCAGTGTTTCGACGCTTTGCTCGAGGCTTCCCGGAGTCGCGGTCCGGATGCCGTTCACATAGACGGCATTGTCAATGATGGTCACGAGGTTATTCTCCTCCTCTACTGCAACGCCCCGATGATTGCCCCGGCGGCAGTCATGGCCACGATGTCATGGCCGGAGTCGATGAGGGTCGCGGCGGACGGCCTGCCCGCGAAACCGTTGTGGATGACGTGGCCGCCGACTCGGAATACCACCGCAATCACCAGCGCAAAGAAACCAGCGTGCAAGCTTCCCTGCACACCCAGCTTGCCGATCAGGACGGCCAACACGATGCTCGTGAGGGCTGCGGCCACCATCAGGGGGATCCAGATTCCTGCGCCGCCGTCGATCTTCTTGAGGTCTTCCTCGGTCTTGCCAATGGCCTGCATCCACCGTCTGCCGAAGACCGCCGGCATGTACCAGACAAATCCGATGACCATGCTGGAAACGAAGGCCAGGAGTATCGCCAGCCAGTTGAGGTGCTGAAGAGAAGAGAGCCAATCCATTCTGGAATCCTAGTCGGCTTCCCTGACCGGCGAATCAGTGGAAACCTGTGCTTTGACCCGTTTCGCGGCGTCGGCCGTCTCAGCGGCATCCACGAGCCTGCCGATGAGCGGCTCTGTCCGGTAGGGGATATGGGTGTGCAGGGCAAGCACCGTTTCCGTGCGGATGACGCCCTTGGTTCTGAGGATGGAGCGGAGCGCGGTTTGCAGGTTGTGCGTGTCGGTGGCCACCACCCGGCATAAGAGATCGCCCCGCCCGGAAATTTCGTGCACCTCGAGGACCTGGGGGATGCGGCGCAGGGCTCCGATCACGCCGTCGAGTTCCCTGTGGGTCACCTCCAGCGTCACGAAGCCGACGACGTCGTACCCCACCTTTTCGAGGTCGACCTCGCGGCCGCCGTCGTTCAATACGCCCGAGCGGACAAGGCGGCGCATCCTCGATTGGGCGGTGTTGCGCGCAATCCCCAGGGACTCGCTGAGTTCACCGATCTGAACCCTGGGATCACGGATCAGCTCCAGCAGGATTTTCAGGTCCGTCGGATCGAGGGTGTTCAAATCATCACTCCGGCTCATTTGTGGTCATCTATGGACATCAATTTTGAAGATTTTGATCAATTCTTTCATGGACATCTGATCTATCTGGCAGGCTTGCGACATCCTGTTGCCATCAAATATTTTGGGCCGTCCAGTCCAGGCCCACAAGGCCGGGTTCCGCGATGGCCGCTGAGGCGAAGGCACGGAAATGACTGTCTTTAGCGAACTGCGCATGCGCCAGGCCACCGCCGGGCGCTGGGGCTGGGATGCTTCCACCACGGCGCGGCTTGTCCTGGCCGGCGCCGTCATGTTCACACTGCTGGTCGGTGCCAACTTGGCGAGCCCCCTGTATCCGCTGCTTCAGTCGGAACTGGGAATCACGTCGCTGGGTGTGACGATTGCCTTTGCAAGCTACGTCCTGGCGCTCGTGGCTGTGCTGATGCTTGCCGGCCACTGGTCCGACCATATCGGCAGGCGTGCAGCGCTGGTGCTTGCCGTCCTCGTGGGCTTGGTGGGCGGCTTGGTTTTCGCCAACGCAGACAACCTCTTGATGCTCTCAGCGGGCCGCATGCTCCAGGGTATTGCCGTGGGCCTCGCCACCGGAGCGAGCTCGGCCGCTTTGCGTGAATTGCTTCCGTCCCGGCCCGAGTGGGCTTCCCGCTTCACCTTGCTTTCGTCCTCGGGAGGCGTGGCTGCCGGTCCTGCCATCGGCGGACTGCTTTCGCTTCTCCCGGGTGCAACCTCAACGCCGTTCTTCATTCACGCGGCCGTCCTGCTCCTCTTGCTCGTCCCGTTGTGGCTTCTCAAGGCGCGTCCGGCGATTCGGCCTGCGGAGGGCCCGCGTCCGTACATGGCGCTCGCCCCGCGACGGCCCTCGGTTTCCCGGGAAGCTAGGGGAGCGTTTTGGCTGGCCTCGAGCGTGGGATTCCTCAGCTTTGCCGTGTTCGGATTCTGCCTTTCGCTCGCGCCCGGCTATTTCGCCGTCGTGGTGCACGCCGATTCCCGCCCCATGACCGGGCTGCTCGCCGGCTTGACGCTCGCAGCGTCCGCGCTCAGCCAGCTGCTGACGGTCCGCGGCAGGTTCGCCGTGCCCGCTGGCCTGATGGTCCTGGGAATTTCCATTGTGCTGGTCGGCGCGGCGGCATCGCTGTCCAGTCCGATTCTGCTGGTGGCAGCGAGCCTGTCCGCCGGGGTGGGGCAGGGGATCGCCTTCCGCTTGGTGTTCAACGACGTTGCCAGCAAAGTCGAGGCGTCCCGGCATGCCCAGATCATCAGCACGGTGTACGTCATCACCTACCTTGGAAGCGCGGTGCCGGTCATCGGCTTGGGCTTGGCTGCCTCGGTGATCGGGCTAGGCGCGGCCGCCAGCTATTTCACTGTGGTGTGCGGGTTGGCAGCTACGGTGCTCGCTGCTGCATCCCTCCGCAGGGTGCTCCGCAGGGGCTGACCGGCGGTTCTGACTGCGAACTAAGTTCGCAAAGGTTGATTTGCAAAGAAACTCTTGCAAAGGTTTCTTTGCAAGAGTAGCGTTTCCGGCATGGACAAGGTTCAAGAGCCGGAATTCCCCGTTCGCAAGGTCGATACGGCATCCCTCAAAGCGCTCGCGCACCCGTTGCGGGTTCAGATCCTTGAGATGCTGTCCCGGTATGGGCCACAGACCGCCTGCAGCCTGGCCGAACTCCTCGATGAATCCAGCGGCGCTACGAGCTACCACTTGCGGCAACTCGCCAAGTTCGACTTCGTCCATGAAGTCCAGGGCAAGGGGACAGCGCGGGAGCGGTGGTGGGAACGGCCCAGGGGAGCCATTCAGCTCACTTCGCCCGAGTTGGCACATTCGCCGGCAACGCAGGAGGCATCGCGGCTGGTAACCCGCGAGTTCGAACGCAGCAGGCAGGCTGTCCTCGCCGACTTCATGGCACACGGCATGGACTCGTTGGACGAAGAATGGCTCGACGCGGCCATCGTCAACACAGCCAACGCCCGGATGTCAGCGGAGCAGCTTGGCCGCTACGCCCGCTCCATGGAAGCCTTCGCCCGGAATCTCCTGGAGGAAATCCGGAGCGAACCCGAGGCGGACGACGCCCGCCCCGTGCAGATCCATTTCAACGCATTCCCGATCCTGGGAGTCCCGGCGTGGGCCGGAGACAAGAAGTCCCGCGATGCGAAGTCGCACGCAGCAGGCACCGAAGGGAAAGAGTCATGAGCACAGCCACCGCATCATGCGGCACCTACCGCCGGCCCTCCATGTTGGAATCGGCAGCCGCCGGAATCGGATCCGGGCTTGTCTCGTGGGCCGAGCGCAGGCGCTACATTCCTCCGCTCGAGCTGGCGGTGCAGCAAGCGGCGTTGAGGCGCCGGCAGGAACTCGGCGACTTGCGCCAGGACGCTATCGCGGCGGCCCACTCGGGACTCGAGCCACGCCGCTAAGCGGGTCTAATCCAAGCCGCGTCCAAGTCAGCCGCTATTCCGGCAGCGGCCCGTGGTTGCCCTGGATGTGGGCGAAGACCAAAGTGGTCTCGGTGTGGCCCACCACGGGGTCGGTGGCGAGGTTGTCCAGGACCCAGTCGCGGAGGTCGTCGGTGTTGGCGACCGCGATATGCAGCAGGTAGTCCACGGAGCCGGAGGTGTGGAACGTGGAGATCACTGCAGGGAGGGCGGGGACCCGGGCCGTGAAGCGGTCGATCTGGTCGCGGTCATGCGCGCGAAGGCGCACGGCGATCAAGGCCTGCACCGATCGGCCGATCGCCGGGAGGCTGAGGACTGCTTCGAAACCCTCGATAATGCCGCGTTCGGAGAGTGACCTCGTACGCATGAGCGCCGTCGACGGAGCAATTCCGACGAGTTCGGCCAGCTGCTTGTTGGAGATCCGGGCATCGTCGACCAAGGCCGCCAGGATGCGCTCATCGATCGCATCCAATGGCTCGCTGGTGCCGACGGGCCGAACGTTCTTCGGGGTGATGGTCACGGATCCTCCTGAAATTGCTGTCTATTCATCATAGGTGCCAGTTTCCACTCAATCCATTCATTTGCACTGTCAATCTCCGAATTATTGCCAGATACTGACCGAATTCAACGGTGAATAATTCAAGGAGAGCAGTGACAGCCATCGATACACTCGCAGTCCACGCCGGCCGGACGGGACTCACGGAGCAGGGCGTGCATGCCGTTCCCATCGACCTTTCAACCACTGCGCCTTTGCCTTCTGTCCACGACGGCGGCCTCGCCTACGAGCAGATGGCCACGGGCGGCGTGCCCCTCGACGGTCAGAGCACGGTGTACCAGCGTCTCTGGAATCCTACGGTAGCCAGGTTCGAAGACGGCGTAGCGGCGCTCGAGGGCGCTGCGCAAGCTGTCGGTTTTGCCTCGGGGATGGCTGCGTTCAGCGCCGTGCTGCTCGCCGCCCAATCAGAAGGCAAGACGCACATGGTTGCGGTGCGGCCACTCTATGGCGGCACGGACCACGTCCTGGCCAGCGGCCTGCTGGGTAACCAGGTCACCTTCGTCAAGGCCGACGGCGTGCGGGATGCCCTTCGTCCGGACACCGGCCTGGTGGTGGTGGAAACCCCGGCCAACCCGAGCCTGGATCTTGTGGACCTGAACCGCCTGGTGGCCGACGCCGCAGACGTTCCGGTGCTCGTGGACAACACGTTCGCGACGCCGATCCTCCAGCAACCGCTCAAGCACGGCGTCGCGATGGTGCTCCACAGTGCCACGAAATTCCTGGGCGGCCACGGCGATGCCATGGGCGGCGTGGTGGCAACCAGTGCGGAGTGGGCCACGCGGCTGCGCCGGGTCCGTGCCGTGACGGGCGGCATCCTGACTCCTTGGCCCGCCTACCTGTTGCACCGCGGCCTGGCGACACTTCCCATCCGGGTGCGTGCCCAACAGGACCACGCCCACAAGATCGCGGCGGCGCTCGCGAGTCACGAACTCGTGGCCAAGGTGTACTACCCGGGGCTTCCCGAGTGCGATCCACTGCACCTGGTCGGCACGCAGATGAGTGGTCCGGGCTCGTTGATCTCCTTCGATCTCGAGTCGGCCGAGCATGCGGAGCGCATTCCGGGCGCTGTCCGCCTCATCACCCACGCGGTATCGCTGGGCGGCATCGACACGCTGATCCAACACCCCGCCGGATTGACCCACCGCCCGGTTGCCCCGGAGGCCAAGCCCCAGGCGCGCATGCTCAGGCTTTCCATCGGCTTGGAAGATCCCGCCGACATCATCGACGACCTGGTCCAGGCCCTCGAGTCCACCCGGTAGGGCCCGCTACTTTCCCCGTCCGGCCGGGTTCAAGGAGCCGACGACGGCGAGCTGCGGCGCCGGGGATCGGTGCACGACGGCGGTGATCACCGCCGTCGTGCATCCCAAGGCGATGACCGTCCAGGCGAGTGCGGTCCACCCGAAAGCCTGGAAGGCGAGTCCGCCGGCCCAGCCAATAATGCTGGACCCCAGGTAGTAGGAGAGGTTATACAACGACGCTGCTTGCGCGCGGCCGCTCGTCGCGATGGTCCCGGTCCAGCCTGCTCCGATGCTGTGCGCGGCGAAAAAGCCGCCGGTAAAGACCACCAAGCCAGCCAGAACCGCGGCGAGGTTGTCCCACAGGGTGAGTCCCAGTCCGGCCGTCATTGTCGCGATCCCGGCGAGCATGACCGTGCGGCGGCCGAATCTCATGGACAGTCCGGCTCCCCAGCGGGAGCTCACGGTTCCGGACAAGTAGGCCAGGAAAATCAGGCTGACCACGGTGGCGGGCAGTCCGAAGGGCGCGGCATGGAGGCGGAAGCCGAGGTAGTTGTAGACGGCCACGAAGCCGCCCATCAAGAGGAACGCTTGAATGTATAGGGCCAGCAGCCGCGGATTAGCGGAATGGTCCGCCAACGTCTTCATGGCGCCGCGGAAACCTCCGGCCGAGCGTGGGGTGAAGCGGCGTGGCTTCGGGACCAGCAGCAGAAAGAGGGCGGCCGACGCCGTCGCCAGGATGGAGACCGCGAAGGCGGCGGCCCGCCAACCCCACAATTCACCGATGGGTCCCGCGAGCAAGCGGCCGGCAAGACCGCCGAGGGTGGTTCCGGCGACGTAGCTGCCGGCAGCGAGCGCGGCGTGCACTTTGTTGACTTCTTCATTCAAGTACGCGATGGCGATCGCCGGGATACCGCCGAGGGCCATGCCCTCCAGCGCCCGCAAAGCGAGGACAAGCGGAAAGGTGGGGGCCAGGGGGACGAGCAGGCCCAAGACGGTGGCCGCCGCGATTCCGATGGCCATGGCACGCACGCGGCCGATCTTGTCGGCGACGAAGGACCACGGCAATACCGTTGCCGCTAGGCCCACCGTGGCCAAGGAAATCGTGAGCGCAGCCTCGGCCGCCGTGATGTGCAGCTCATTTGCCATGAGCGGCAAGACGGCCTGGGTGGAGTACAGCTGCGCGAAGGTGGCCACGCCGGCGAGGGCCAGGCCGGCGAGGATACGCCGGTAAGCGGTGGAGCCCTTCAGATGGCCTTCCCAATCGGTCTCTGCGGGGCTCTTGGCGGCTGCGTTTGTACTCACCCCTCCACAGTAGGGCGAGCATCAGTGATGACTCCAATGCATGATTCGCTTAATATTGATAGCGGACATGGATGGTTTTGAAGAGGTCGATCTGAGGGTGGACAAGCATGGACATCGAACACAAGCAACTGGTCCAACTGCTGCCGTTGCTCCCCCTGCTGGCTGAGCTTGGCCGGACGGAACATGTCACGGAGACGGCCGAGTTGCTCGGAGTACCCCAATCGACGGTGAGCCGGGCGCTGGCCCGGGCAAGCGCCGTCGTCGGGACCGAGCTCCTTGTCCGTGAAGGCCGCGGAGTCCGGCTGACCCAGGCCGCCAAGACGCTGCTTCCCTATATCGAAGCGGCGCTCGCGGAATTCCAGGCGGGGCTGGATGTGGTCCGGCACGAATCCGATGTTGTCCGCGGCAGAATCGCGGTGAGCTTCCAACACACATTCGGCGAGGCCACGTTGCCGCTGCTCATGAGCGCATTCCGGAGCCGGCACCCTTTCACGGCTTTCGAGCTCAGCCAAGGAGCCCGTGCCGCCTGCCTTGAATCGCTCATCGCCGGTGACGCCGACTTCGCCTTGACGGCACCCGTGGCGGCTCCGGGCAGGAACCTCGGCTCGGCTTCTCTGTACCGCGAGCCGTTGCGGCTAGTGGTCCATCACCGCCATCAGTTGGCCCGGCGGCCCAGCGTGCGGCTCGCCGAGCTCAAGCATGAGCCGTTCGTTTCCATGGGACCCGGTTTCGGCCTGCGCTCGCTAACCGACGCGATCTTCCGGGACGCGGGCTTCCGCCCGAGGATCGCTTTCGAGAGCCAGGACTCGCATACCATCCGAGGACTCGTGTCGGCCGGGCTGGGCTACAGCATCCTGCCGCCGGGAGGACTCGGGCCTGGACCACAAGGTGTCCTTGATTCCACGGACCTGGGGTGGGTGGAGGTATCGCTCGACTCGGAGCTCGCATACCGGGAGATAGGCATTGCCTGGCGCGAACGGCGCAAGGAACCGGACCCCGTCAGGCTCTTCCGCGAACTCGTGCTTTCCGAAGGGCCTGGGCTGCTCGCAGGCCTCGTCAAAGCGCGATCCGGAACCCAATAGGACCACCCGTTGCCCCCGCGCTAGGCTTTTGGACGTGGAGACTGCAGAGAACAAAACCCCCCGGCCCGACGCAACGGTCATCGGGCTCGACATCGGCGGCACCAAGACCCGCGGTGTCCGGTTCGAAGACGGCAAACCGGTCCGCGACGAAAGCACCGGCAGCTCGAACGTCCAGAACGTGAGCCGCGAGACGGCGGCCAGGAATCTCGCAGAGCTCTTCGCCATGATCGGCGGCGGCGACGTGGACCGGGTCCTTGCCGGGGCAGGCGGAATCGACACCGACGCCGATGCCCGCGCCCTCGCCGAGCTGATCGAACCCCATGTTCCAGGGGCGCAGGTCACGGTGGTCCACGATTCCCGGCTGCTACTGGCGGCAGGCCGGGCCAGCACGGGAGTGGCTGTCATTGCCGGAACCGGATCCGCGGCCTGGGGCAAGAATGCCGAGGGGGAAGAAGCCCGTGCCGGGGGCTGGGGCTTTCTCCTGGGCGATGAAGGCAGCGGATACTGGCTGGGTAGGGAGGCGGTGCGCCACAGCCTCCGGCGCATGAACAAAGGGCTGGAACCGGATGGCCTCACAGCGGCCCTCCTGGAATCCTGCGGGGTGGACGATCCCAACAAACTCATCGCGCTGTTCCACTCGGAGGACACCGACCGGCGGTACTGGGCCCAGCGCGCAACCGCCGTAGTCGAGACCGCGCGGGAAGGCCTCGAGATCAGCCGCCAACTCCTGGACCAGGCAGGACGGGATCTCGCGGAACTCGCGGCGCAAGCCGTCCGGCAACTCGGCCTTCCCGGACCGGTGATTCTTGGCGGCGGGCTCGGCATGAACGTGGAGCCTTTACAGTCCGCTTTCCGGGCGGGACTGGCCGCACACGGGATCACCGATGTCCGGGTCCTAGACCAGGAACCGGTTTTCGGTGTGCTGCGGATTGTCGCAGAGCTGCCCTAGCCGGGACCGTTAGTCAGTAGCCCTGTTCCGCGACCTCGGCTTGAGCTGGACCCCTGGCATAGGCGGTGCGGGGATGCGCCCGGCTTCCGCTCCGGCGTCGGGCCCGTGGCCATGGATCCAACCGAAGCGCGCATTACGGGCGTCCTCGTCGCTCAGGAGCGCCTGGGCTTCCCAATCTTCGCGGGCCTGCGCCACTTCCTCGTGCGTCCGGCCCACGAAGTTCCACCACATCAGGATGTCCTCTTCGAAGGGTTCACCGCCCAGGAGCATGAAGCGGGTTCCCGGGGCTGCGTCGAGGCGGAGCGATTCCCGGCCCATGCCGAGGAATGCCAAGGGGCCGGGGTCGACTTCCTGGCCGTCGATCACCGCGGAACCGTCCAGGACCAGCACCGCATGCTCGAAATCGGGATTCAGAGGCAACTCGACGGCGCCCGAGGCTGAGACTTCCACGCCGACAATCGGGCTGAACATGACCGCGGGGGAGCGCTGTCCGGCGAACTCTCCCACGAGCACAGTGGCCCTGAAACCGTCCGCCACGACCACCGGCAGGTCGACGATCTGCTGGAACGACGGCGCACGGTGCCTCACGGCGTCGGGCAAAGCAACCCACAACTGCAGGCCCCGGGACAGCGGCAGGAGGTCGCCGCCGTCGGGCGCGTCCGGGTCGAGTCCTGCCGGCAGGACACCGAACTCGGAATGCGAAATGCCGCGACCGGCCGTCATGATGTTCAACTGCCCGGGACGGACCAGCACGTCGCTTCCGACGCTGTCGCGGTGCCGCACCTCGCCCTGGAGGGGCCACGTGACCGTCTGAAGTCCCATGTGCGGGTGGGGAAGGACGCTCATCGCGATGCGGTCCGGGCCGAAGCTGTCCAGGAAGCACCAGGCTCCAACCGTCGGCATTCCGCGTTGGGGGAGGGTGCGCGAGACGTTCATGGCCCGGACGCCGCCGAGGGGAACCTCGCGGGCCGGCCAGAGCTGTACAAAAGGTCCTTGCCCGGGATGTCCGGCCGGGCAGACTTCCTGGGACGGGGCCGTTTCCAAGTTGGTCACAATACAACTCCATGTGCTGAACAGTGTTCCCTCCAGCTTAGGCCTAGGCTGGCTCCATGAGCATGCAGTTCGACACCCGCCCGGCCGCGTACGGAGTGGTCATCCGCGACGGAGCGATCCTTCTCGCCTATTGGAAGCAAGACGGCAAGGAAGGCTGGACCCTCCCCGGGGGAGGCCTGGATTTGGGGGAGCATCCAGTCGACGGTTGCCGCCGCGAGATCCAGGAGGAAACCGGATACGACGCCGACATCGGAGCGATGCTCGGCATCGACGTCGGCCACTGGCCGGGTGAGGAGCGGCTGGACGGATCAGGCCGTGATTTCCAGGCAATCCGGCTGGTCTACGAGGCAAGCATCACGGGCGGCGAATTGACCCACGAGATTGACGGCAGCACTACCCACGCCGCCTGGGTGCCACTGGGCAAGGTTCCCGGACTGAACCGGGTGTCACTGGTGGACATCGGCCTCCGCCTGCTCAGTGAGCGTCCCCTCAACGGAAAACTGCAGACGCCCTGAGCATTGCCGATTCATTACGGTCTTCGCGCCTGCACTGACATCGTCGGTGGTGCTGGTTAGGCTGTAGAACATCAGTTCGCTGTTGATTGAGTTCCATCGTTGATATTTGCGGCCCAAAAAGTTAGGTAAGCCCCGGAATGGCTGAAGCCATGATTGAGTTCCAGAGCGTCACCAAGCAGTATCAGGGCGGACAACCCGCTGTTGATGGATTGAGCATGTCCATCGACAAGGGTGCCATCACCGTGTTCGTCGGACCCTCGGGCTGCGGAAAGACCACGTCCCTGCGGATGATCAACCGCATGGTAGAGCCCACCTCGGGCACCATCACCGTGGCCGGCAAGGATGTCTCGAACGAACCTGCCGCCCAGTTGCGCCGCTCCATGGGTTACGTCATGCAGTCCTCAGGACTCATGCCGCACCGCTCGGTGCTGGACAACATTGCCACCGTTCCGCGGCTCAACGGCGTTTCCAGGGCGGCAGCCCGCAAACGCGCGGAAGAACTGCTCGACGTCGTCGGGCTGGCTTCCGTGCTCGGCAAGCGGTACCCGTCCCAATTGTCCGGCGGCCAGCAGCAGCGCGTCGGCGTGGCGCGAGCGCTCGCAGCCGACCCGCCCGTGCTGCTCATGGACGAGCCCTTCAGCGCGGTGGACCCGGTGGTCCGCGACGAACTTCAGCAGGAACTCCTCCGGCTCCAGCGCGAACTGGCCAAGACGATTGTTTTCGTCACCCATGACATCGATGAGGCCACCGTGCTCGGCGACAAAGTGGCCGTTTTCGCCGTCGGGGGCAAACTGGCGCAATACGCGGCACCCGAAGAGATCCTCCGGGCACCCGCCAATGACTTCGTGGCCTCGTTCGTTGGCCGTGACAGGGGATTCCGGCACCTTTCCTTCAACGGCGCCGATGCTGTTCCGGTGCATCCGGTCAAGACCGTGGAAGCCCCGCACGTTGCCGCGGGCAGCACCGAATGGGCGCTGGTGCTCGACGGCGACTCCCGGCCTATGGGATGGGCTTCACCACGCGACCGCGCCGGGCTGATTCCCGGTGGGTCCTTGTTCCGGCGCGGAGACACGCTCCGCAGGGCGCTGGATGCCGCGTTGTCCTCGCCTTCCGGCCTTGGCGTGGTGGTGGACGACGACGGGCGGCTCGAGGGCGTCCTCAAAGCCGATGAAGTGCTGGCGCTCATCGAACAGACCCGGCACAACCGGGAGGACGCCCCCTGATGGAATGGTTCCTGGCGAACAGCGGCATGGTCTTCGAACGGGCTGGCGAGCACCTTGTCCTGGCTTTGATTCCCATGGTTCTGGGTCTGCTCATTGCGGTGCCCTTGGGGCAACTGGCCCGCCGGAACCGTACCCTCAGGACCGTGGTCACTACAGCAAGTTCCCTGCTGTACACCATTCCCTCATTGGCGCTTTTCATCATCCTGCCGCCGATCCTCGGAACCCGGATCCTGGATCCACTCAACGTGGTGGTTGCCCTCACCATGTACGCCGTTGCCCTGCTCGTGCGGGCTGCCATGGACGCCTTCGACTCCGTGGACGACGACCTCCGCATGGCGGCAGTGTCCATGGGATTCAAGCCGACCGCACGGTTCCTCCAGATCGACCTTCCGCTTTCCTTGCCTGTGCTTTTTGCTGGCCTGCGCGTGGTGTCCGTCAGCAATATCTCCCTCGTCAGCGTCGCCGCGCTTCTAGGCGTCGGGAACCTGGGAATGCTGTTCACCGACGGGCTGCAGCGGGCGTTCGTCACTGAGGTGGTGATCGGCATCATCGCGATTCTCCTGCTTGCCCTCGTCATGGACACGTTCCTGGTCCTGCTCGAGAAACTGCTGACCCCCTGGACGCGGGCGAGCGCCGCAACCACCAGACAGGATGGCAAAGCCGACAGTAAAGCGGCGCAGTTCATCGCGGATGCCGAGATCCACGGGGAGGCCGCCCGATGAGCAACATCTTCGTTGACACCCTCGCTTGGCTCACGGATCCGGTCCACTGGTCAGGAAGCGGCGGAATCGCCACAAGGCTCTTGGAACACCTGCAGTACTCCGGGCTGGTCCTCGTAATTGCCGCGGCGATCGCCGTGCCGGTGGGCCTCTTCATCGGCCACACGGGACACGGACGCGTGGTCGCCGTCGCGTTCGCCGGGGCCTTGCGGGCACTTCCGACCCTCGGCCTGCTTGTCCTCTTTGCCCTGTTGGCTGGAAGCGGACTCATGCCCCCGGTTTGGGCCCTCGTCATCTTGACAGTGCCACCGCTCTTGGCCGGGACCTACGCCGGGATTTCCAGCGTGGATCCAACGGTGGTTGACGGGGCCCGGGCCATGGGCATGACGGAACTGCAGATCTTGTTCCGGGTAGAGCTGCCCAACGGACTCCAGGTCATGTTCGGCGGCATCCGCACGGCGGTCCTTCAGGTCATCGCGACGGTTTCCGTGGTGGCATACCTTCCGCTGGGCGGCCTGGGGCGTTATCTTTTTGACGGATTGGTCCTTCAGGACTTCCCCCGCATGCTCGGCGGGTCACTGCTCATCGCGGCGTTGGCAATCGCCGTCGACCTCGTTCTGGCCGTGGCGCAGAGGATCCTCCTCCCGCCCGGACTTTCCATCGATTCCAGCGGCGGCCACAAGGCCGCCGGAGATCTCGCAGCCGCCGCACCGGCGGGGGCTGCCGTTCAAGGAGGTACCGCATGAAGCAAACCGTCACCCTGACCCGCCGCGGGCTCGGCGGCCTGGCGGCCGGAGTCGGCATTGCCCTTGCACTCAGCGCATGTGGCGGCAGCCCGCTGTCCAGCCCGTCCACCAACGCCCCCTCCGGGGCCGGCGGCTCGCTCACGGTGGGCTCGGCAGATTTCCCCGAGAGCCAGGTCATCGCCGAAATCTACGCCGGAGCACTGAACGCCGCCGGCGTTACCGCTACGACGAAGCCCAATATCGGATCCCGCGAGATCTACTTCAAGGCCGTACAGGACGGTTCGATCGATCTCGCCCCTGACTACTCCGGAAACCTGTTGTCCTACCTGGACACGAACGCCACGCAGGTATCGGCCGATGATGTCTACAAGGCGCTGCCCGGGAAGCTTCCGCAGGGCCTGGGAGTGCTCGATCCCGCCAAGGCTGAGGACAAGGACGCCATGGTTGTCACGAAGGCCACGGCGGAGAAGTACCAGCTCAAGTCCATCGAAGACCTCGCCAAGGTCTGTGGGGACCTCACGATGGCAGCACCGGCAACCTTTGAGACCCGCGCCTACGGGTTCCCTGGCCTCAAAGCCAACTACAACTGCGTGCTCAAGGGCCTGAAGCCGTTCAGCGACGGCGGCGGGAACCTCACGCTGCAGGCCCTGCTGACCAATGATGTCCAGGTTGCCGACATCTACACCACCACGCCGTCCATCCAGGACAACGCCCTGGTGGTCCTGGATGATCCCAAGAACAACTTCAAGGCCCAGCAGGTCCTCCCGCTGTACAACATGGCCAAGATGACGGACAAGGCGAAGGCAGCCCTCAACAACGTTTCGAAGATCCTCACCACGGACGACCTCATCAACCTGAACCGCGCGGTCAGTGGCAACCAAAAGCAGAATCCAAAGGACGCTGCAGCCGCTTGGCTCAAGGACAAAGGGATCGTGAAGTAGCTTTCCCAAGCAGTGCCCGGCGGCGGAGGCCCCGGCTAAGGACGACGGCGGCGAGGAACCCTGGTGTGGGCCTCGCCGCCGTCGTCCCCAATGTGAGTGATGTCTCAACGGAAGTACATCCCCGGTGTGGCATATTTGATGAATGGCAGAATTCAAGCAGTCCACCAAGCTTCATAATGTCCTTTACGACATCCGTGGACCGATTCTTCAGGCCGCCCAGCAGATGGAGGCAGAGGGTCACCGCATCCTCAAACTGAATATCGGAAACCCGGCACCGTTCGGATTTGAAGCGCCGGACGCGATCTTGGTGGACATGATCCGCCACCTGCCGCATGCCCAGGGATACAGCGATTCGCGCGGAATTTTCTCGGCCCGTACCGCCGTCTCGCAGTACTACCAGACCCGCGGCATCCAAAACATCCACGTTGACGACATCTACCTTGGCAACGGCGTCAGCGAGCTCATCACCATGTCCCTCATGGCCTTGCTGGAGGTGGGGGATGAGATCCTCATTCCCACTCCCGACTACCCGCTCTGGACCGCCTCGGTGGCACTTGCCGGCGGCCGTCCGGTCCACTATCTGTGCGACGAGGAATCGGGCTGGCAGCCGGACCTCGAGGACATGGAATCGAAGATCACGCCTCAAACCAAGGGCATCGTGGTCATCAACCCCAACAACCCCACGGGTGCCGTGTACCCGGAGGAAACCCTCAAGAAGATCGTGGCCCTCGCTGAAAAGCATGGACTCGTTGTGTTCGCCGACGAGATCTACGAGAAGATCCTCTACGAAGACGCTGTCCACGTGAATCTTGCCGGACTCACCGGCGACGATGTCCTCTGCCTGACGTTCAGCGGATTGTCCAAGGCCTACCGGGTATGTGGCTACCGCGCCGGCTGGATGGCGATCTCCGGCCCCAAGAAAGACGCCGCAGACTACCTCGAGGGCATCAACCTGCTGGCCAACATGCGCCTTTGCGCCAACGTGCCGGCCCAGCATGCCATCCAGACCGCCCTCGGTGGCCACCAAAGCATCAACGATCTCATCTTGCCCGGCGGCAGGCTCCTCGAACAGCGGAACAAGGCCTACGATCTGCTCAACGCCATCCCCGGTGTCAGCACACAACAGGCCAGGGGTGCCCTCTATCTGTTCCCGAAGTTGGACCCCGAGGTCTATCACATCCGCGACGACGAGAAATTCGTCCTCGACCTGCTCAAGGAACAAAAAATCCTCGTCTCACACGGACGCGCCTTCAACTGGGTGCGGCCTGACCACTTCCGCATGGTGACCTTGCCGAACGTCAAGGATATTGAAGAAGCGATTGGACGCATGGCGGACTTCCTCGGGCGGTACCAAGGCAACTAGCCTGTTGTGCAAGCCGCGACGAATGCGGCCGGACCAGAGGGGACATCGACATGGCCGGGACCAAGGAGTTCACCAAGCAGGTATCCACGATCTTGAAGGCCGGGCCTGGATTCTCGCTGGATGCAGCAGACCCCGAATCGACGCCCGGCTACAAGGGAAAGAAGTCTGACGGCGTCGCCTTGCTGGCAGCGCAGGACGGTCGTTTGGACGTCCTGCAGGAGATGCTCTTTGCCGAGGGAAAATTCGGCAGCTCCAAACGAGTGCTGTTGATCCTGCAAGCCATGGACACGGCGGGCAAAGGCGGGATTGTTGAGCACGTCGTCGGATCGATGGATCCCCAGGGTGTCAAGGTTGCTCCGTTCAAGGCTCCGACTGATGAGGAGAAGGCCCACGATTTCCTGTGGCGGATCGAGAGGGCCCTGCCGGCGGCGGGATTCGTCGGGGTTTTTGACCGATCCCACTACGAGGACGTGCTGATCCACCGGGTGCACGGTTGGGCCAATGAAGATGAACTGGAACGACGCTATGCGGCCATCAACGAGTTCGAGGCAGGCTTGGCCGAACAGGGCACGGCGATCGTCAAGGTCATGCTCAACATCAGCCGCGATGAACAAAAAACGCGACTGCTGGCGCGATTGGATGACCCGTCCAAGCACTGGAAGTACAGCACAGGCGATCTCAAGGAACGCGCGTTTTGGGATTCCTATATGGAGGCCTATCAGCTGGTCTTTGAGAAGACCTCAACGGAGGTAGCGCCCTGGTATGTGGTTCCGGCGAACAAGAAATGGTTCGCGAGGATCGCCGTCCAGGAGCTTCTGCTTGAGGCCCTCGGGAAGCTGGACCTGAGCTGGCCGAAAGCCGACTTTGACGTGTCGGCGGAACGGGCGATGGCCGTCCAATCCTAAGAGGCCGTCGCTTCATCCTCGCCGTTGTTCCGGGCCGCGGCCAACCTTCTGCGGGCACCCTCCAGCCACTCTTCGCAGCGCTTCGCCAAAGCCTCGCCGCGTTCCCAGAGAGCGAGTGATTCCTCAAGGCTTGCTCCGCCGGCTTCGAGGCGGCCAACGATGGCCATGAGCTGCTCGCGGGCTTCCTCGTAGCTGAGGGCGTCCAGGTCCTCAGCGGAAGCCTTGGCCGCAGGGGATGTGTTTTCTGCTGTCATTTCTTAGTCCTCATTTTGCTTGTGCTGGCTGGGTTGTCCGGCAGGTGCCATGGTTCCGGAAGATACAGCGCCAAGGCGGCCTTCCGCCAAACGGAGCGTCAGCTCCGTGCCGTCAGGGGCCTGGTCCGGGTTCCGGACGACGTCGTGTCCCACTCCGTCCGCTCCCGCAAGCTGGACGACGGCGTACCCGCGGTCCAAGGTTTTTTGGGGGGACAATGCCCTTACCTGGGCGCGAAGGTGGTGCACCTGGTCAAGTGCGCGGATAACCGCGGAGCTCACCGCCGTGTGGGCGTGCTTCCGGAGCCGTTCGACGTCGTCCTCCCGCGCCGTGACCATTCCTTCGGGGGACGCCAGCACAGGGCGTGATCTCAGCGCGTGGAGTCGATCCGTTTCGCGGTCCACGAGGCGTCCCACGCCGCGGCGTAGCTGCTCGCGGGCCTGGCGTACCCTCGCCAATTCCTCGGCGACGTCAGGGACGATCCTCTTTGCGGCGTCGGTGGGCGTGGATGCGCGAAGGTCGGCGACGTCGTCCAGGATGGGATGGTCGGCTTCATGGCCAATTGCGCTGACCACCGGAGTGGCCGCCGCGGATACTGCCCGGACGAGCTCTTCGTTGCTGAACGGAAGCAGATCTTCCAGGGCTCCGCCACCACGGGCGATCACGATCACGTCCACGTGCGGATCGGCGTCGAGCTCCTTGAGCGCAGCCAGGATCTGGCCGACTGCCGTGACACCCTGGACTGCGACTTCCCGGACGGCGAATTCGACGGCGGGCCAGCGAAGCGCTGCGTTGCGCAGGACGTCTTTCTTGGCGTCGGAATCGCGGCCGGTGATGAGCCCGATCCGGTGGGGGAGCAAGGGCAGCCGTTTTTTCCTCGAGTCTGAAAAAAGCCCTTCAGCGCCAAGGGCCTGGCGCAAGCGCTCGATTCTGGCGAGGAGATCGCCGAGGCCGACGGGACGGATGTCCTTGATCGACATGTTGAGCCGGCCGGTCTTGAGCCAGAATTCAGGTTTCACCAAGGCCACGACGCGTGAGCCGCGCTCCAGCGGCATCTTCTGGCGGTCCAGGACATTGGACCACAACGATGCGGGCAAGGAGATCTCTGCGTCGGTATCACGCAGCGTCACGAAGGCGCTGCCGCCGCGACGGTTGAGCTCGATGACCTGGCCTTCGATCCAAGCGGCCGGAGCCCGTTCTATGTGGGTCTTGAGCTTGCGGGACAGCAACTGCAGCGGCCAAGGATTGTCGGGACTGGTCTCCGACGCCGTCGCCGGAAGGGTTGACTCTGCCTTCGTGGGTTCTCCTTGGCGGGACTCTTCGTCCTCTGATCCAGGGTTCGGGAATCCCGAAATCGGCAACGCGCGTGGCGCCCCGCCGGGTACGGCGTCATAGGACACGCGGGTAGCCTCCTGTTGGTGGCTGGTGCATGGTTCTGTCCTCGCTGGTACTTTGCTAGGGGTGCCGGAAGTATTCCTGCTATAAGAGCTACTGAAATTTTGCTACCGAAAAGCAGGCGGCAGGCTTCCAACTCTATCCATACCTTGTAGCATGCATGGCCGACATTTACCCGTCGTCGCCCCGCCTGGAACTGCTGCACTCCAAACTTGAGGAATCCATTGCGCTCGTTCGTCTCTGCAATCGCAGTGATCTTTGCCCTTCTGCTCACAGCAATCGCCGTCCCGATGGCATGGACGGACACCAACATCGTCCGGGAAGACGGGTTTGTGGCGCTTACCTCTTCGATCGGGAAGGATCAAGCGTTCCAAGCGCGCCTGGCGTCTACTGCCGTCGCAAGCCTGGAATCCAAGGTCAACCTGCCGGCGCCGGTGGAACAACTTGGCGCTTCCTTCCTCAAGGACGCGGCCACCGCGATGACCACGTGGCCCGAATATCCGCAAGCGTGGAATGAAACCGTACGCCGGAGCCACCAACTGACTTTCGCAGGCAGTGCCCGCCCCGGGAACTCGACCGCGGGAACGTCCTTGGTGCTCGACGTCGGGCCCTTGGTCAAGCTTGCCGCTGACCGGCTGCACGCGGCAACGGGCCTCCCCATTGCGACGCCGGACTCCACGCTGATCAACATCGGCGGCCCCGCCCAGCGCCAGCAGGTAGATGCCATCGCCGCATATGCGCCGATGTGGTGGATTCCCGGCCTCGGCGCCGTCCTGCTGTTTGCCCTGGGCCTGCTTGCCGCGAGGCGCAGGGGTGTGGTTCTCCTCTTTGCCGGACTGGGCTTGGCCGCAGTCGCGGCGCTGTGGCAAGTGGCCACGACGGTGCTGAAGGGCGCAGGCGATGCGGGCCTGGGCGGAACCGCTACGGGTGGCCTCTTCGCGCGTGAGCTGCTGGCAGCGGCGGTCGACAATTTCGCCGGCTGGATCACCATCGCCTGGATTGCCGCTGGAGTGCTCGCGCTTCTTGGCCTGCTCGGCGTGATCTTCTCACGCAAAGCCAGGCCGAGCGTGCGGGTGAACGCTGCCGGTAGCATGGAGGGATGACCAGCTCAGCAGTTTCCATTCCGATGCCCTCTGTCCCGCGTAGGCGTCGGACGCCGGAAGAGGTGCTGGCCGCCGCTCCGGTCGCCGGCCCCAAGCGCGTCTTGCTCGCGGCCCCCCGCGGATATTGCGCAGGCGTCGACCGTGCGGTCATCGCGGTGGAGAAGGCACTGGAACACTATGGGCCGCCGGTTTACGTGCGCAAGCAGATCGTGCATAACGTCCACGTGGTCACCTCGCTGGAGGAGAAGGGTGCCATCTTCGTTGAAGAGACGGACGAGGTACCCGAAGGCGCCCTCGTGATCTTCTCGGCCCATGGCGTGTCCCCGGCGGTCGTGCAATCGGCCGAAGACCGTGGCCTGCGGACCATCGATGCCACCTGCCCGCTTGTCACGAAGGTGCACCGCGAAGCCGTCCGCTTCGCCAAGGAAGACTACGACATTCTCCTGATCGGCCACGACGGCCACGAGGAAGTGGAAGGAACGGCGGGCGAAGCCCCGGACCACATCCAGATCATCAATGGTCCGCATGAGGTGGACAAGGTCACTGTGCGCAATCCGGAGAAGACCATCTGGCTTTCGCAGACCACGCTGAGCGTCGACGAGACCATGGAGACCGTCCGGATGCTCAAGGAGCGGTTCCCCACGTTGCAGGATCCGCCCAGCGACGACATTTGCTATGCCACTACCAACCGCCAAGTGGCCATCAAGAAGATTGCCCCGCAGGCCGACCTCGTGATTGTGGTGGGTTCTGCGAATTCTTCCAACTCCGTGCGGCTCGTCGAAGTGGCGCTTGAATATGGCGCCAAGGCCTCTTACCGGGTCGATTTCGCGAACGAAGTCGACGAGAGTTGGTTCGAAGGCGTTGCCACCGTGGGCGTGACGTCCGGCGCTTCCGTTCCGGAGGTCCTGGTCCAGGACGTTCTCCGATTGCTGGCCGACTACGGTTACGGTGCGGTTGAAGAGGTGGTGACGGCGGAGGAAGACCTGCTGTTCTCCCTGCCGAAGGAACTGCGTGCCACCCTCAAAGAGGCCGGGGACGTCACTCGCGCCTTGGGTGGACGCGGGAACCGACCGACTTCGTAGTCTGGGTCCTGGGTCCTGGGTCCTGGGTCCTGGGTCCTGGGTTCTGGGTCCTGGGTCCGGGCCCAGCACAGGGTGCGGGCCCGGACGACTACCAGACAGTCCTAGGCCGCGGATTCGTCTTCGATCAGTTCGGGTGCGGCAAGGGTCCGCGGCACGGCTTCCACGGCCGACGGCGACACCAGCCCGTCGGTGTCCATGGAGTTGAGCTTCCGTGCGGTGGGCAAGACGCGTGCTTCGAGCGTTCCGACCAGTGCGTTGTAGCGATCCACCGAGGTCTTCAGCGACGAACCCAGCTTGCCTACGTTGTCACCGAGCGTCCCCATGCGTTCGTAGAGCTGCCGGGCGAGCTCGAAGAGCTCCCGGGCATTGTCCGTCAGGACGTCCTGGCGCCAGGTGAAGGCGACGGACTTTAGAACTGCCAACAAGGTGCCGGGCGACGCGAGCACCACGTTCCGGGATAGGGCGTGATCCAAGAGTGCAGGGTCCGCTTCGAGGGCGGCGGCCAGGATGGACTCCGCGGGCAGGAAGCAGATCACCAGCTCTGGCGAGTTGCCGGGGATGTCCCAGTACTTCTTGGACCCCAGGGCATCCACGTGGGACTTGAGGGCCTTCGCATGTGCGAGCAGCAGGGCATCCGCGCCGTTGCCCACAGATTGGAGGCCGTCGACCCGCTGGGTGGAATTGCCCTGTTCCTGGGCAGCGAGGTAGGACGCCAACGGAACCTTGGCGTCCACCACCAACTGCTTTCCACCCGGCAACTGGACCACAAGATCCGGCCGGACGGCGTTGTCGGCGGACGCGGAATGCACCTGCTCGTGGAAATCGACGTGACGCAGCATGCCGGCGGCCTCCACCACCCGGCGCAGCTGGACTTCACCCCACTGCCCCCTGGCACTGTTCGACCGAAGGGCGGAGGCCAGGGCGTGCGTGGAGCGCAGGAGTTGTTCATCGGACAGCCGGGCTTCCTGGAGCTGTTGGGCAAGCTGGCCGTACTGCTCCAAGCGATCACGCTCCAGAAGCGAGACCTGTTGCTGGACGGCCGTCAGCTTCTCGGCAACGGGAGCGAGCGCGCGCAACACACTGCCATCCTGGTTCCTGGACTCGTTCAGTTCACGGTTCTGCGACAGCAGAAGCCGCCGTTCGGCGTCGGCGGCGGCAAACTGGGCGTTCACCGCGGCAAGCCGGGCGGAGACGCCGTCGAAATCTTCCTCAAGCGCGGCAGTGCGGCGCCTGAACAGCAGGAAACCAGCCACCACCCCGGCGGCCGCTCCCAGAAGAAGCATGAACAAAGCGAGTATTACTGCAAAACCATCCATGTCTCCAACCTTGGCATAGGGGTCGGACAATATAGCGAAGCCGGATCTCGGCACCCGGGCGTGGGGTCCACGGTTCCACCCGCGAAAGCGGAGAGGGGCACTCAACGGGTAGAATCAATGCTCGTGGCTCTTACTATTGGCATCGTCGGACTGCCCAACGTCGGCAAATCAACTCTTTTCAACGCACTGACCCGCAACCAGGTGCTGGCCGCGAACTACCCGTTCGCCACCATCGAGCCAAACGTCGGCGTCGTCAACCTCCCGGACCCGCGCCTGCAGAAGTTGGCGGAGGTCTTCGGATCGCAGCGCCTCCTGCCCGCGGTCGTCTCGTTCGTTGACATCGCAGGTATCGTCAAGGGCGCCTCCGAGGGCGAAGGCCTGGGCAACAAGTTCCTCGCGAACATCCGCGAAGCAGAAGCCATCGCCCAGGTCATCCGCGTCTTCGATGACCCCGACGTTGTCCACGTCGACGGCAAAGTCGATCCGCGCTCGGACATTGAGACGATCAACACCGAACTGATCCTGGCCGATCTCCAGACGATCGAAAAGGCCATTCCCAGGATCGAAAAGGAAGTCAAGATCAAGAAGCGGGAAGCCGCGGAACTCGCAGCGATCCTGGCTGCCCAGGCCGTCTTGGAACGTGGCGACACGATCTTCTCTTCGGTCAAGAGCGACAAGCTCGAGATGGAGCACCTCAAAGAGCTCAGCCTCCTCACGGCCAAGCCCTTCATCTATGTCTTCAACTCGGACGAAGGAATCCTCGGCAACCCGGAAAAGCAAGAGGAACTGCGCGCCATGGTGGCGCCGGCGGACTGCATTTTCCTTGACGCCAAGCTGGAATCGGATCTCGTCGAACTCGACGAGGAAGAAGCCCGCGAGATGCTCGAGATGAACGGCCAGGACGAATCCGGCCTCGACCAGTTGGCACGCGTCGGCTTCCACACGCTTGGACTGCAGACCTACCTGACTGCTGGTCCCAAGGAAGCCCGCGCCTGGACCATCCACCGTGGCGACACCGCGCCCCAGGCCGCTGGAGTCATCCACACGGATTTCCAGCGCGGATTCATCAAGGCCGAAGTTGTCTCCTTCGATGACCTCATCGCCGCCGGATCCATGGCCGAGGCAAAGTCCCGCGGCAAGGTCCGAATTGAAGGCAAGGAATACGTCATGGCCGACGGCGATGTGGTGGAGTTCCGCTTCAACGTCTAGCCCCTGCGGGAGGGCAATTCCCTAGAACAGCGGCCAGGGCACCGCCGGCATCTCACCGCTCGGAGCCGGAAACCGCCCGGCCAAGCGCAACCGGGCGCAGCGCGCGGCGAGCGATGCGATTTCTTCGGCACTGAGCAAGTCCGCCAGGTTTCGGCCCAGTTCACCGTGCAGTCCTTCGCTGACACGATCGATGCCCTCGCGTTCCTCGGCGGTCAGAGGGTCTCCCAACCATCCCCACAGCACCGTGCGCAGCTTGTGGTCACGGTGAAAGGTGAGGCCATGGTCGACGCCGTGGCGGTGTCCGTCCGGCATGGCGAGAATGTGGTCACCCTTGCGGTCGGCGTTGTTGACGACGGTGTCGAACACCGCCATGCGCCTGAGTGCTGGCGAGTCTTCGTGGACGAGGGTGACCATGCGTCCGTTGCCATCCCGTCCCTCGAGAACGTGTTTCCAGCCTGTCTCCGGCACGTGGTCCGTCGCCACGAGGTCCACGGCGTTTTGGGCGGGGTCTTGGTCCTGCCAGAGCTGCACCATTCCTTCGCCCATCGGACCATCGCGCAGCCAGGTGTGCGGCACGATGTCCCAGCCGAAAGCCTGCGAGACCAGGTACGCGGCCACCTCCCGGTGGGCCAGGGTGCCGTGGGGAAAGTCCCACAGCGGAGTTTCGCCGGCTATGGGCTTATAGACGACCACCACGTCGCCGATGCTGCCCAGAAATGTAGCGTTTGAAGCCGTCGTGATGCGGCCGGTGAGCTTCAACTCGGCGGTCCCGAGCTCCGGCGTCGGCATCAGACCTCGGGAAGGGTGCAGATGTGCCCGTCGGCGTCGATGGGGTACCCGCAGAGCGGGCACGTCGGACGCCCGGCGCCCACGATCTCTCGGGTGCGCTTGGCGAAGGCGCGGGCCGTGCCGACCGGCATGCGGACCAGCAGCATTTCGGTCTCGTTAGCGCCGTCCTCATCGTTGGCATCGGCATCGGCATCGGCGTCGGCGTCGGCATCGGTGATGGGGAAGGCCTCTAGTACGATCTGGGCCGTGGTTGGGTCCCACCCTAAGCTCATGGCGCCGGTGCGGAACTGCTCCTCAACGGCCTCGAGCTGGTCATTGTCGACAAGTTCAACGGGAGTACCCGTGGGGACGCTGAAGGGGTTGCCCTCCACGGTGATGAGCTGGTCGAGAATTTCGTCGATCTTCTCCGCGAGCAGAGCCGACTGCTCTTTCTCCAGGGCCACAGTCACGATCTGCGTCCCGGCGCGCACCTGCAGGTAGAACGTGCGCGCCCCCGGAAGGCCAATGGTGCCGACGACGACCCGATCAGGCCAGGCAAACTCGTGAACACGTGTAGGCATGTCAGTATTCTAGGCACATGAGGTTCATGGCGCCTTCCGCCCTGGACCGCCGCCCACCGGCGCATCGCCGGACTGGATGCCGTTCGACAGCCAGGACAGATCACCCGCATCGGTGTTGGTCGCGTAGACGCTCGGCTGGTTACCGCCGTAGCGCACGATCGATACGGAAGCGGGGTTCACGGTAATACGCTGGAACAGGTCAAGGTGCATGCCGAGCGCGTCGGCGAGGATTGACTTGATGATGTCACCGTGACTTACCGCAACCCACACAGCTCCTGGCCCGTACTCGGCTTCGAAGGCTGCATCGTGGCGCCGAATCGCGGCCACCGACCGGGCCTGCATCGCGGCCATGGATTCACCTCCGGGAAAGACGACGGCGGACGGTTGGGACTGCACAACCGGCCACAGATCCTCGGTCGCGAGATCACTGAGCATGCGGCCCTGCCACTGACCGTAATCGCACTCGGTGAGATCGGGATCGACCGGCGCGTACGGCGTGCCAGCCTGGCGATCGAGGATGAGCTGGGCGGTCTGCTGACAACGCTCAAGCGGGCTCGACACCACCGCGACCAAGGGCACCGCGGCGAGCCGGTCTCCAGCCAGAGCCGCCTGGTCGCGCCCGACCTGGTCCAGGCTGATGCCGACCGCCCGCCCGGCCAGCAGCCCCGTGGCATTGGCCGTAGTGCGGCCGTGCCGCACGAGAATAACTGTCGCCATCCACCCAGCCTAACCACCCGCACGCTGCGGTGGCTCGGATATTTACGCCGTCCTATCCGGCACGGGGTAGACCAGGGCGACTTCGCCGGCCGGATGCCTGCTGCCCACGGCGATCACGGCGTTTACATCCTGGTCAGATGCCCGGTCTTTCGCCGATGGCCGATCCCCGACGTTGCCGAAGTTCGTGCGGCCGGGCAGATCGCGGCCATCACGCCTCTCAGGGGTGCGTGAACAAATCGGTGCGGCTGGTCATCGACATGCCGGTACAGTTCATCTCGCGAGTTATCCACATAACGCAACTCAGCCCTCCTGCGCAGCTTGCGCTTTGGCAATACTTGGTGAATGGGAATCAGATATTACGCATATGCATTCGACGGCGAACTCACTGAACAGGTGCTTTCCGACCCGATGACCTTCGTGTCCGTCGATCCACTTGCTGATGCTTGGGGCCTTGACCCTGGTGTCGGGACCAGCGGTACCACCTTCGAACAATTGATATCTGAGCGCGACATGCTCTATCTGGACAAGGCATGGCGGCATCTGCAGGTTCTCACGGCCCCATTGGGGGCGGCCATGGCGGCGCGACCCGCTTTTCGTATGTTTGAAGGCAACGTGACCATGCATGGCGAAGGTTGGGATCCGTGGGTAAGGGCCCTGACTCCGTCCGAGGTTTTGTCGATTGCTCAGGACTTGGACGATATCTCTGATGCGGAGGTGAGGCAGCGGTTGCCGGATTCGCCATATGTCGATCGGGACCTTGACGTCGAGTATGCCGTTGGCTATCTTCGACGGGCCCGGGTCTTCGCCACCAATCTCGCCGACGAGGGGCGCGGCATGGTCTACCTGATCGGGTAACGATCATCCTGGCTTAACCCCAACCGGCGACATCCTGGCTCAGGATATTAGGCCAGGTTTCGACGTCCTCCGGGGTGCGGGCTACTGTCAGCGTTGCTTGGGGGAGCAGCGCGGCAAGGGTTTCCGCGGTTGACAGCGGGTGGCCCGGATCATCGACCCAGGCCAGGATCGTCGCCGGTACGTCGATTCGCGCGAGGGCCTCAAGATCAGGCAGATCGCTGAGTGCCGCGCCTCGAAACAACGACGGCAAGAGGGCGTCGGCGACGTCGGGCACGGTCTCTGGCGCCCCAATTGTGGCCGGCGGCGGTGTTGCCCCGCGCGTGGTGGCCAGGAATTCCTCGACGCCAACAGCCTCGATAAGCGCCGCGGCAGCCCGGTAGTTTGCAGCCTGGGAGGCTCGGGTTTCCCACGCGGTGGGTGGCACCATCAGCGTGAGCCCGCTAAAGCGGCCAGGCTCGCGGGAAGCGGCGTGCAAGAGCGTGCCGGTACCCATCGAGGGACCGACTCCGTGGACACGTTCGCCTGGGAACCAGCGATCGAGCAGCCGCAGGAGGTCATCGGCGAGGTTTTGCCATTGATAGTCCTCGGGGACCTTGCGCCCTGTCGACCGGCCATGGCCGCGTGCGTCGTACCGCAGCAGTCGAGTTCCACTCAGCCCTCGGCCGAGGTCGAGGTTGAGCACCCGATCACGCGCGCGGCTTGATGTCAGGCCATGCAGTTGGACAACCGGGTGTCCACCTTCGTCGCTCAAAGCAACCGCAAGCTCGGCTCCGGGAACCTCGAAAGTGGGCATCAGGCTCCTCGTTCCGTGACTGGCAGCGCCACCTTGAGCGGCCGCGTTGAACGTTCAGGCTATCTGGGGCGATAGGATACTGCCATGCGCCTGACCAACGTCACGCACCTGCGGCTACCGTTCGGACGACTTTGGGGCTATGACGTCAGCGTGTCTGCGCTCCGCCGGCGTCTTCCGGTGTCCTTTGACCAGCGGCTCCATGTAGGAGCCGGCGACCGGCCCGGCTCCTGGATGGCAATGTCTTTTCGGCTGCCTGCACCAACTCGTCGTGAGTCGATTGCCGATGCCTGGCTGGCCGTAGTCGGCCGCCACGGCACGCTGCGAACGGCTTTCGTTCCCGGTGAGGACGGTGAGCCGGAGCTTTACGAAATTGATATTGGTCCGGGAACCTGGGTGGAGCATCAGGTGTCTCCAGGCCAAGCCGTCAATGATGCAGTGCGGGACATTCTCGACGCCGCGTGCTCGCCATACCAACAACCCTCACACCGCCTGTGCGTCTTGGAGACTGCTGCCGGACTCACGGTTGTGATTGCAGCCGACCACTCCCACGTCGACATGTGGTCGATGCTGGTGATCGCGCGCGACCTGCTGTCGGCCCTCGACGCCGGGAGCGCCGGCCGCGAATTGTTGCCCGAGCCAGCCCCGGCATTTGTTGAGCACACGCAAGCACTTCTAGACCGGAAAGCGGCGCCGGACCACGTGCGTCAACGGTGGGAACAAATCATCGGGGACAGCGGCGGAGTCATGCCGCAATTCCCGTTGCCCCTGGGTGCGCCCGATCCTCAGCGCGAGCGTGTGGAAGTCCGGGATGTGTTCGATCTCGACGACGGTGCGGCGTTCGCGGCGCAAGCCCGCAACGACGGCGTCTCGACGCTCGCACTCGCTGTTGTTGCGATGACCGCGGTGACCCGCGAGTTGGCGGGAACCCCGCTGCGGGCTGTGTTTCCCGTGCACAGCCGCTTCGACGACAAATGGCATGACTCAGTCGGCTGGTTCATTACCAATTCAGTGCTTGAATCTGCGGTCCCCGAGCCGCTCGCCGCGGCGGCCGCGGTAAAAGAGGCTGTGCAGCTTGGCTCGTGGCCGCTCGCGGACGTTCTGGCTCCATGGGGCGGCATGCCCGTCGCTCCTGGGATGTTCGCGATCTCCTGGCTGGACCTACGCAGGCTGCCGGTACGAATCGACTCGGTCGGACTCGACGCCCAGTACGTGAGCGCGACAATCGACACGGACGGCGTCATGCTTTGGTTCATCCTGGACGAGTCCGGCCTGCATTTGAGGTGCCGTTATCCCGACACCGTTGAGGCTCGAGCGAACGTCGGCGGATGGCTCGATCTGCTGGTCGCTCGTTTGCAGGCAGATGCGCGATCCTCGGTTCGAGGACTGCTGCGGGTGGCGGGCCGGACCTTCAGGCTGGAACGGGCGAGCCGCGATGATGTCGAGGCCATCGCCGCGCTGCTGTCCGATGATCAGTTCGGCCCCGATCGTGAGTGCGTCGAGCTCGAACGATACGAGGCGGCCTACAACCTGGTTGTTCGGGACCGCTCCAACTATCTGGGGGTTGTCCGAAATGATGCCGATCGCATCGTTGCCACGATGCAATTGACTGTTATCCCAGGACTTTCCCGGGGTGGTTCTTCCCGCTTGCAGATCGAGGGACTGCGGGTTGCTGCCGCGGAACGTTCACAAGGCCTGGGCACCGCGATGCTTGAGTGGGCACACAATTTTGGGCGTGCGCGCGGGGCGCAACTGGCACAAGTGACCACAGACGAAGCACGGGAGCAGGCTCGAGCCTTCTACACCCGACTCGGATACCGGACGGCCCACGTAGGACTGAAGCGCCGGATATAGAAGTCCGATACCTCGCCCTCGCTGCGTTCTTTATCACGGGGACCGCCCACATAAGTGAATTTCTCGCCCATGCACCTCAACGTAAACCCCAACACGAGGTCTGGATACCGCTGCACGCTGCCATCGGATCGTGAGATCTGTTCCAGGCACTCCCCGCCAGGAGGGTTCAGTGATGGGGAATTAACTGACATAAGCCCCGGTTCGCCGTGAATCGGGGCTTATGTCATGTTGGCGCGGATCACGGAACCCCTAGGACGTCCTTCAATGATTGCATCTCGATAACAAACTTTACCGGCGGGAAACTTTAGACCCAAAGATCCGTTCCGGGCGCTAGGCTACTGCTCATGTGAGACGAGCCACAAGCCTGCTGAGGGGATTGTGGCAGTCTGCCGGAGTCAACAGCGCCGGCTTTTTCCACTCAAAAAAATAGGAGGCGGAATGCGTTTCGGACGTACTTCCAAAGCAGTGGGTATTGCGGCAATCGCCGCGATCGCACTGAGCGCCTGTGCCGGCAATTCCGGTGGCAATACCCCATCCACTGGAGCAGCCAAGACGGGTGGCACGGCCACTGTGGTCGAGGTCAACGCTTTCAACACGTTCAACCCCAACACAGCCGATGGCAATACTGACATCAACTCCAAGGTCAGCTACGCAACGCACTCGGGCTTCTACTACATCGACAACAAGCTGAACGTCGTACACAACGACAAGTTCGGCAAGATGGAGAAGGTCTCGGACAACCCGCTGACCGTCAAGTACACCATCAACGATGGTGTGAAGTGGTCTGATGGCACCCCGGTCTCCGCAGCTGACCTCCTCCTGCAGTGGGCGGCGTTCTCCGGCTACTACGACGACGCCGATGCCAAGGCAAAGACGGGCACGTCCTATTTCTCGTACGCTGGTGACAACACGGGCCTGAGTCTGACGGACTTCCCGGAGATCAGCAACAACAACAAGACCCTCACCCTCAAGTACTCCAAGCCGTTCGCTGACTGGGAGATCGTGCTTGGTGGTCCCGGCATTGACGTTCCTGCCCATGTCCTTGCGCAGAAGGCCGGCCTGAAGGACACCCAGGCCTTGATTGACTTCTTCAAGAGCAAGCCGCGCGGAGACTCCAAGGCACCGCTGCCCGCCGACCCGAAGCTGAAGGCAATGTCGGACATGTGGAACACCGGCTTCGACACGAAGACGCTTCCCGCTGACCCGACCCTGTTCCTCTCAAACGGTCCTTACATCGTCAAGAGCATGAACCAGGACCAGTCCCTCACCATGGTTCGCAACAAGGACTACAACTGGGGACCGACTCCAAACCTTGACGAAATTACCGTCCGGTACATCGGTTCGGCGCCGGCACAGGTCCAGGCCCTCAAGAACGGCGAGGCGGACATCATTGCCCCGCAGGCTTCCGCGGACACCCTCGACCAGTTGAAGGCACTCTCCAGCCAGGGCGTCACTGTCGACCAGGGCAACCAGCTGGCCTTCGACCACTTGGACCTGAACTTCTCGGGTCCGCTGGCCGACCAAAACGTGCGTACCGCCTTCATGAAGACGGTGCCCCGCAAGGACATCGTCACCAAGATCATTGGCAAGCTTGACCCGAACGCGAAGCCGCTGGACTCGCAGATCTTCGTTCCCCAGCAGGCTGCCTACGCTGACTCCGCCAAGAACAACGGCTCCTCGGCCTACCAGGACGTGGACATTGATGGTGCCAAGAAGCTCCTGAACGGCGCTACTCCGGAAATCCGCATCATGTACAACAAGGACAACCCCAACCGCGTTGACGCTTTCTCGCTGATCCGCGAATCCGCCACCAAGGCTGGCTTCAAGATCGTCGACGGCGGCCTGGGCAAGTCCGACTGGGGCAAGGCCTTGGGCAAGGGTGGCTACGATGCCACCATCTTCGGCTGGATCAACCCGGGCGTCGGTGTCTCCGGCGTTCCGCAGATCTTCAAGACCGCTGGTGGCAACAACTTCAACCAGTTCAGCAACACTGACGCTGACAAGTTGATGGAAGAGCTCGTGGTCACCACCGACCGCAGCAAGCAGGATGATCTGCAGAAGCAGATCGACAAGAAGATCTGGGACTCCGCATACGGCGTGCCGCTCTTCCAGTCCGTGAACGTGGACGCCTACAGCGACCGCATCACCGGTGTGAAGCTCATGCCGAACCAGACTGGCGTTTGGTGGAACTTCTGGGAGTGGGCTCAGAAGTAAGGCCCAACTAGCGCGCAATATCGCCAGCCGAGGCGCCGGGACCGACGTATCATGGTCCCGGCGCCTTCGGGTTGGCGAACCGGCACATTGTCTGCTTCCCCAACGACCTCAAGCAGGGAAGGGGCACGATTCTGCGATAGGCGCCGGAGACCCCGGGCCTGGATTTCGAGGTTCTTCACCATGGTGACCTATATCGTCCGGCGGCTCGTAACCGCCGCATTCATTCTCCTTGGAGCTTCTTTCCTGGTGTATCTCCTGACGGCGTTGTCCGGGGACCCCTTGGAAGAGCTCCGCACCAGCAGCGCGCCGAACCGGCAAGCACTGATGGATGCGCGAAACAATCTGCTCGACCTCGACACACCGGCGCCGCTGCGCTATTTCAAGTGGTTGGGAGGCGCTGCCCAGTGTCTGGTTCCCTTCGGCAATGCCTGCAATCTCGGTAAGAACATTGCGGGGCAGCCAATCACGGAGGCGCTCGGTTTCGCGCTGGTCCAAACCCTGACGCTGGTTACCGGTGCGACAATCCTTGCGATTCTCATCGGCATTTCGCTCGGCATCGTTACGGCACTGCGCCAGTACAGCGCGTTGGACTACGGCGTAACCTTCATGGCTTTCCTGTTCTTCTCCCTGCCGATCTTCTGGGTAGCCGTTCTCCTCAAGGAATTCGGTGCCATCGGCTTTAATGACTTCCTCCGAAATCCCGAAATACCGCCGGTCGTGGCCCTTGGAATCGGGGCCGTCCTTGGCATCGTCGGGGCCGTCGTCGTCGGCGGTGCGGTGAGGCGCCGACTGATCGTCGGAGGCTCGGTTTTTGCGGCTGTTTCGCTTATTCTCTTCTACTTCTCGCTGACTCAATGGTTCCGCAATCCGGGCCTGGGGCCGGTCATCATCGCCATCATGGGGGTGGGAATCGCCTTCGGAATCACGATTTTGGTTTCCGGACTCAAGAACCGCAAGGCCCTGCAATCAAGCCTGATCGTGGTGGGCATTGGCGTGGTTGCCTACTTTGCTGTGCAGCCGCTGCTCAATGACGCGACCGGGCTGATGATCTTCCTCCTGGCCATCGCCACTATCTTGGTTGGCGTGGCAGTGGGGTACTTCATGGGCGGCTACGACCGCGGCCAGTCCATGCGCGCCGCCGGGCTGACCGCCTTCCTGGTCGGGTTCCTTGTGGTTGTGGACAAATTCATGCAGGCTTGGCCGTCCTATTTCAACAACAGCCGGGTGCGCGGGCGCCCCATCGCCACGATCGGGGCAGGAACCCCGAACATCCAAGGCGATTTCTGGATCATGTCGACAGACACCTTGACCCACCTCGTCTTGCCGACGATTGCCCTCATCCTTGTGTCGTTGGCCAGCTACACCCGGTTCACACGCTCGTCGATGCTCGAAATCATGAACATGGACTACATCCGGACTGCGCGGGCAAAGGGTCTGAGCGAACGTTCCGTGATCATGGGCCACGCCTTCCGGAACGCCCTGATCCCTATTGCAACGATCGTTGCTTTCGACATCGGTGCGTTGATCGGTGGCGCCGTCATCACGGAAACGGTCTTCTCCGTTCGGGGCATGGGTTTCCTGTTCATCGACGGACTGCTGCACACTGACCCGAACCCCGTGATGGGCGTGTTCCTTTGTGTTGCAATCACCGCCATGGTCTTCAACCTGATAGCGGACCTCGCGTACTCCGCGCTCGACCCACGCGTAAGGATCAAAGCATGAGCCAGCCAACCCAAGAGGAAGAACTCCTCGCGCAACAGGCGCTTGCCGAAGCTGCAGCCACCCATGCAAGCAGCGAAGTCACCAGCGGCCTGAGCCAGGGCCAGATTGTCCGCAAGAGGTTTTTCGGCCACACCGGCGCCCTGATCGGGCTCGCGGTTTTCGCAGTGATCTTCCTGCTTGCTTTCACCTCGGTGGGCGCATTCGGGATTCCCGGATGGTGGAAGTACAACCATGTGGACGTTTCGCCCTTGGTCAATGACGGTGCCCCCACGTCGTCGTTTTGGCCGCTCGCCTGGGGAGAGCACCCCTTCGGCCAGGACCGTATTGGACGCGATCTGTTTGCCATGACCATGCGCGGTGCCCAACAATCCATCACGGTCATGGTCCTTATCGGCGCCATCGCGGGCGCTGTCGGCGCAATCGTCGGGGGACTCGCCGGCTATTTCCGCGGCTGGGTCGAAGCCATCCTCATGCGCCTGACCGATGTCATCATCATCATTCCGTTGCTGCTCCTTGCGGCTGTTGTTGGCCAGATAGCCAACCGCAGGGATGAGGGAAGCTGGCTGACCGGATTTGCCGCCAACAACGGCGTCGTCATCCTTGGCATTTTCCTCGGCTTTGTGAGCTGGGTGGGCCTCGCCCGCCTGGTCCGCGGTGAGTTCCTGACCCTGCGCGAGCGGGAGTTCGTTGACGCAGCCAGGATCTCCGGAGCGTCCAACGCAAGGATCATCTTCAAGCACATCCTCCCCAACGCCGTCGGTGTGCTGATCGTCAACGTGACGCTGACCATGTCCGCGGCGATCCTGCTCGAGACGGCACTCAGCTACCTGGGCCTCGGCGTGAAGGCTCCCGACACCTCGCTCGGCCTGCTGGTTGCCCAGAACCAAGAAGCCTTCGCAACGAGGCCGTGGCTGTTCTGGTTCCCCGGCCTGTTCATCATCCTCATCTGCCTCAGCATCAACTTCATCGGAGACGGCCTGCGGGACGCCTTCGATCCCCGGCAGAAGAAGTTCAAAGCCAAGACCGCCATCGAAACCACGCGCCACTCGAGCACGACGGCGCCCGTTGCCGACGCCTCGAAAGGCAGCTGAGTGCTACCCGTCCAGGGAAACCTCCTACAGGAAGACCGCCCAGTAACTGGCCGCGGCCAGGGCTACCGTGGCTGCTATCCGGAACCATCCGATGGCAACGGTCACCGAAGCGTCTTCAGCCCGGCCGGGCTCCACGCGTCCGGCCTCGACGAGGTCCTGCCAGCGGGTGCGCACCAGGATCGCTGCGGCGCCGGAATCGGTGTTCTTGAGATCTCCGGGGCGAACCGAGCTGCTGGGGCCGTAGGTGGTGCCCGGGAGTCCTTTGAGATGCTCAGGGCGGGCATTGCGCCCGCCCCAGATTCCCGGCGCGGGAGCAGCCCACGCCGGATACTTCTTGCGGGGCGTCACCAGCGTGAGGGCGTAGCGGGTATCAACCTGCACCAGGGCATCCCAGGGAACATCGATGGTCCGGAAGGGATTCTCCAGCGCGACGCCGGAATCCCGGACCACCACAACCGGGCGCCAGAAGAGCAACCAGCCAAGAAACGCTACGAAGAGCAGGGGAGTGGTTCCGGGAAGGGATCGCGGTCCGGCTGCCACGAGCGCAACGACCACTCCGAAAACGGCAACTGCCCAGCAGATCCAAGCAAAAATCTTGCTGGTGCGGGCCTTGAAGATTTCGACATTTCCGGCATACGGCGCTCTGCTCATGCCCCTAATAATTCAGGATTCCGGGCTGCTTCACTAATCACCCCTTGGAGGGTGGCCCGGTCGGAAGGGAAGACCCAACATGACTGACAACGCCAGCCCCGAACCGGAGGCCACCCACCTCGAGACCGAGTCGGATAAGAGCGCGCGCGGGGCCATGGTCCTGGAAGTACGCGATCTCAGCGTCGACTTCGGTGTGGATAAGAAATGGGTCCCTGCCGCCATCGGACTGAACTACGAGGTCAGGGCCGGCGAGGTCCTCGCGATCGTCGGTGAGTCCGGGTCCGGCAAGAGTGCAAGTTCCATGGCATTGCTTGGCTTGTTGCCCAGCAACAGCCGTGTCCGGGGGAGCGTCAAGCTCTCGGGCAAGGAGCTGCTGGGTGAGAAATCAGGCAACATCCGTGAAGTCCGCGGCAAGGATGTCGCGGTCATCTTCCAGGAGCCCATGACCGCGCTCAACCCTGTGTACACCGTGGGTACGCAAATAGTGGAGACGATCCGGCTGCACAACTCGATCTCGCCCGATGAAGCCAAGCAGCGGGCCTTGCGCATGCTCGAGCTGGTGGAGCTGCCGGACCCGGAGAAGGCCTTCAAGTCGTATCCGCACCAGCTCTCCGGCGGCCAGCGGCAGCGAGCCATGATCGCGCAATCATTGTCCTGTGATCCCAAGCTCCTGATCGCAGACGAACCCACCACTGCCTTGGATGTGACTGTCCAGGCTGAAATCCTGGACCTGATGCGCAACCTGCGCAACAAGCTGGACAGCGCCATCGTCCTGATCACGCACGACATGGGCGTTGTGGCCGACCTCGCCGATCGAATTGCCGTGATGCGCCAGGGCGTCATCGTGGAGAGCGGCACTGCGCAACAGATCTTCAGCAACCCGCAGCACGGATACACACAAGCTCTTCTAGCCGCTGTTCCCCACCTGGGACAGGGTGCTGACAGCGCCGACGTTGACGTCACCGCGGCGTTGGCTGCCGCAACCCACTCCGAGCTGGAATCGGTCGATCACGATGAGCTGATCCGCCGGGAACTTGAGAACCAGGCCGCTTTGAAGGCGGCGGCCGAAGAAGCAGCCAAGCCCAAGGGTGAGCCCGTACTTGAGCTGGTCGACGTCGCCATCGAGTACCCCAAGCAGGGCCGGGTCCCCGCGTTCCGAGCTGTCGAGGGAGCCAACCTCGTGATCTACCCCGGCCAGGTTGTAGGCCTTGTGGGGGAGTCCGGATCGGGCAAGACGACCATTGGACGCGCCGCCGTCGGGCTCTTGCCCGTAGCCGAGGGCAGCATGCGCGTGGTGGGGCAGGACATTTCCGCCGCAAAGCGGAATGGAAAGCAACTGCACGAAGTGCGCCGCGACATCGGCATGGTGTTCCAGGATCCGTCGTCGTCGTTGAATCCGCGGCTGCCCATCGGCGAAAGCATCGGCGAACCGATGTACCTCGCCGGGGTCGCGAAGGGCGTCGATCTGCAGAAACGGATTGAGACCCTCCTGGACCAGGTGGAACTGCCGCGCGGGTACCGCAACCGCTATCCACATGAATTGTCAGGCGGCCAGAAGCAGCGCGTCGGCATTGCCCGGGCGCTCTCCCTGCAGCCCAAGCTGATGGTCGCGGATGAACCGACATCGGCGCTGGACGTCTCGGTGCAGGCGAAGGTCCTGGAACTTTTCCAGAACCTGCAGAGGGAGCTGGGATTCGCGTGCCTGTTCGTGACGCACGACCTTGCCGTGGTTGACGTGCTCGCGGACCGGATCTGCGTGATGCAGCGGGGCAGGATCGTGGAGCAGGGCACCCGCGAGCAGATCCTTCGCAATCCGCAGGAGCCGTACACGCAGAGGCTGCTGGCCGCGGTGCCGCTGCCGGACCCCGAGAAGCAGCGTGAGCGTCGCGAACTGCGCGCCCAACTCATGGCGGCCGGCATCGAGTAGCAACCCGAAGGCACTCGCGGCGGCACGAACTGATGGTCGCAACCGAAAGAGCCTCCGTCGCCATGGGCGGCGGGGGCTCTTTTTTGGTGCTTGTTGACGCGCCGGCCAGGCCGGTTGCACACCGTACGGGATGCCCGAAAAACCCTGGTTTTCCGGGGGAAACCAAGGGTCAGGCATGACGAGTGTAGCAAGGAAAATCCCATTTCGTGAAATGACTGCTTCATTTACTTGAAATGACTGCTTCATTACTAAAACTGTCAAGTGCACACTTCGTTGTTCATGCCAATGGGATTCCATATTTCGGACAAGCTGTGGTTAGGATTACACATCCATGTAGGCCGCGTCACAGGATAATTCTGTGCCTGGCCCCGGGGGCAGCTATGAGTTGCCCCGACCCATCCCCCTGAATCCATAGGAGGCGGAATGCGTTTTTCGCGCACTTCCAAAGCTCTTGGCTTGCTCGCAGTCGCCGCGCTTGCCCTCACCGGATGCGGCAGCGCTGGCTCCGGAAGCAGTGGCCCCACCGCTGCCGGCGATCCGAACAAAATCATCACCGCATACAGCAATGAACCCCAGCACCCCCTCATCCCTTCCAACACCAACGAGGTGTACGGCGGCCGCGTTGTCGACCTCCTGTTCGAAGGCCTGACCAGCTACGACGCCAATGGCAAGTCCGTGAACGCACTCGCGGAATCCATTGACACGAGCGACGGCCAGAACTACACCATCAAGGTCAAGAAGGGCGCCAAGTTCACCAACGGCGAGGCAGTCACCGCCAAGAGCTTCGTTGATGCTTGGAACTTCGCCGCACTGAGCACCAACGCCCAGTCCAGCAGCAGCTTCTTCGAATCCATCGAAGGCTACGACGCAGTCAGCGCCGTCACGAAGACCAAGGGCGCGGACGGAAAGTCAACGTCGACTCCCGCACCGACCGCCCAGACGATGTCCGGCCTGGTGCTGAAGGACGACTCGACCATCACGGTCAAGCTGGCCCAGCCGGAGGCCGACTGGCCGCAGCGCCTCGGCTACTCCGCCTTCATGCCGCTTCCGGCCGACGCCCTCAAGGACCCGAAGGCCTTCGGCGAAAACCCGATCGGCAACGGCCCGTACAAGATGGCCGCCAAGGGTGCCTGGCAGCACGACAGCCAGATCGCCCTCGTCAAGAACCCGGACTACCAGGGCACGCGCATGGCCAAGAACGGCGGCGTGACCTTCAAGTTCTACACCGACCCGGCTCCGGCTTACACCGACGTCCAGGCCAACAACCTTGACGTAACCGACGTCCTGCCCACGAACGCCCTGAAGACCTACACAACGGACTTCCCGGACCACAGCCTCAACAAGGCTTACGCGGGCAACGCAACCCTGAACATCCCGAACTACCTGCCTGAGTTCCAGGGACCCGCCGGCCAGCTGCGCCGCCAGGCCATCTCCATGGCGATCAACCGCGATGAGATCACCAAGGTCGTCTTCAACGGCACCCGCATCCCTGCGAAGGACTTTACGTCGCCGTCCATCGATGGCTACAACGCGAACGTGACAGGCTCCGACGTTCTGAAGTTCGACGCCGCGAAGGCCAAGGACCTCTGGGCAAAGGCAAACGCCATGAGCCCGTGGCCCGCCGACAAGGTTCTGCAGCTCGCGTACAACACCGATGGTGGCAACAAGGAATGGATTGACGCCGTTGCCAACAACCTGAAGAACAACCTCGGCATCAAGGCGGAAGGCCAGCCGTTCGCCAAGTTCGCCGAGATCCTGAACCTCCGCACGGCCAAGACCCTCCCGGGCTTCACCCGCGCCGGATGGCAGGCAGACTACCCGTCGCTGTTCAACTTCCTCGGCCCGCTGCTGAAGACCGGAGCCAGCGCCAACTACGAGGGCTACAGCAACCCTGAGTTTGACAAGCTGCTCACCGAGGGCCTGGCTTCCAAGTCCACGGACGACGCCAACAAGAAGTTCACCCAGGCTCAGGAAATCCTCTTCAAGGACCTCCCGAACCTGCCCCTGTGGTACCAGGCACGCCAGGCTGTATGGAGCCAGAACGTCAGCAACGTTGACTCCGGCTGGAACGGCGTCCTGCTGTACTACAACATCACCGCAAAGTAGTCCTACTGGACTTGTTCCAAGCTCGTTAGCGTATGGGGGTCCGGCCACAAACCGGGCCCCCATGCCTTGATTCGGCACGAAAGCTGTCCCTAATGAATCCCCACATTTTCAAGAGCGCCCAGGAACCGTTGCTGTGACCCAGTACATCCTCCGGCGTTTGCTGCAGGTCATTCCCGTGTTCCTGGGAACCACCCTGCTCGTGTACTTCATGGTCTTTGCCCTCCCGGGCGACCCCATCCGCGCCCTGTTCGGCGACCGACCGCCCAGCGAGTCCGTCATTGCCGCGCTGCGCCAGCAATACAACCTCGACCAGCCGTTCTGGGTCCAGTACGGACTGTTCCTCAAGAACCTCTTCACGTTCAACCTCGGGGTGGACTTCACCGGCCAGCCAATCGCCGCCACCCTTGGCCGCGTTTTCCCGGTCACCGCCATGCTCGCCGTCGAGGCCCTTGCCATCCAGGCTGTCTTCGGTGTGGCCTTCGGCTTGATTGCAGGCTTGCGCAAGGGAAAGATCTTCGACTCCACCGTGCTTGTCGCGTCCCTCGTGGTCATTGCCGTCCCGACGTTCGTCCTGGGCTTCGTGCTTCAGCTCGTCGTTGGCGTACAGCTTGGCTGGGCCAAGCCGACCGTTGGATCCAACGCGGATTGGGGCACCCTGATCCTTCCGGCTACCGTCCTTGGCCTCGTGTCCTTTGCCTACGTGCTGCGCCTGACCCGCGCCTCGGTCATTGAAAACATGAACGCCGACTACGTCCGCACGGCAACCGCAAAAGGCCTGTCCCGCCCCCGCGTGGTCCTGGCCCACATCCTGCGAAACTCCATGATTCCCGTGGTCACCTACCTGGGCGCGAACCTGGGTGGCTTGATGGGCGGCGCGATCGTCACCGAAGGCATTTTCAACGTGCCCGGCGTCGGCCAGAAGCTCTACCAAGCCGTGATCCGCAGCGAAGGCCCCACCGTCGTCGCCATTGTGAGCGTGCTGGTACTGGTCTTCGTTGCCGCCAACCTGTTGGTGGACCTCCTTTACGCCTGGCTTGACCCCAGGATTCGCTATGAAAAGTAGATCCGTTATGAAAAGTAACCGTCAGATCGAGCACTATGTTGCCCCAATCGACGAGACACCGCTGCTGGCGACCGATACCCTCAAGGTCGACGCAGCACCCCTGAGCCTCTGGGCGGATGCCTGGCGGAAGCTCCGCCGTCGGCCGCTCTTCATCATCTCGGCGCTCATGATCCTGCTGCTCCTCGTGGTCGCGTTCTTCCCGGGCCTCTTCACGCAGACTGCCCCGAACGACAACTGCCAGCTGGGCGACTCCCTCGCGGGCCCCTCGGCCGGCCACCCCCTGGGATTCACCTTCCAGGGCTGCGACATCTACTCCCGCGTCATCCACGGCACCCAGGCATCCTTGACTGTCGGCGTCGTCTCCGTCATTTTCGTCCTGATCATCGGGGTCACCCTCGGTGCACTGGCAGGCTTCTTCGGCGGCTGGGTTGACACCATCATTGCCCGCATCGGCGACATCTTCTTCGCGTTGCCCTTGGTCCTTGGCGCGCTGGTAGTTACCCAGCTCCCCTTCTTCCGCGAGAACAAGAGCGTGTTCACGGTGGTCATGGTCATCGTGATGCTCGGCTGGCCCCAAATGGCCCGCATCACCCGTGGGGCCGTGATCGAAGTCCGCAACGCGGATTTCGTCACGGCCGCACGCTCGCTCGGTGTCTCCAAGATCGGCACGCTGGTCCGGCACGTCGTTCCGAACGCGCTCGCGCCGATCATCGTCCTGGCCACCATGGAGCTTGGCGTCTTCATCGTGACGGAAGCAACGCTGTCCTTCCTGGGCATTGGCCTGCCCGGCAGCATCATGTCCTGGGGTAACGACATTTCCGCGGCGAAGGACACGTTGCGCACCAACCCCGAGGTGCTGATGTTCCCCGCAACCGCACTGTCCATCACGGTCCTGAGCTTCATCATGCTTGGCGACGCGCTGCGTGACGCCCTTGACCCCAAGAGCCGCAAGCGATGAAGGAGGCAATCATGACAACATCCAACGTCACCATCGACGAAGCCGGAACCGAAGAGCGTCCGCTCCTTGAAATCCGGGACCTCGCCATCTCCTTCCAGACGGCGAGCGGCGAATTCCAGGCCGTCAAGAATGCGCACCTGACCATCATGCCCGGCGAGACTGTCGCCATTGTGGGTGAGTCCGGTTCGGGGAAGTCGACGACGGCGCTCGCCGCCATTGGCCTCCTGCCGGAGAACGGCAGGGTTTCCAGCGGGCAGATCCTGCTCGACGGCGAGGACATCTCCCACGCCCCGGAACGGCGCATGATCGAGTTGCGCGGCAACACGATCGGCATGGTTCCGCAGGATCCGATGTCCAACCTCAACCCGGTCTGGAAGATCGGATACCAGGTCCGCGAGACGCTGCGCGCCAACGGCAAGCCCAGCGGTCCTGCCGACGTCGCCCGCGTCCTGGGGGAGGCCGGCTTGCCGGACTCCGCACGCCGCGCCAAGCAGTATCCGCACGAATTCTCCGGCGGCATGCGCCAGCGGGCCCTGATCGCCATCGGCCTGTCTTGCCAGCCGCGGCTCCTGATCGCCGATGAGCCGACGTCGGCCCTGGACGTCACGGTGCAGCGGCAGATCCTTGACCACCTCGAAACCATGACGGCGGAGCTCGGCACGGCAGTCCTGCTCATCACCCACGATCTCGGCCTCGCTGCCGAGCGCGCGGACAAAGTAGTGGTCATGTACCGCGGCAACGTGGTGGAGGCCGGTCCTTCCCTCGAATTGCTTCGCAACCCGCAACACCCCTACACCCAGCGGTTGGTGGCCTCGGCGCCGTCACTCGCTTCGCGTAGGATCCAGGCCGCCAAGGCCGAAGGAATCCAGACGGAAGAACTCCTGGCGCCCACCGAAGCTGTGGCCGAAAAGGCATTGGCCGACGACGTCCTGAAGGTCGAAAGCCTCAGCAAGGTCTTCAAGCTGCGCTCCGGCGTCGGCAAGGCAACGGACTTCACTGCGGTGGACAACGTCTCGTTCAACGTCAAACGGGGGACGACGACGGCGATCGTGGGTGAGTCGGGTTCCGGCAAGTCCACCGTGGCCCAGATGGTCCTCAACCTGCTCGCGCCGACGTCGGGCCGGATCGTTTTCGACGGTGTGGACACCTCCACCTTGAACAGCCGGGAAATCTTCAAGTTCCGGCGCCGCGTCCAGCCGATTTTCCAGGACCCGTACGGTTCACTCGACCCGATGTACAACATCTTCAGGACCATCGAGGAACCGCTCCGGACCCACAAGATCGGTGACAAGGTCAGCCGCGAGAAGAAGGTCCGGGAACTCCTGGACCAGGTGGCGCTGCCTCAGTCCACCATGCAGCGGTACCCGAACGAGCTCTCCGGCGGCCAAAGGCAGCGCGTCGCGATCGCGCGCGCGCTCGCCCTCGACCCCGAAGTGATCATCTGTGACGAAGCGGTCTCCGCTTTGGACGTCTTGGTGCAGGCCCAGGTCTTGAACCTCCTGGCCGAGCTGCAGTCCAATCTTGGCCTGACGTACCTGTTCATCACGCACGACCTCGCCGTCGTGCGGCAGATCGCCGACCATGTCTGCGTGATGCAGAAGGGCAAGCTCGTGGAAACGGGCAGCACGGACGACGTCTTCGATTCGCCGCAGCAGGACTACACCAAGGCCCTGCTCAACGCGATCCCGGGTGCCAGCCTGATGCTTCCGCCCGTGGTGGCCTGACGGTGCTGGCGCCCGTGCGCTGAGTGCCAGCCGGGGGAGCAGAAGAGCCGGTACCACTTCCGTGGGGGGAAGTGGTACCGGCTCTTTTGCTGTTTCCGGCTCATCCCGAGTTCGCTGCCGATTGTGATGAAGGGCACAATTCGATGACCTGGAGGGTGATTTTTAGGCCAATAAATACCACAGCGTTTAGACTCTATGAAGGTGCCCTGTGTCAAAGGGTCTAATCCGTCGTGCGTTCCGGTTGGAAATGTCGCGATACAACAGCTGACTTCACCACTGAATCGAGCCATTACGCATGTCTGAAACCACCACCAACACCGCCGCGACCACTGCATCGCGCAGTGATCTGCGCAACGTCGCGATTGTGGCCCACGTTGACCACGGCAAGACCACGCTGGTCGACGCCATGCTCAAGCAGACCAACTCCTTCGCCGAGCACAACCACCTGGAAGACCGCGTCATGGACTCCGGTGACCTGGAGCGCGAAAAGGGCATCACCATCCTCGCCAAGAACACCACGGTTGCCTACAACGGCCCGTCGTCCAATGGCGAGACCATCACCATCAACGTGATCGACACCCCCGGCCACGCCGACTTCGGTGGCGAGGTGGAGCGCGGCCTGTCCATGGTTGACGGCGTGGTCCTCCTGGTCGACGCTTCCGAAGGTCCGCTGCCGCAGACCCGCTTCGTCCTCCGCAAGGCCCTTGCCGCGCACTTGCCCGTCATCCTGCTGGTCAACAAGACCGACCGCCCCGACGCCCGCATCGAAGAGGTTGTCCACGAGTCCATGGACCTGCTCCTTGGCCTGGCCTCCGACCTCGCGGACGAAGTTCCGGACCTGGACCTGGACAAGATCCTGGAAGTACCCGTGGTCTACGCCGCAGCCAAGGTCGGCCGCGCCTCCCTCGAGCAGCCGGCTGACGGCTCGGCCCCGGAAAACGAAGATCTCGAACCCCTCTTCAAGGCGATCATCGAGCACATCCCGGCGCCGACCTACAACCCGAACGGTGTCCTTCAGGCGCACGTCACCAACCTGGACGCTTCCCCGTTCCTCGGCCGCCTTGCACTCCTGCGCATCTACAACGGCACCCTCCGCAAGGGCCAGACCGTCGCCTGGGCGCGTGCCAACGGTGAGCTGAAGAACGTCAAGATCACCGAGCTCCTGGCCACCAAGGCCCTTGACCGCGTACCGGCAGAGTCCGCCGGCCCGGGCGAGATCGTGGCTGTTGCCGGTATCGAGGAAATCACCATTGGTGAGACCCTCACTGACGCCGAGAACCCGCAGCCGCTGCCGCTTATCACAGTGGATGACCCCGCGATCTCCATGACCATCGGCATCAACACCTCCCCGCTGGCCGGCAAGGTCAAGGGCGCCAAGGTCACGGCGCGCCAGGTGAAGGATCGCCTGGACAAGGAACTGATCGGTAACGTCTCCATCAAGGTCCTGCCCACCGAGCGTCCGGATGCTTGGGAAGTCCAGGGACGTGGCGAGCTTGCGCTGGCCATCCTCGTGGAGCAGATGCGACGCGAAGGCTTCGAGCTCACTGTCGGCAAGCCGCAGGTTGTCACCCGGACCGTCGACGGCAAGATCCACGAGCCGATGGAACACATGACCATCGACGTGCCTGAAGAGTACCTCGGTGCGGTCACGCAGCTGATGGCTGCCCGCAAGGGCCGCATGACCAACATGGCCAACCACGGTACCGGCTGGTGCCGCATGGAATTCATCGTTCCGGCACGTGGCCTCATCGGCTTCCGCACCAAGTTCCTTACGGACACCCGTGGCGCCGGCATCGCTTCCTCGATCTCCGAAGGCTACGAGCCGTGGGCCGGCCCTATCGAATACCGCACCAACGGTTCGATGGTTGCCGACCGCGCCGGTGTGGTCACCCCCTTCGCCATGATCAACCTGCAGGAACGCGGCTCCTTCTTCGTGAAGCCCACGTCCGAGGTCTACGAAGGCATGATCGTCGGCGAGAACTCCCGCGCCGACGACATGGACGTCAACATCACGAAGGAAAAGAAGCTCACCAACATGCGTGCCGCTTCCTCTGACACCTTTGAGAACCTGACGCCGCCGCGCGACCTGACCCTCGAAGAGTCCCTCGAATTCGCCCGCGAAGACGAGTGCGTTGAGGTAACCCCGGACTCCATCCGCATCCGCAAGGTGATCCTGGACGCCAACGAGCGCGCCAAGGCTACCCGCGCACGCGCCAAAGTCTGATCCTGCGCAGATCAAGTACTGACGCGCCCAACGGACTGACGCATTGAATGAGGGAGCCACCGGAACAGCACGCGGCATTGCCGTGGCTGTTCCGGTGGCTCTTTTTGCTGCCTTTGCAGGCACCGCACTGCACCGGCAGGCGCTCCTTATTGCCGGCGTCGACGTCTCTTGGGGTCCCGCAGCGGCACTGCTCCTGCTCGCATCGCTCCAGCTCCTGCTGGGTGCGTGGTCGCGATCCTTGATCCCGACGGCGGTGGTGGGCATTGTTTGTTACGCCGCCGTAGGCGTGCTCTCCACGGGCGGAACGGGCAAGCAGCTGATCGTCGCGGATGTGCCCGGAAATGTGTGGGTTTACGGGAGTGCGGGCATCACTTTCGTGATGCTCTTGTGGTGCCGGCGCTACGGGCGTCCTCCGCGCGCTTAGCTAGTCGGCGCTTGGGTCCCGGTGGTGGGCAATCAAGAGCGAGGTGGCCTCGCCGTCGTCGTCTGCCGGAAGACGCATATATTCCTCGACGACCGCCCGCAGCTTGCCCATCATCTCCTGCTGCCGTGCAGCATTGAACTTCACGCCAAGCCGCCAGACATCGATGTCCCCTGGCATGAGCCCGCGGGTTTCCTGGACGAATGTTTCGATCAGGACAGGGGCAATATCGTCGACGGGAGTGCTCCACGAGGTGCGGGTGGCGATGTACGGCACCTCCTTGGCGCCCCTCTTTCCCTTCCGGCCTTCCTGAGGTTCAAGAAAACCGGTGCGCACCAAGGTCCGGACATGATGCAGGCTTGACGCCGGATTGATATCCAACAGCCCCGCAATCTCTTTGTTGGTGCGAGCGTGGTGCAGGCAGAGCCGGAGAATCCTCAAGCGCAGGGGGGAGCTCAAGGCGCGGCCCTTGGCCACCAGGTCGCTGTCCTCCCGCTCGTGTTCCGTCATGGTGGCCAGTGTAGCCAGCCTTGAGTGATTGACATATACCAATCACTACAGGAAACTGGGCGGGTGAACGCCGGGACCACGGACAATGCTCAGCAAACTGACACAGCTCAGCACACTGCCTCGCTGTGGCGGGACCGGAACTTCATCACCTTCTGGTCGGGCCAGGCCGTCAGCCAGCTTGGGGCGCAACTGGGGCAATTGGCTTTTCCCGTCCTCGCGGTGACTTTGCTCGGCGCCAGTGAGTTCGAAGTCGGCGCGCTCAATGCCGCCGGCCTTGCGGCCTTCCTGCTGATCGGTTTGCCGGCAGGAGCGTGGGTTGACCGCTGGCTCAAGCGTCGCACCATGATCGTGGCGGACCTGGTCCGGACCGCGGCAATGGCGACCGTACCAATCCTCTGGTGGGCCGGCATCCTGCAGATCTGGCACCTTTACGCCGTAGCCGCCGTCGTCGGGGCCGCGACGGTGTTCTTCGACGTTTCCTACCAGAGCTATGTGCCCGTGCTCGTGGATGCCGCGAAAGTGCCGCAGGCGAACTCCAAGCTCGAGGCCACCTCCCAGATCGCACGGATCGGGGGTCCTGCCGCGGGCGGTGGCTTGCTGACGGTTGTGTCCGCCCCGGTGCTGTTCGTCGGGGAAGCGATCGGGTATCTGCTGTCGGCCATCTTCCTGCTCAGGACGCGCGATGCGGAACGGCCCGTGGCCGCGAAGGATCGGCAGCCGCTGGCAAGCGAAATCAAGGAGGGCCTGGTCTTCGTGGTCAGGCATCCCCTGATCAGCAGGATTGCGGCGTGCACGGGCGGGGTCAACTTCTTCACCACGCTTGCCTTCACCTTGATGCCGGTGTTGGTACTTCGTGAACTGGAACTCGGTCCGGAGGGCATGGGCCTCATCATGGCGGTCGGCGCCGTGGGCGGACTGATCGGGGCGGTTGCCGCGCCCAGGTTGGCGGCCTGGATCGGCGAGGGGACGGTTATTCCCGTGGCGTCGATGATCAGCTCGCTTTTCCTCCTCCTGGTTCCGTTGTGCGTGCTTGCCCCCGAGCGATGGATGTCCCTGGTGATGCTCATCGTCTCCGAGTTCGGGTTCGCTTTCGGAGTGCTGGTGTACAACATCATGCAGTTGAGCATGAGGCAGCGTGTGTGTCCGCCCCGGCTCCTGGGGCGCATGAATGCGTCCATTCGCTTCGTGGTGTGGGGGGTCATGCCGATCGCTGCCCTAGCCTCGGGCCTCCTGGCCGAGAACATCGGCCTCGTACCGACACTCTGGATCGGCTTGGGCGGAAGTCTTGTTTTTGTTGCGCCTGTGCTGTTCTCCCCGCTGTGGGGAATGCGCAGGCTCCCCGACGAGGTGCATGGCGCCTGACCCTCCGGGCCATGAGGCGGAACTACTCGCGGGTTGTGCGCGGACCCCGGCGCGGGGGCGGAGGAGGGACCGCTTTTGCCGCCACAACAAGGGCCAGCGGGATCTCGACGTCGGACTGTCGGGTACGGATGGTGCACGCACCGTCGGCGACCGAGAGCAGGTAGCCGAGGGCATCGGTGAAGCCGTTGTCCAGGCGGTATCGGACAACTACCCGTGTTCCGGATACGGTATTGAGCAGGAAATCCTGGGGCCGGGGCAGATTCACCAGTTCATAGTAAGACGCCCGGCTAGGTTGCTGAGTTCCCGCTGGGGGATAATAGGCTCAGAATTCGATGTACCGGCCACAGGGCCGGTGGTACTACCCGGAATTTCCGGGACAACTGTGGAGAGGCAAGGGACGTGACCTACGTAATCGCGCAGCCGTGTGTGGACGTCAAGGACAAGGCATGTATTGAAGAATGCCCTGTTGACTGCATCTACGAAGGCGAACGTTCCCTCTATATCCACCCGGATGAGTGCGTGGACTGCGGAGCTTGCGAACCCGTGTGCCCGGTGGAAGCGATCTACTACGAGGACGACACCCCGGAGGAATGGGCCGACTACTACAAGGCCAACGTCGAGTTCTTCGATGACCTTGGTTCCCCGGGCGGAGCCGCCAAGATCGGCAACACCGGTAAGGACCACCCCTTCATCGCCGCGCTGCCCCCACAGAACCAAGACCACTAAGAACGGTTGCTTCCTTTGATTTCTGCGGCCCCCGCTTTCGGCCTCAACCTGCCTGACTATCCTTGGGAAGCGATGGCGCCGTACGTGGCCAAGGCTTCAGAACACCCGGGCGGGGCAGTCAATCTCTCCATCGGAACCCCCGTGGATCCGACGCCGCAACTGGTCCGCGAGGCGCTTGCCCGGGCAGCTGACGCCCATGGTTACCCGACGGTCCACGGCACGGAAGCTCTTCGCGAGGCCGTATCCAACTGGTTCGCCAGCCGCCGCGGGGTCCCGGGAATCGATCCGAGGGACGTCCTGCCGACCGTCGGCTCCAAGGAATTGGTGGCCTGGTTGCCGTTCCTGCTGGGACTGAGCGCAGGCGACGTCGTGGTCCGTCCCACTGTGGCGTACCCGACCTACGACATCGGCGCCATGCTCGCAGGCGCCACTGCCGTCGCGGCAGACAGCCTGGACGAACTGGACTCAGCCACCCGCGCGAGGGTCCGGCTGATCTGGATCAATTCCCCCGGCAATCCCACGGGCAGCGTCCGTGACGTCGAATCCCTCAGGCAGATCGTCGCCCAGGCGCGCGAGATCGGCGCAGTCGTGGCGTCGGATGAATGCTATGCCGAACTCGGCTGGGGCGAATGGGATGCCCAGCGTGGCGGCGAGGCAGTGCCTAGCGTCCTTGACCCGCGCGTCACGGGAGGATCCACGGACGGACTCTTGTGCGTCTACTCCCTCAGCAAACAATCGAACCTCGCCGGCTACCGTGCCGCCTTCGTAGCTGGTGACTCGTCGATCGTGGCGAATCTGGTCAACAGCCGCAAGCACGCCGGCATGATCGTGCCGTATCCGGTCCAGGAAGCCATGCGCACCGCGCTCGGCGATGCCGGCCACGTGCTCGCCCAAAAGGATCTCTACCGCGGGCGCCGTGAACGCCTCCTGCCGGCACTGAAGAACTTCGGCCTGGAGATCCACGAGTCCAAAGCTGGCCTGTACTTGTGGTCCACCGCAGGGGAGGCGACGTGGGACACAGTCCGCCGTTTCGCTGAGCTGGGGATCGTCGTCGGGCCCGGGGTGTTCTATGGAGACGCGGGCAATGGTTTCATCCGTGTGGCGCTCACCGGCACGGACGAACGCATCGATGCGGCAGTCGAACGCTTGGACACTGCCCGGTAACAATGCTGTGACTTCCCGCACAGGGCGCGTCATTCCGCCAGTAACCGTAGCTTGTGAATTAGTTTGTCCCGCTTACTGGCGGTAGCTTTTAACTGACTATCAATGGTGGCTTTCTCCACGAAGGCAGTTCGGCCGATGGTGTCTGCACCTGCAGACTCCTGGCTGGAGTCACCAGATGTTGGTTGGATCAAGCTTTCGACCGAGGCCAAGAGCCTCATGAAGGGGACTCCATGACTGAGACCACCAGCGCTACCCTGCGCCATGCCGGCGGAGAGCTCGAGCTCCCGCGGATCAAGGTTGTAGAAGGGAACGAAGGATACGACGTTTCCAAGCTGCTGAAGCAGACGGGCGCCGTCGCCTATGACCCCGGCTTCATGAACACCGCCGCCACCACGTCGGCAATCACCTACATCGATGGCGACGCCGGTATCCTGCGGTACCGCGGCTACCCGATCGAGCAGCTTGCCCAGCACTCAAGCTTCCTGGAAGTTTCCTACCTGCTGATCTACGGCAACCTTCCCACTCCCACCGAGCTGGACGCGTTCGACCAGCGGATCCGCCACCACACGCTGCTCCACGAAGAGCTCAAGGGCTTCTTCGGCGGTTTCCCGCGTGACGCGCACCCGATGCCGGTGCTTTCCTCGGCTGTCTCCGCGCTGTCCACGTTCTACCAGGACTCCTTGGACCCGTTCAACCCGGAGCATGTGGAAGTTTCCACTATCCGCCTCATGGCGAAGCTCCCGGTCATCGCGGCCTACGCCCACAAGAAGTCCATCGGCCAGCCCATGCTGTACCCGGACAACTCCATGAACCTCGTGGAGAACTTCCTGCGCCTGAGCTTCGGCCTGCCGGCAGAGCAATACGAGCTGGATCCCGTCGTCGTCAAGGCGCTGGACCTCCTGCTCATCCTGCACGCCGACCACGAGCAGAACTGCTCGACGTCGACCGTCCGCCTTGTGGGCTCCTCGAACGCGAACCTGTTTGCTTCTGTTTCCGCAGGCATCAACGCCCTCTTCGGTCCCGCCCACGGCGGCGCCAACGAGGCCGTGCTGAAGATGCTGCGCCAGATCCAGGCCGACGGCATCAAGCCCGAGGAATACATGGAGAAGGTCAAGAACAAGGAGGACGGCGTCCGCCTCATGGGCTTCGGACACCGGGTCTACAAGAACTACGACCCCCGCGCCAAGATCATCAAGGCGACGGCACACGAGATCCTGGGCAAGCTGGGCGGCAACGATGAGCTCCTGGACATCGCGATGCGCCTCGAAGAGAAGGCCCTTGCGGACGACTACTTCATCCAGCGCAAGCTCTACCCGAACGTCGACTTCTACACCGGCCTGATCTACAAGGCCATGGGTTTCCCCGAGAAGATGTTCACCGTGCTGTTCGCGATCGGCCGACTCCCCGGCTGGATCGCCCAGTGGCGCGAAATGATCAACGATCCCCAGACGAAGATCGGCCGTCCGCGGCAGCTCTACACAGGAGAGCCGGAACGCGACTACCCGGCGGTCTAATCCCCGCCGGTGTGGGCCCAGCACGCGGGGTCACTTACAGCCCGTCCCAAGGGACATCATGGGCCGTAAGTGACCCCGCGTTGCACTTTAAGAGCTGTAGCCGAGTGGGTTGTTCTTCTGCCAGCGCCAGTGGTCTTCGCACATCTGGTCCACGGTCTTCGTGGTGGACCAGCTCAGGTCGGCCAGGGCGGAGGAGGCGTCGGCCCAGAACGCGGGCAGGTCTCCCGCCCGGCGGCCCGTGATCTCGTACGGCAGCGGGTGGCCCACGGCCTGTTCGAAGGCGTGGAGCATCTCCAGTACGGACGTGCCTTTCCCGGAGCCAAGGTTCCAGCGGTGAACGCCGGGGCGCTCCGCAACGTAGTCCAATGCGGCGACGTGGCCACCGGCGAGGTCGACGACGTGGATGTAGTCCCGCAGGCAGGTGCCGTCCGGGGTGTCGTAGTCTCCGCCGAAGACCATGAGCTTTTCGCGGCGGCCGACGGCGACCTGGGCGATGTAGGGGACCAAGTTGTTGGGGATACCCTGGGGGTCCTCGCCGATCCGGCCCGAGGGGTGTGCGCCCACCGGGTTGAAATAGCGCAACAAGGCGATGTGCCAGCGTTCGTCCGCGGCGCCGAGGTCCGTGAGGATGTCCTCGATCTGTTCCTTGGTACGGCCGTAGGGGTTGTTCGCCCCGATCTCCATCTTCTCGATGTAGGGGATGGGGTTGTGCTCGCCGTATACCGTGGCGGAGGAACTGAAAACGATCGACCGGACCCCGTGCTTGTCCATGGCGCGGAGCAGGTTCAGCGTGCCGACGATGTTGTTGTAGTAGTAGTTCAGGGGTTCCTGCACGGATTCGCCAACTGCCTTGAGCCCGGCGAAGTGGATGACGGCGTCGATGCTGTGCTGATCGAACACGGCTTCAACCGCGGCCTCGTCCACCAGATCCACTTTATGGAACGCCGCCGTCTTTCCCGCCAGCTCACCGACGCGGCGCAGGGACTCTTCGCTTGAGTTCACGAGGTTGTCCAGCACGACCACTTCGTGTCCGGTTTCCAGCAGGGACAGGACGGTGTGCGATCCGATGTAGCCGGTGCCACCCGTGACAAGAATTCTCATGCAAGCAACGCTAGCCGAACTTGCCAAGGCTCGCTCAGTGTTGCGTGCGCCACAGTCCCGCAGTTCCGGTGCGCCGGGCGGTACCGTTCAAGCACGTTCGTGCTAAAAAGATCTGTGCCCAAGATTGTTGATGCCGAAGCCCGGCGCCAGGAAGTAGTCGAAGCTGTCTTCAGGATCATCGCCTCGGATGGCCTGGAACGTGCCTCCTTGCGGGAGGTGGCCGACGAAGCCGGGCTCGCCGTCGGCTCGGTCCGGCATTACTTTGCCAGCAGCGATGAACTGCTGGTCCACTCCTTTGCCGTGGTCATCGACAGGATCGCCGCGCGGCTTGAGGACGCGTTCGCCGTCGTCGAATCCTTGGATCCGGATTCGGCGGAACACGGCGCCGCCGTGTTAACCCTGGTGGGCCAATTCCTTCCGCTCGACGAGGAACTGGCCGTCGACGCCTGTGTCTGGATGGCATTCCGGCACGCGGCCCGAATCCGGCCAGTACTCGAACAGGAAGCGGCACGCAGCCACCGGGCCGTGGCCGCCGTCGTCGGCCGCTTGGTGATGCGACTGATGCCCGACGGCGGATCCGGCCAGGAGCGCCTGGTGACCGAGGCCGAGCGCCTTCTGGCCACCCTCGACGGACTGTGCATGCACGCCCTGCTGCAGCCTGAGTGGATGACGGCCGAGGTCTGCCGCGACGTGCTGACCGCGCATCTGCAGACTCTGGTTGCGGTCCCATCCAACCGTTAACGTCGAGGCTCAACGGGAATAGACTGGAACCCTGAGTGGGCACCTGCCAAGGGAGGCAATCGGATGCATGACACAGGCGGTCAGGGGTGGCGAATCACAATGGACACCTCCGGACCGATGCTCATTGCCTTGTATCTGAGAGACGTTGCTGGATTGGACGGAGCCGGTACGCCAACGTTGTCCCACGCCACACCCAAAGTCAGGCACGCGGACCACACGCACCTCACTGCCGAGGTAGGCGGGGTGCCGGCCCTCAAGACAGAGTGGGAGGCCTGGTGGGAGCAGCTGTTGAGGGCGTATCCGGATGCCGCGCCGGAGCTTTCACCCCCGGGATTCAACGCCTTCGGCAATTCGCCTGCCCTGCGCAGAGTATTGCAGGCACACTTCGGGGCCGCCCTGACCTGGGCCCGTGAGCGCCTTGAAGAGTACGAAAAACTGGAGGCTGAACGCGAAGCGAGCGGCGCCACGTTGCTTCTGGGGGACATGGTGGAGGACAGGCTGCTGGAAGTCGGACGGAGTTCCCGGGACTTCCAGCTGACGATCATCGAGCTACCCCTCAACGAGCCAAGGGCCTGGTATCTTGAGCCGGACAAGATGATCATGAGCCACCGGCTCTTGTCCGAACCGGATATCTTCCGCAGCTACGTCCAGCCGGTGGTTGAACTACTGGTCTGAAGCCGGGCGACGCCGCCAGGCACCGCCGAGGCCCCACCCAAAACTAGGTCTTCGGAGCCGAAACCGTGATGGTTACGGACCCCGACGGTGCCGCTGAATCCTGCCAGCCCTTGTGGTCCTGCCGGTTCCAGGTGGCGCCAGCCACGTCGACCTGCGTCACGGAAAGGTCCTTGGCATTCGCCACGGCCCACTGGGCCACAGCCCACGCCTGCGCACCGCTGATGTTCAACTGGACCGTGCGGCCCTGGGCCACGGCCGGCAGGGCGCCGAACTCCGTGGTCATGGCGGCCACGACGGCGTTCGGGTCGCCGGCGGTGTCCGCGGCCCGGAGCGTGCAGTCGAGGGCCCGTTCGGAATGTCCCGTGAGCGCCGACGCATACGCCCGGCCCATGGGTTCCTGCTGCGCGTAGGCCTGGGGGTAGGCGGAATGCTGGACCGCTTGCGCCGCATCAGTGATCGCCATTGTTTCGTAGCCGGGTATTTTCACAAGGTGGTCATAGAAAGCGTTCGTCGCGTAGACGGGATCCATGACCTCGGCTTCGGTGCCCCAGCCCTGGGAGGGGCGCTGCTGGAACAGGCCCCGCGAATCGGGGCCAACCTCGTCACCGTGCCCGATGTTGCGAAGCTTGGATTCCTGCATGGCTGTGGCCACGGCGATTGTGGCCGCGCGCGGAGGCAGCCCCCGCTGCACGGCAATGGCGGTGATGAGGGCGGCATTCGCGGCCTGGTCCGTCGCCAGCTCGTACGAGTCCGAGCCCACGACGGCGACGCAGCGTTCCGTAACCAAGGTTTCGGAACGCTGCAGTACAGTCACCACGGCGTAGATGGCACCGGCCACCAAGGCAAGCGCCAGCAACAAGATGATGGTGCGTCGGAGACGGCGCATCCAGGTATCAGCTAGTTGGCGTGGAGGGCTTCGTTGAGTTCCACCGTCTGGCCCTTGCGGGGAAGGACCTCGACTTCGCCAGTTGTGGAATTGCGGCGGAACAGCAGGTTCGGCACGCCGGAGAGCTCAACAGCCTTGATGATGCTGCTGGTGTCTTCCCCGTTGGCGTCCTTCGGGCCGGGGATGCGCACGCGGGTTCCAGCCGTGACGTAGAGACCTGCTTCGACCACGGAGTCGTCGCCGATGCTGATGCCCACGCCGGAGTTGGCACCCAGGAGCACGCGCTCACCCAGGGCGATCTTTTCCTTGCCGCCACCGGAGAGGGTCCCCATGATGGAGGCGCCGCCACCGACGTCGGTGCCGTCACCGGCAACAACACCTGCCGAGATGCGCCCTTCCACCATGGACGTGCCGAGCGTGCCGGCGTTGAAGTTCACGAAGCCCTCGTGCATGACCGTGGTGCCTTCGGAGAGGTAGGCGCCCAGGCGGACCCGGTCGGCGTCGGCGATCCTGACCCCGGTGGGAACGACGTAGTCCACCATGCGCGGGAACTTGTCCACTCCGTAGACCGTGACGGCGCCGCGCTTACGCAAGCGGGCGCGGGTCAATTCGAAGCCGTCCACTGCGGCGGGGCCGAAGTTCGTCCACACAACGTTGGGGAGCTTGCCGAAGATCCCGTCCAGGTTGATGCTGTTGGGCTTGACGAGCCGGTGCGAAAGCAAGTGCAGGCGCAGGTAGGCGTCAACGGTGTCGGCGGGTGCCTCGTCCAGGTTGATCTGGGCAAAGACCACCTTCTGTTCGGTCCGGCGGTCGGCGTCGTGGCTTTCAGCTGCGAGAGCAGTCAGCGACTCGTCGGCGTGCTCCACGGCGCGCAGGGATGCGGCAGCTTCGCCCAATGCCGGTGCCGGAAACCAGACGTCCAGCACTGTCGCTTCTCCGGCGTCGGAGGTGGCGATGGTGGCCAGGCCAAAGCCATAGGCGGAGCGATCGTTGTCAGAAGCGCTATCGAGAGCGGCAGAGGCAGCGGTTTCAGTCATGGCGCAAGTCTATCGAGAGCCACTGCTTCCCTTGAAACCGTGTGTGGACCGAGGGGTCGCAATTCGCTCGGGATACAGTGGACAGGTGACCGTTGAAACTACCCCGATCCTTCTTGACATCAGGCAAGACGTTGCGCTGCTGACCGCGGCGCTGATGGACATCAACAGCGTGTCCGGCAACGAAGCCGCGCTTGCAGACGCCGTTGAATCCGCGCTTCGTACGATCCCCGGCCTGCAGCTTGTGCGGGACGGCGACGCCATCATTGCCCGGACCGAGCTGGGACGCCCGGAGCGCGTGATCTTGGCCGGCCACCTCGATACCGTGCCGTTGCCCACCGTGGAGGGTTCGCTCGGCACCGTGCCCGCCACGTGGGAGTCCGGCGTCCCCGGGACGGGAACCTTGTATGGACGCGGAGCCACCGACATGAAGGGCGGGGTCGCGGTGCAGCTTGCGCTCGCCGCGACAATGTTCGACGGCGGCGCCGAGCCGGGCAAAGACGTCACCTTCGTCTTCTATGACCATGAGGAAGTTGAAGCGGTCAAGAGCGGCCTCGGCCGCTTGGTACGGAACCATGGCCATCTCCTGGAGGGGGACTTCGCGATCCTGCTCGAACCCACCGACGGCACGGTGGAAGGCGGTTGCAACGGCACCAGCCGCTTCGAAGCCACCACGGTCGGGGAAGCGGCGCACTCCGCCCGGGCGTGGATGGGCAGCAACGCCATCCACGCAGCCGCTCCCATCCTGAGCCGCTTGGCCTCCTACGAACCTCGCACCGTCAACGTGGACGGGCTGGACTACCGGGAAAGCCTCAATGCCGTGAAGATCAACGGCGGCACTGCGGGCAACGTCATCCCGGACCGCTGCGTCGTGGAGATCAACTACCGCTTCGCGCCGGACAAGACCCCGGACCAGGCCGAAGCCCATGTCCGCGAACTCTTGGACGGCTTCGACGTCGTCCGCACCGACGCTGCCGCCGGGGCGCGGCCGGGCCTCAACCACCCGGCTGCGGCGTCCTTCGTTGCCGCCGTCGGTGCCGAGCCCAAACCCAAGTACGGTTGGACCGACGTCGCGCGCTTCAGCGAGCTAGGCGTTCCCGCGGTCAACTTCGGACCGGGCGATCCGCTTCTTGCGCACAAAGACAACGAACACGTCGACTCCGACGCCATCCGTGAGTGCCTCCGGGCGTTGCGGTCGTGGCTGGCCGACTAGGTCGAGTGACCTTATTTTTGCTTGAGAATGAGGGTGTGGGGGGAGGGGGGGGGGGGGGGGGGGGTGGTGGGGCGGTGTCTGGCGTGTTTTTTTGTTTCCTTCTCCCCTCCCCCCCCCCCCCCCACACCCACGTCTGCGACGTTCTTGCGACTAGCCCTCGATTGCCACAATCTCCGACTTGGCCACCTTCACCACTTTGACGTTGCGGCGCATCCGGCCTTCAAGCCACTTGGCGATTCCGGCCAGGATCAGGCACATCCCGACGTACAGGACACCGGCAATGATCGCGGAAGGAATGATGGGCGAACCGTACTGGGCCTGGCTTCCGAAGTACTTGGCCTGGAAGAGGATCTCGTTGTAGGTCACAATGAAGCCCAGCGCGGTGTCCTTGAGGATGACCACGAGTTGGGAAATGATCACCGGGAGCATCGAGCGGACCGCCTGCGGCAGCAGGATGTTTGTCATGACCGCGCTCTTCGGCAAGCCGATGGCATAGCCGGCCTCGCTCTGGCCACGGGGGAGCGATTCGATGCCGGCCCGGAAGACTTCCGCGAGCACCGATCCGTTGTAGAGCACCAGGCCCGCAACGACTGCCGTGAAAGGCGTGATCCCCTGGACGCCGAGCGGAGGGAGCCCGTAGTAGAAGATCATCATGAGGATCAGCAACGGAATGGCACGGAAGAGCTCCGTGAACCCATAGCAAGGCAAGCTGATCCACTTGCGCTCGGAGAGCCTCCCGAAGGCCAGGAAGACACCCAGCACCAAGCTGAGCACGGCTGCCGTGGCAAACGCTGAAAGCGTGGCGCCCACTGATTGGATGATGGTCTGCTGGACCAGCGGGAAGGTGAACAAATGCCACTTCTTCTCGTCGAACTGGCCGCTTTGGGCGAAACGAAGGACGATGAATCCGACGATGGCGAGAATGACCAGGGCGGTCACGACGCCGAGAATCCGGTAGCGTGCGCGGGCCTTCGGGCCCGGAGCGTCAAAAAGGACCGAGCTCATCGGGCCACCTTCCATTTCTTTTCAAGCTTCCGCTGGACGAAGGAAAGGATGAAAACGAGCAGAACGAAGATCAGTGCGACCCAGAGCAGCCCGGCCATGGCAGGCTCGCCGCGCTCGGAAAGATTCGATCTGATGGCTCCCGCTTCGGCGACCGAGAAGCCGGCTGCCACCGTTGTGTTCTTGAGCAATGCGATGAACACGCTGAACATGGGCGGGATGACGGCACGGAATGCCTGGGGGAGGATCACCAGGGTCAGGGTTTGGGTGAACGGAAGGCCGATGGCACGGGCAGCCTCGGCCTGGCCGACAGGCACGGTGTTGATGCCGGAGCGCACGGCTTCCGCCACATAAGTAGCGGTGTACAGGCTGAGGCCGACGGTTGCTGCGGTCATGAAATCAATTTCCACGAGACCGAGCTTCGGATAGCCCAAGGCAAAAAAGAACAGGACCAACGTCAATGGGGTGTTGCGCACAACGTTGATGTACAAAGTGGCTGCGGCGCGCATCGCAGGGATGGGGGATACCCTCAAGGTCGCCACGATGGTGCCCAGGATCAGGGCGAAGATCCCGGCAACGACGAAAAGTACAAGGGTGTTCCGGAACCCTGTGATGAACAGGTCCGAATTATTCAGCAGCGTATTCACAGAATGGTCGCTTTCAGCCGATATTCGAGGGGGCGGCCAAGGGCCGCCCCCTCAACATGGGTTTAGTAGTTGTCCACTGCGGGTTGGGTGACCTTGGTGCCGGACTGGCCCAGTGTGGAGTCGTAGATCTTCTGCCACACAGAGCCGCCGTCAGTGAACATCTTGTTCACGAACTTGCGGAAGGCTGTATCGCCCTTCTTCAAGCCAACACCGTACTTCTCAGTGGTGAACGGCTGGCCTACCACCTTGAGGTTGTCGGTGTCCTGGGAGGCGTAACCGATCAGGATTGCCTGGTCGGTAGTCACAGCATCGACCTGGCCGCTCTTGAGCGCCTCGACACACTGTGAATACGTGTCGAACTCAGTGGTCTTGGTGCCGGGGAAGTTTGCCTTGATGTTCTGGATGGGGGTTGAACCCGTGGCCGAACAGACGTTCTTCCCGCTCAGGTCCTTCTCGCTGTTGATGGTCGTGTTGCTCTTCTTGACCAGCAGGCCTTGACCCGTCACGAAGTAGGGTCCGGCGAAGTCGACCAACTGCTTGCGCTTGTCCGTGATGGAGTAGGTCCCGACGTAGTAGTCAATGTCGCCGTTGGTAATGGCGGACTCGCGGTTGGCCGAAGGAATGGGCTTGTACTCGATCTTGTCCTTCGAGAAACCGAGGGATGCGGCGATCCACTGGGCAACCTGGATGTCAAAACCGCTGTACTCGCCGGTCGCGGCATCCTTGAAGCCCAGGCCAGGCTGATCCTGCTTGACGCCGATCGTGATCTTTCCGTTCGACTTGATCTTGTCGAACGTGGGGCTGCCCGTGATGGACACGTTCTGGGCCACCGTGAACGGTGCGGACTCGCTGCTTGGCGCGGTGGTGGAACCGCCGCCGCCACCGCATGCGCTCAGCGAAAGGGCGAGCGCCGCGCTTGCAGCGACCAGGAGGGATTTCCTCCGGGTGATAAAAGACTTCATGATATTCCTTTCATTGTGCGGCCACCCCCGCGGCCTGGGTGCGGTGAGTGTCAGTGAGTCAGGAGTTTGGAGAGGAAATCCTTGGCACGGTTGCTTTGGGGGTTGGTGAAGAATTCCTCCGGCTTGGCGTCTTCAACAATCTGGCCGTCGGCCATGAAGACAACGCGGTCGGCAGCTTTGCGCGCAAAGCCCATCTCGTGGGTGACCACGATCATGGTCATGCCTTCCTTGGCCAACTGGACCATGACATCCAGGACCTCGTTGATCATTTCCGGATCAAGTGCCGAGGTCGGCTCGTCGAAAAGCATGACCTTCGGCTTCATCGCGAGAGCCCGGGCAATTGCCACACGCTGCTGTTGGCCACCGGAGAGCTGTGCAGGCATCTTGGGTGCCTGTTGCCCGACGCCGACCCGCTCCAACAACGCCATGGCGTCCTTGTCCGCGGTTGCTTTGTCCTGTTTCTTCACCTTGATCGGTCCCAGCGTGACGTTTTCGAGAATCGTCTTGTGGGCGAACAGGTTGAACGATTGGAAGACCATGCCGACGTCGGCCCTGAGAAGGGCAAGTTCCTTGCCTTCCTCAGGCAGCTTCTTGCCATCGATCGAAATCTCGCCCGTATCGATGGTCTCCAAGCGGTTGATGGCCCGGCACAGCGTGGACTTGCCCGAGCCCGAAGGCCCGATGACAACCACAACCTCACCCTTTTTCACTTGGAGGTTGATGTCCTTCAGGACATGTAGTTGACCAAAGTGCTTATTGACGCCATTCAGGGAGACGAGGGCATCGCTGGCGGCTTGAATAGTCATGTGACGAATCTAGCGAAGAAATGATTCAAGTTGAGCCAGCTCACACGAACTTACGTGGATCGTGATTCAACAGATACCTGCTTTGCAGCTATCTGACAGCAAATGATGGGTAGGAAACCCAATACCGCAAACAACAGGCCACGCCGGAACGGCTGCAGCCGCCATCCGCGCTAGCCTAGGTCAATGAGTACCAGCCAGCCCCAAGTTCCTAGTCCAGACGCCAATGGCAAGGCGATGAGCAACGGATCGGCAGCGTCAGCTCCGGCCGTAGCCGCAGAGCCGCCAGCCAAGCACAAAGGACCCTTGGAGCTTCGGCGCAAACAGGCCGCTATGCCGATGTCGGACCAGCGACTCCTGGACACCAGGGGAGCCGACCACTTCATTCACACCGACCCGTGGCGGGTCCTGCGGATCCAGAGTGAATTCGTTGAAGGATTCGGTGCGCTCGCCGAGCTCGGCCCCGCCGTCAGTGTCTTTGGTTCCGCCCGCACCAAGCCGGGCACCGGCTATTACGATATGGGCGTGCAGGTGGGCCGCCACCTCGCGGAAGCCGGCGTCGCCGTCATCACAGGTGGTGGCCCGGGATCCATGGAAGCCGCCAACAGGGGCGCCGTTGAAGGCAACGGCGTTTCCGTGGGACTGGGAATCGAGCTGCCGTTCGAACAAGGCCTCAACCGCTGGGTGGACCTTGGCATCAACTTCAGGTACTTCTTTGCCCGCAAGACCATGTTCGTCAAGTACGCGCAAGGGTTCATTGTCCTGCCGGGCGGCCTGGGAACCCTGGACGAACTGTTCGAAGCCATGGTCCTGGTGCAGACCCGCAAGGTGACATCGTTCCCCATCGTCCTCCTGGGGGTCGACTTCTGGAGCCCGATGATCGAATGGATCAAGGGGACCCTGGTGGCCGAAGGCATGGTCTCCGCGAAGGACCTGGACCTCATCCAGCTTGTGGACGATCCTGCGGACGCCGTTCACCGCGTCCTGCACGGAATCCCGCGGCCACCCTCGACCAACGGGGACCAGCGCCCGGAGTAGCCTTGCCGTCACTGAGCTCTCAGCTGAGTCTGGCACGATGGTTGTTGTGAGCTTTTTTCTGGTCTTTCTCGCGATTGTCATTATCGGTGCCGTGTTGTTCCTCGGCGCCGGAATGGCGAGATCCTCCCGCGACTCCGGCGCCGGTTTGGACGAACCCGTCCCGAACCTGCCGCCGGTCCTGTTGCCGGCAGGAGCCAAGGCATCCGACGTCGACCGCGTGCGCTTCGCCCTTGGGCTGCGGGGCTACCGGATGGACCAGGTGGATGAGGTCCTCGATGAGCTCCGGGATCAGCTGACCTCGCAGGAGAGGGAAATCGAACGGCTGAAACTGGCCTTGGAGGCAGCCGGGAACCAGGAAGACCCAAGAGAGTGACCCCGTCACTCGAATCGCGGTCCCCGACGGGATTCCTGGTCCGAAGATTGCGCCGCGCCGGAGCCCACGCCGCGGGCTGGCCGTGGTGGGTCCAGGTCTCCCTCGTCTACATCGCCTCGAGGCTTGTCAGCGCTTGCATCTTCATGGCCGCAGCGTTGCAGCAAGGCGTCAATCCGTGGTTTCCGCCGGCACCTGACTACTGGAACTTCATCACCATCTGGGATGGGCGCTGGTACGCCGAAGCGGTGAACAACGGGTACCCCTCTGTTTTGCCGGTCAATGCGAACGGCGGCGTCGCGGAAAATTCCTGGGCGTTCTATCCACTCTTTCCGTACCTTGCCAAGGCGCTCGGTGCACTCACCGGACTGGCGACGCTGCCCGCCCTGACGGTCGTCGCGATGGTGGCCGGGCTTGGGGCGGCCCTGGTGGCCTACAAACTGTTCCGGGAATTCGCCGGGCGGACCACGGCGCTGTGGGCACTGACCTTCTTCTCGATGTTCCCCGTCTCGGCCATCCTGCAGGTCCCCTACGCGGAATCCCTCAATACCCTGCTCCTGGCGGGTTCGCTCCTGCTGCTGGTGCGTCGCAAGTACCTCGCGGCGATGCCCGTGGTCCTGCTCATGTGCCTGTCGCGGCCCACTGGAGTGCCCTTCGCGGCCATGGTGGGCCTACTCCTGGTCCACCACTTGTGGAAGAGGTTCGGGCGCCGCCCGTCAGTGCCAGGCGACGTGCCCGCCGACGTGCCCGCCGACGTGCCCGCCGCCGGGTCGATCCCGACGCTCCGGGAGCTTGGATCGCTGGCCGCGCTAGTGGGGGTCAGCGCGGCGGGGGCCCTCGCGTGGCCGGCCATCGCCTGGGCGGTCACGGGGGACCCGCTGGCCTACACCAAGACCGAAACTGTTTGGCGAGGGGACGACCTTGTTCCGTTCAAGCCATGGTTCGAGACCGGCCAAATGCTCTTCGGGCCGGTACTCGGCATTCTCGCGCCGTTCGTCTTCGTCGCGCTCTTTGCCCTGCTGATGTTGAGCAAACCTGTCCGGGCCCTCGGCACCGAACTGAGGCTTTGGTGCACGTGCTACGTGGGGTATCTTCTGGTCTTCCTGCACCCCCAGACGAGCACGTTCCGGATGCTCTTGCCCTTGTTCCCCTTGGCGCTCAGCACGGCCTGGTTGTCCCGCTCGAAGGCTTACCGCGGCACCGTGGTGGTCATGTTCTTCCTCCTCCAGATCGTATGGATCGTCTGGCTGTGGGCGTGGGCGCAGTTGCCGGGCGGCGGCGACTATCCTCCGTGATGCCTCCCCGTCGTTTCGCCAGTTCAAGCGCGATCACGGCCCGGCGGGAAAAGTCCATCAATTAGCTACGGGCGGGTAATTACGAGATAATGGACACAAGCAAGGACAAAGGCACCCTCGGGTGCCCGGCGACGACGACTGAACTGCCATGACTGTCGACGCCGTATATTCCACGCGGAGCCAACCCGGCCGGGTTGGCTCCGCGTGGGATATACGGCGTCGACAATCATGGCAGTTCAGTCGGCGTCGCCGGGCACCCGCGGGTGCCCGGCGACGACGCCTGAACTGCCATGACTGTTGACGCCGTATATTCCACACGGAACCAACCCGGCCGGGTTGGCGGGATTTGGGACAACTGGAGGGGATTTTCCTAATGGCGGCTATGAAACCACGTACTGGCGACGGCCCTATGGAAGTAACCAAAGAGGGCCGCAGCCTGATCATGCGTGTGCCGCTCGAAGGCGGAGGACGGCTGGTGGTCGAGCTCAACGCAGCAGAGGCGGCGAACCTCAAGGAATGCCTCGTAGGCGTTACCGAATAGATTCACTGGGCAGGGCCCCGGCAGAAGAGCCGGCGCCCTGCTTTCATGTTTAAGCCTGAAGGCGAACGAGGGCCAGCTACTTCTTGACCGCTACCAGCAATCCGTCTCCCGTGGGAAGCATCGCTGACGAGAGCCGTTCGTCGTCGCGGATGGCCTTGCCGATCTGGCGCAACACCACGGTGGTGCTGTCCCTGGCGGCCGGGTTGGAAACTTTGTCCTTGTCCAGCGCGTCATTGATGACCAATGTTCCGCCCGACTTGAGCAATCGGATGGCTTGCTGAACGTAACCGGGAAAGTTCGGTTTGTCGGCGTCGATGAACACGAGGTCGTATGCGGAGTCGGTGAGGCGCGGCAAAACGTCGGCCGCACGGCCGGAGATCGTCCGGGTGCGGTTCGCCGGACTGCCGGATTCCAGGAAGGCCTCGCGGGCGGCCTTGAGGTGCTCGACGTCGACGTCGATAGTGGTCAGGACGGCCTGCGGGCTGAGGCCGCGCAGCAGGCACACGCCGGAGACCCCTGCCCCGGAGCCGACCTCCACAACCGTCTGTGCCTTCGACGCCGCGGCCAGGACTGTCAGGACGGCGCCAACGCCGGGGCTGACGGGAGTAACGCCCAGCTCGAAGGAGCGTTCACGGGCGCGAAGCAACACGTCGTCCTCGGCAGGCAGATCTTCTGCATAGGACCAGCTGGTTGACTTGTCGGCACTCATGGGGGTTCGCTTTCCAGGCAGAGGGGTATTCCTTCCAGACTACTGGCTACGGGCCGCCCAGCCCGGATGCCTGCGGCCCGCAATTCTGTGTCTCTCCGGCTTCCTCCGGATGATGTTCGCTCTGCGGGAAAAGCCTGCCTGCGATCAGCAAAATCTCAGGCAACACTGGGATGATGTATATCCAGCCATCCAAGTGAGGGCCGGCAACGAACTCCTGAGTGACCGGCAGGATGACAAACAGTTTGAGGGGAGCGGACGATGCGGGCATCAAGTGCTGCGCCAGTCCAGGCAACGGCAGCAGTCCTGGGTTCCACCGACACGGCCCCGCCAGCCGAAGAATGGGTCAGGCCAAGCTGGGAAGAAGTGGTGGAGAACCACTCCGCCAAGGTCTTCCGCCTTGCCTACCGGCTCACCGGAAACAAGTTCGACGCCGAGGACCTCACCCAGGAAGTCTTCGTCAGGGTCTTCCGTTCGCTCGAAAACTTCAAGCCAGGCACACTCGACGGCTGGCTGCACCGGATCACCACCAATCTCTTCCTCGACCAGGCCCGTCGGAAAAGCCGTATCCGATTCGATGCCCTGGCCGAAGACGCCGAATCCCGGCTGCCTGGACATGAACCCGGTCCCGAGCAGAGCTTCGAGTTGAACAACCTCGATCTCGACGTCCAGCGCGCCCTGGAAGAACTGCCCCCGGACTTTCGCGCCGCCGTCGTGCTTTGCGATCTTGAAGGCCTCTCCTACGACGAAGTTGCCGAGGCGCTCGGCGTGAAGCTGGGAACCGTCAGGTCCCGCATCCACCGCGGCCGGACAATGCTCCGCGAAAAACTGGCGCACCGGGATCCGCGTCCGGTCCAGGCCCGCAAGCCGCGCCTTAAGATGCCGCGCATCGCCGGCCTCCTTTAGTCGCCGATGGGTCTGCTGAAAGGACGACTCGGTGGTTTGACTCGGGGAAATATCCGGCACAGCCGAGCCCCCGGCCACCTGCAGCAATGCTCTGAATGCCACGCCGCTGTCCTGCGGGAACGCCAGTACCTCGAACGGCTTCGCCGTGCCGCCGTTCCCGAGGCGAGCCAGGACTTCACCAACAGGCTGATCGAGCACACCCAGCGGTTGGCGCAATCCGATGTCGACGAGCGCCCGGCGCCCCAGCGAAGCGTATGGCACGGGATCCGGCTCGCCAGCGCCGCGGCCGGCGGGCTCGCCGTCAGCGCAGGAATCCTGGCGGTTGCGGCCTACGCGCTTGGCGGCGAAGTTGCGCCCCAGGCGTCCGACCGTGGCGAGCAGGAAGTCCGGACCCTGGTCAGTTCCACCGTGCCCGGAAACGCCGCAGAGCAACTCCCCGTGACGGGTTCGCAGTTGAGCCTGCCCGTCGGCGTTGCCGGGACGGTGAACCTGAGCGAGCAGCAATTGTCCGAACTGCGGAGGGACGGCTGGGCATGTCCCGAAATGGCAAGCATGGGTTACCACGTGGTTTCCGCCCGGGCCCTGATGCAGGACGGGCACCCTGCCGTTGAGCTGCACCTCAGTGACGGTGACCACCACGCCACGCTGGTGGAGCAGCACTTGGAGGGCAGCGGCGCTTCGGGGACCCAATTGTCCATTACCCAGGGGGCCCCGTGGCAGGCCGTCTACTCCTCGCCGGTGGCAGTGCTGCGTTATTCCTCCGACATGCCTGCCAGCCAGGCCGCCGGAGCCGTTCCGGAGCTCGTGAAAGCGGGCGACTCGCTGGTGGTTTCCCGGCCCGCCGAAAACAGCACAGGGACCTGGAACGATCGGCTGGAACGGGGACTCCATACCCTGGCGGGCCTCGCAGGTTTCTGAGCGGACCAACGGACAGGGTAATCTTCGATACGTGTTTGGAATCAATGGCTCGGAGTTTCTCATCCTGCTGATCATCGGCGTCATCGTGATCGGCCCCAGCCGTTTGCCTGAATACACGCGGAAGCTGACGAATCTGGTCAAGGAGCTGCGGCGCATGGCGTCCGGCGCGCGTGAGCAGATCAAGGAAGAAGTCGGCATCGACATAGATGAAGTCGACTGGAAGAAGTATGACCCGCGCCAGTACGATCCGCGCCGGATCATCAAGGAAGCGCTGCTCGACGACGACACGAAGCCCGTCAGCGACGGTGCGCCTGTCGCTGTGGCAGCAGTGGACACTCCGACGAAAGCTCCCGAACGGGTTGTCGAACGGCTTTCCGTCGGTGAAAAAGCGCCCTTCGACGCTGAAGCCACCTAAGAAGGCTATTTCGGCTGGATCCCGAGGGACATTCCGGCCAGGCCGCGGGGCTTGGCATTGAGCTTTCCCGCGATGGCCTGAAGTGCCTGTGCAGCGGCCGTCTCCGGAGCCGTCAGCACCACGGGGCGGCCAGCGTCGCCGCCTTCGCGCAGACGGATGTCCAAGGGGATCTGTCCCAAAAGCGGAACGTCGGTCCCGACGGCGGCGCTCAGCCGCTCAGCCAGCACCCGCCCGCCGCCGCTTCCGAACAATTCCATCCTGCCGCCGTCGGGCATCTCCAGGAAGGACATGTTCTCCACGACGCCGGCAAGCTTCTGGCCCGTCTGCGTTGCGATGGTTCCGGCCCGCTCGGCAACGTCGGCTGCCGCGGCCTGCGGGGTGGTCACCACGAGGATTTCGGCGTTGGGAAGCAACTGTGCCACCGAGATCGCGATGTCGCCCGTGCCCGGTGGAAGGTCCAGGAACAAGGCATCCAGATCGCCGAAATAGACATCCGTGAGGAATTGCTCCAGGGCGCGGTGCAGCATGGGCCCCCGCCAGGCCACCGCTTTGTTCCCGGAAACGAACATGCCAATGGAGATCACCTTCACGCCGAAGGCCACGGGCGGGAGGATCATGTCGTCCACCCGGGTGGGCTGCTGCGTGATTCCCATGAGCGCCGGAACGGAGAAGCCGTGGACATCGGCATCGACGATTCCCACGCGCAGCCCCTGCGCTGCAAGGGCGCACGCAAGGTTGACCGTCACGGAGGACTTGCCTACACCGCCCTTGCCGCTGGCCACGGCGAAGACCTTCGTCAGGGAGCCCGGCTCGTTGAAAGGTATTCCGCGTTGCCCGCCTGCGCCTCGCAACTGTTCCTTGAGGGCATCGCGTTGCGCTTGTGTCATGACCTTGAGCTCGACATCGACGGCGGTCACGCCGGGAACCCGCGTCAGGGCCGCGGTGGCGTCGGCCGTTATGGTTTCCCGCAGCGGGCAGCCGGCGATGGTCAGCAGCACCGCAACCCGGACGGTTCCGTCCGGACTGGCCTCTACCGAATCCAGCATCCCCAATTCCGTGATGGGCCGGCGGAGTTCGGGATCGATGACGGTTGCCAAGGCAGCGTTGAGGGCCTCGACGGATGGTGTGCTCATGGGGTGGGTGTTCAGCTTTCGGGCTGGGCGGGGGGACCCGGGTTCCGCGTTGGCGACGTGCCGACGGCCGAGAGGTCGGGTTCGGATTGGCTGGCGCTGGAATGCGCCGGATGGATCTTGGGGATCTGCTGGGTGGGAGGATTGCGCTGTTTGTTGCGCTTGTCCTTGATTTTGTCCTTGGCTTTCTCGCCGTTGTTGGAGCCGCCGGAATTGTTCGGCCCCAACTCTTCCTGCGCTTCGAGCAGATCCGACAGCAGCGAGCGGAGTTCGGCGCGCACGTAATCCCTGGTAGCGACCTCGCGCAGGGCGATGCGGAGAGCCGCGACCTCACGGGTCAAGTATTCGGTGTCAGCCAGATTGCGCTCGTCACGGGCCCGGTCCTGTTCGATTGTCACGCGGTCTCTGTCGTCCTGGCGGTTCTGGGCCAACAGGATCAGGGGCGCGGCGTAGGAGGCCTGTGTGGAGAAGAAGAGATTGAGGAGGATGAACGGGTAGGGATCCCACTGGAAGCCGAACAAGCCAATAACGTTGAACGCGATCCAGACGATCACGAAGATCGTCATGTAGAACAGGAAATTCGCCGTACCCATGTAACGGGCGAAGCGTTCGGCAAACCGGCCGAAGGCATCGGGATCGCTGCCGAAATTCGGCAGCATGCGGGAACGCAGCTCGAGCGGGGTGTCCAATCCTCCGCTGGTGGGCTTCTCAGCCAATTCGGCCTCCTAGTTTCCTGATCGGGGCTCCGTCTTCGTGGGTTCGCCAGTCGTCCGGGAGCAAATGGTCTAGGAGGTCATCAACAGTCACCGCCCCTACGAGGCGGCCGGCGCTATTTACGACCGGGAGGGAGTTCAGGTTGTAGGAGGCCATGGTGTGGCTGACCTCGCTGACGCTGGCGTGATCGGAAACCGGCTCCAGGTTCTTGTCCACGATGCTGCCGAGCTGTTCGGGCGGGGCGCTGCGGAGCAATTGCTGGATATGCACGACGCCGAGGAATCGTCCCGTGGGTGTCTCCAACGGAGGGCGGCAAATGAAGATGGCCGAGGCCAGGGCGGGGGAGAGCTCCTCGCTGCGCACATGGGCAAGTGCCTCGGCCACCGTGGCTTCCGGTGGAAGGATGACGGGAACCGGGGTCATGAGGCCGCCGGCGGTGTCCTCGTCGTACTGCAGGAGCCTGCGGACATCGTCAGCCTCGTCGGGCTCCATCAGGAGCAGTAGTTCCTCGGCCTTGGCGGAAGGCAGGTCAGCCAACAGGTCTGCGGCGTCGTCCGGGTCCATTTCTTCCAGGACGTCGGCTGCGCGTTCGTTGTCCAAAGCGGACAACAGCGTGACCTGGTCTTCTTCCGGCAACTCCTGGAGCACATCGGCGAGGCGTTCGTCCTGCAGCTCGCTGGCCACTTCGATCCGTCGTTTGTCCGACATCTCCTGGAGTGCGTCGGCGAAGTCGGCCGGCTTGAGGTCCTCGTGCGTGGCGACGAAGTGGCTTGCACCTTGGGGATCGTTCTCGGAGCCCTGCAGCGTGTCCGCCCAGTCCACCAGGAGGGTATGACCGCGGCGCAACCCCCGGAGCCTGGACGTAGACGTGCCGCGTCGAATGAAAAGCTTGGAGACGAGCCAGTCACCGTTGCGCTGCTGGTCCATGGCGATGTCTTCGATGATGGCGTCGCCGCTGCCGTCCTTGAGGGTCACCTTGCGGTCAAAGAGCTCGCCGACCACCAGTTGCTCGGCACCGCGTTGCTGGAAGCGCCGCAGATTGACCAGTCCGGTACAGATGATCTGGCTCTGGTCCATGGACGTCAGCCTGGTCATGGGAACGAAGACGCGCTTCTTGCCCGGAACTTCGACGACGATACCCACTGCGTGCGGGGCCCCGCGCAATCCGCGCGAGAGCACCACGACGTCGCGCAGCCGGCCCAGGCGATCGCCGAGGGGGTCGAAAACGTCGAGGCCGAGCAAGCGCGCAACAAAGATGCGTGAAGGATTTGTGCTCACCCTTACAGGCTACCGAGTCTGCTCTCTTTTAGCTGAATTTCAGCCGGTTCACATGTGTATGGGACAGAATGGGGGTATGGCGAACATTTTCGGTGCCCCTAAGGCCACGGAGGAATCCCGCAGCGTCCCTAAAGGCGACACCGTGGGCTCTTACACTTCCTATCTCGATGCCCAGAAGGCGGTGGATTATCTTGCCGACCAGCAGTTCCCCGTCCAGCATGTCTCCATTGTCGGAAACGACCTCAAAATGGTGGAGCGGGTTACGGGACGGCTCAGTTACCCCAGGGTCGCCTTGTCCGGAGCCCTGAGCGGTATGTGGTTCGGCCTGTTCGTGGGCGTCATGCTTTCGTTCTTCACCCCGGCCGGTGGCCCCTTCTCGATTGTGACGTCGGTCCTCATGGGTGCTGCATTCTTCATGCTCTTTGGGATCGTCACCTACGCAGCACAGCGCGGGAAGCGGGACTTCACCTCCACCAGCCAGGTAGTGGCGACGAACTATGACGTCATTGTCGCCTTGGAGGCATCCCACGAAGCCCGCCGTCTCCTTCACCAGTTGCCGATGAATCCTTCCGAGGCAGCCTTCGGGCGGCCGCCGCAGGCCTACACGCCGCAGGACTACCGGAACCCGCCGGCGCATCCCGGTGCACCGCAGGGTCCGGCCCCGGAGCGCCCGGCGTCTTGGCAGGATCCGTATGGCCAGCGTGGACCGGAAGCCGGACAGGCAACCGCCGGCGAGCCCGCCCAGCCTGCTGCGGACGCCGCGGCCCCGGCTGCGGCCGCGCGGCCGACCGCCGGCGTGCGCTACCCGGACCTTCCCGACGGCCGTCCGCAATACGGCGTGCGGGTGAACGAACCAGGAAACGGCGAGCAAGCTGCCACCGGTGAGGATCAGGCGAAGCAGTAGTTATTGCGGGGCCTCACAGCTGCAATCTGGAAGGCGTGCGAGCTTCCGGACGCGCCAGTCCAAGGTGAATAGGTCGAGTTCCCGTACCTGCCCAGACAAGGCAAGCGGCAACCCGAGCAGGATCTTCATAGCCTCCCACGCCGCCAGATTCGCCACCAAGCCCGAAATAGCTGCGATGCTCCCCCCGCTCCTCGTTCGTCCTTTGAGCGGGAGGAAGTCGGCGCGGTTGTGATCATTCATGGTCTGTGAACGGATGCACTGCCAGCACACTGTCTGACCGGGGATGATGCTGGTGCCGGGCACGCCCAGGTTCCCGCCATACGCCCCACCAACGATGTGAGGAACGCGCGCTTCCGTCGCGGCTTCAGCGATGATATCTGAGAGGACGACGACGTCCGGCTCATCGGCGCATCCGACCACCAGGCTGGCATCCCTTAACGCCGATTCGAGATCTGCTGCGGCAACCACTCGGCGACGGTTCGCCGTGACCTGAAGGTTCTCGTCGATCGACGTGAACCGTTCGGCGGCGACGTCCACCTTAGCCAAGCCCAGGTCGCCAGGCTGAAATAGGATCTGCCGGTTCAAATTTGTGAGTTCTACAATGTCCGGATCGAAAATCTCAATTCTGCCGATGCCTGCCGCGACGAGGGATTGCAGTAGCCAGGTCCCGGTTCCGCCGACTCCAACGACCACCACTTTTGAAGTGCGGAGTTTCTCCTGCAGTTGAGTTGGCGAGTTAGTAAGGGAAAACGTGGATGCGAACTCCTGGAACAGCCTCTCTTGACGTTCGAACTTGTTTGCGCTCGGGTGCTCCGGCTGCGGGTACGTATCAAAGAGGCGCTCAGTTTCCATGATGGCCAGGACGTTTTCAAGCGATTTGCAACTGAACCCGGCACTTCCCTCGAGGATCGATTCGATCCTTTCGATGGAATTCGACCCGTCAAGCAAGGGGATCAACTCGATCACAAACGGGGATACGTCGAATTCAAGGACCCTGAGTTCCATGGTGCAAATGAACTGCATTCGACAATCGCGGTTGAATACGAGCACGCTGTCCCGCAGTCTCAACGGGCGGCAGCCCATCTTCGCTCCTCCTCTATCGGCCATCACTCGGCCCTCAGGGCCGCTGCGGGCTCTATTCGAGCCGCCCTGCGGCTCGGTCCTATCGCCGCCAAGCACAATGCAGTCAAGGTGACAATTGCGATTCCACTGAATGCCAGGACGGAAACAGTCGTGCTCAGCGTCACTCCGAGTGCCCCGGCGACAAGCCGGGTTAGTACCCACCCAGCCAACTGACCAACGAGAAGTCCCGAAGCAAGCGCCGCAATTCCGATCAAGATCGCGTCAACCGCAACGAGCCTCGTTATGTCGCCCCGGGTGGCACCAATCGCGCGCAACATCCCGAACTCTTTCTCCCGACGAGCGACGCCGACTGAGAACAGGCCGGCCGCGCCGACTGCGCCGAGACTGAGCGCAAGCACAACGATGCCGAAGGCGGCTCCGGCGTAGGAGCCGAGCTCTGATTCTGCGCGCTCTTTCATTTTTGCGGCCGTGATCACCGAGACGCCAGGGATGTCGGCAACTGAATCAGCGATCGTGTCCCGGAGCGCTGTGACGTCGACACCCGGCCTCGCTTCTACATTCCAGCCGTTGGATCCGGTAATTCCGAGCTCGGCTGCCGCGTCGCGACTCATCACCACCTGATTCCCTGTTGCCAAGGACGCATACGTCCCGACGATGCGAAGCGAGAGGGTCTTGCCTGCCCGATTTAATCTGACGTAGTCGCCCAAGGAAATATCGCGGCTGGCGGCGAGAGCTTCAGGAATGATGACCGCGCCTCCCTTTTCCAGGGCGGCTGGTGCAGATCCGTCACTTCCGTGGCGCCATGGAAGCTGAGCAGTGGCGAAGTAGCTCTTTGGATCGACAGCAAGGATTGCAACCTGGCTCGTGGTGCCTTGGAACTGCAATGCCGCGTGATCCCAAACTGTGTCCGAAACCCGGTTGATCATTTGAATTGACGCCAGACGTTCGTCTAATTTCTCAACGATGGGCGTCGTGGACGATATTTGAATGTCGGCCCCGAATTGACGGCCAATCTGGTCCATCAAGGCGCTCCGTACGGAGCCGACCCCGATGACAAGGGCCGCACCCAGGCAGACGACAATCCCCATGATGGCCGTCGTGGAGTCGAGCGATGCGTGTCTGCGCAGGCGCTGAGCCGCAGCCTTCCCTGTCCATCCTGCGAAGATCTGTAGCCTGGTGCATGCGATGAGAATTGACGGAGCGAGGAAGCCCGCGGCGGCCAGCGATAGGACGAAGCCAACGAGCTTGACGACGAGCGAGTCGAACCAGTAGCTGCCTGCTCCGAATATGAGGAGCATGATGCTGAGGGCGACGCGGAATCTGTTTGAAGACCTGCGCTCTGCGCCTTCAGGCGAGATAGCCGTAAGAGGGGCCTGGCGCAGCACTTTCATGATGGCCCGGGCCGCCCCGGCGCAGCCCGCGGCGACCCCGCTCAGGATGGCAAGCAGAACTTGCCAAAGTTCGACCGCCACGGTGGCTGGAGGTATGTTCCCCATCGACGATAGCCCTTGGTTGAGGATCCAGCTGACACCAAACCCGAGCCCAAGCCCGACCATCGAGCACGCGAACGCGAGCATCAGTGCCTCATAAAGGACGGTGGCCGCCAGCCAGGAACCGCGCGCGCCGACAGCGCGCATGACACCATAAGTCAGCCGGCGGGCATTCACGACTGACTGGAAGGCCGTCGCCGATAGGAGGATCGAGATGCCCAGTACGGTGCCGGAGGCGATCATCAAGATGAGTGAAACAACCGCGATGAGGGGACCGAGGGTCGAATTGAAGGCAGAAGTGTCTTGTACTTTGAACTGAGGAGGCAGGCTGGACGAATACTCGCTCTGCCAGCGTTCAGCGGAGTTCCCGGCCGACAGCTGGATGTCAACCCTTGATACTTGGCCCTGCTGGTTGAATATCGTCTGGGCGTAGGACAAATCGACAAAAATGTTGTCGTACGCCAACGGACCAAGAACCTTGCCATTGAACACCCCTACGACGCGCAGCTGCGTGGTAGCGTCGCTCGACGCGACCACCAGGGAATCGCCTATGTCCACCCCTAAGCGCGAAGCCACATCAGACGGAACCAGTGCCTCAGGGTTGTTTACGGTAGGGAGCCCGCCCCGAAGCTCAAGCCTCATGAGTTGAAGCTCAGTGTTGAACGTCGTGGGGTAACCCGTAACCGTCAGCGGGCGGCCTGTTCCAACGGTTCCCGCAGACCGGACGCTCGAATTCCGTGCCAGAGTCGGGATCGGCGTCGCAACGCCAGGGAGATCCGCCACGGCCTTGACTGCGCTCTCCGGGACTGTGGTTCCGGGAATAGCAGGCACGACCGCGACGTCGCCTATGCCTGACAGCGAGCCGGCTCCTTGCGACAGCTGGTCGTTGATGCTCTTCGATGTGAGCAGGGTGCCGAAAATGAGCGCAACGCCGAAGACCAATGCAACCGCTGCGACTCCATATCGGGGAAAATCAAAGCGAAGTTGCCGCAAACCACGAGCGAACGCGCTCATCATGGTGAGAATCCCCCTCCCGATCTGGTTCATTGAGGGTCAGGTCAAGCTGATCAACGATCTTCCCGTCCCGCAGGGCGATGATCCGGTCGGCGTAACTCGCAGCATATGGATCATGGGTGACCATCAGCCCGGTCGTGCGACGACCGTCTCCGATCGCGTCGCGAATCAGACGGAGAACAATATCCCTATTCCCGGAGTCGAGGCTTCCTGTCGGCTCATCGGCTAGGACGACGCTAGGAGCCCCGAATACCGCTCGAGCTACGGCGACCCGCTGACGTTGCCCGCCTGACAATTGATCGGGAAACCTCTCGGCATATTCAAACAACCCGAGCTGATCGAGCAGCACCAGAGCATCTGATCGCCAACGAAAGCCTCTTTGACCGGAAACAATCGATGACAACCCGACGTTCTCCACCACCGTCATGCTTGGAACAAGATGAAATGCCTGGAAAATGAATCCAATATTCTCCCGCCGGAAGATTGTCGTCTGTTTTTCATCCATCTCGGAGACCCGGAGTCCTGCTACGTCTATACACCCTGCAGTCGGCGAATCGATTCCACCGACCAATTGGAGCAGGGTTGACTTACCGGATCCAGATGGGCCAATGACGGCAACAAGTTCACCCGGCTGGATCTCGAGTTCATCAATGTCTAGTGCAGCTTTCTCGTTTCCGGCACCGTCGTCATAGTGGCGACGAACGCCTTTAAGGGAAATGGCGGGAAGAGGGGCGACGGTCATGACTCGATAGCCCAGACCTGGGGGAGCATCCGGTCAAATTCGAACCACATTTCCCATTCTCCGACGTCGCCGGCGAGAAGCTCTGACTCAATGACATCCCAAACGGCCAGCAGGGAGCGGCGGCGTTCACCGGGAGATACCGGCGGTGGTATCGCAGGGTGGTATTTGAGTCGAAAGCGGCCGTCGCCGACGGCCCTGAGCGTGAGTGGGACCATAGGGGCGCCGGAAACATGGCTCAGGACAACCGGACCGGTGGGAACCATGATGGTTGTCCCTAAGAAGGGAATTCGGGCATGGTGCTCATCCACTCCACGAGGGTCCAGTTCAGGGAACATGGAGAAGATCCTGCCCTCACGCAGGGCGGTCAGGCCAGAGCGCATCGCCGATGTGCTCCCGAGCCGGATCCCACGGAAGTCTAAATCAGGAAAGGACGCTGCGCGGATCTCGTCAAAATTCATCCGGTTGTAGAGCGTCGTCGTCGGCATTTCATAAGCGAGCATGGGAATGGCAGCATATGAGGGTCCGAGATGGAGCGGGAGAGCGATTACCCCTCGGCCACTGGACGCCGCCTCGTGAAGGTGGCGGGGCCCATCGACAGCCACAACGTCCCGAAACAGCGTCTCAGTGTCCTTCATCCACAGATTGATGAAGGTCGATTCAAACTGCAGCTTCGGTCCGTACCCAGCAAAGCTCCTGGCGTGCAATTCCTTGTCGAAGCCATCAAGCCCAGGGACTGCATTCATGAAATCCAGGGCCCGGGCCTTCAAGACGTCGAAATTATCTACGTCTGGTTGGTTTGCCCGGTAGATGGGTCGATCGAGGGCGTCGAGCACCTTCATAAGGTTCCACGCGCCAACTGGCCCCGCAGCATGAATAGCCTCATAGAAATTCTTGTGCTTTGGAAAGTCGAAAATATTGAACAGTGGCAAGCGCACGCTGCCCCCCAAATTCAGTGTTGTTCGTATCCTTGCTATCTCACTTGGCTCGTTGGTGGCGAAGCACAAGCGTCGCCACCAACGAACCGAGCGCTAAATCAGGTGCACATGCACCCGCTGCTACAGGCCAGGGTGGCTCCCGCCTCCAGCACATCTTCTGAGACCATCTCCATTGTGTTCACCTCCTCCTTTTGACCGATTCGAAGATAGAGAAATACCACTTTGTGGTATGGCAACGGCACCAAACGGGGGGATCGTCTATCGGTGCTGCGCCTAGGAGGAGGGTACAAGTGCCTCGGGGCGTCTCCGTGTGGATTTCGTCAATCTCAGTGGTCAAAACGGCAAATCTCAGTGTAAAAAACCCGAAATTAAGTGGACGGAAGCCGGCGTCTACGTGTTTTAACGAAAGAGGAGGGCTACCGGATCATCAAAATCCGGTAGCCCTCCTCGTGCGTTTTGCCTCGGTGGTTAAGCTTCGGCGTCCTGGTAGATGCCCGCCATCCAGGATTCGACGTCGTCGGCCTTGCGGGGGAGGGCGGCGCTGAGATTGACGGGACCGTCTGCCGTCATCAGGATGTCGTCCTCGATCCGGACGCCGATTCCACGGTATTCCTCGGGAATGGCGAGGTCCTCTGCCTTGAAGTAGAGCCCGGGTTCGATGGTGAACACCATGCCCTCGGTGAGTACGCCGTCCAAGTAGAGATCACGCTTGGCCTGGGCACAGTCGTGGACGTCCAGGCCAAGGTGGTGGCTGGTGCCGTGCGGCATCCAGCGGCGGTGCTGCTGGCCTTCGGTACTGATGGCTTCCTCCACGGAGACCGGCAGCAGGCCCCACTCGGCAAGGCGTTCGGCGAGGACCGTGGTTGCGGCGGTGTGGATGTCGCGGAACTTCACGCCCGGCTGGGCCGCGGCGAATCCGGCGTCGGCGGCGTCGAGGACAGCTTCATAGACCTTGCGCTGGACGTCCGAGAACTTTCCGTTGACCGGAATGGTACGCGTGACGTCGGCGGTGTAGAGCGAATCTGCCTCCACACCGGCGTCGAGCAGCACGAGTTCCCCTGCGTTGACCTTGCCCGTGTTCCGGGTCCAGTGCAGCACCGTGGCGTTGTTTCCGGCGGCCGCGATGGTGTCGTAGCCGAGCTCGTTCCCTTCCTCACGGGCACGCGCGAAGAAAGCGCCTTCGATGACGCGTTCGCCGCGGTGGTGGGTCATGGCGCGGGGGAGGGCGCGGACGACGTCGGCGAAACCCTCCACGGTCGCGGCCACGGCGATCTTCATCTGCGCGATTTCCCAGTCGTCCTTGAGCAAGCGCAGCTCCGAGAGCGCCTCGCTGAGCAGTTCGTCCAGTGCATCGAGTTCGCCGAGGTCCAGGTTCTCCGGATCTTTGGCGGTGTTGTAGCGGGCCGTGTCCACGAGGGCATCAATGTTCTCGTCGACTTTGCGGACCAAGCGGATGGAGATGCCACCGATTTCCGGGGCACCCACGTTCTTGGTGATGGCCATCTCGAGTTCGTCGAGGTGCGCCGTCCTGAGTCCGAGGCGCGCTTCGAATTCTTCGAGCGTCGGACGCGCGCCGATCCAGAACTCACCGGAGCGCGAGTCGGCGTAGAACTGTTCCGTGTCCCGGCCGGCCAGCGGACGGAAGTAGAGCGTCGCGAGGTGGTTGCCGCCGTCGTCGCCGGTTCCTTCCTCGACAGGTTCCAGGACCAGCACGGCATCGGGCTCGTGGTCCAGGCCCAAGCCCGTGAGGTGGGCGAAGCCGGAGTGGGGGCGGAAGCGGTAGTCGCAATCGTTCGAGCGGACCTTGAGCGGGCCGGCCGGTAGGACGAGGCGCAAGCCCGCGAACTTGTCGGAGATGGCCCGACGACGTCTGGCGGCGTGGTCTGCGACAGCGTCACGTGCAGGGGTCACCTGCGGCGCGGGCGCCCAATTGCTGGCCATGAACGCCTTGAAGGCATCGGATGTGGGCCGCTGGGAGCGGTTGTTGACGCGCTCCTCCAGTGGCTGGGAGGCTGTGGGTTCACCGTTTTGGGTGTTTTCTGCATCGTTCACCGTCCCATCGTCCCATCAAGGCCGACACTAGGCCAACGCCGAAACGGTCCAAGCCGTCCCCAATCAAATACGCTTGGAAAGTGAAGATCGACCTGCACGCGCACTCCAATGTTTCCGACGGGACCGAGGCTCCCGCGGGAGTGATCGCTTCAGCGTCCGCGGCGGGTCTGGACGTGGTGGCCCTGACCGACCACGACTCCACCGACGGATGGGAGCAGGCCTCCGTCGCGGCACTGGAATTCGGGGTGGCCTTTGTGCCGGGGATAGAGATCTCGTGCCGCACCCGGGAGGGGATCAGCGTCCATCTGCTCAGCTACCTCCACGATCCCGCGCACCCCGGCTTGCTTGAGGAGATCACCAAGGCGAAGGACGCGAGGCTCACCCGTGCCAAACGCATGGTCACGCTCCTGGCAGAGGACTACCCCCTGAGCTGGGACGATGTCATCCATCATGTGGCTCCGGGCGCCACCGTGGGCCGGCCCCACATTGCCGACGCCCTCGTCGCCGCCGGTGCGGTGGCGAGCCGCTCCGAAGCGTTCACTGCCATCCTGACCTCGCACTCGCGCTATTTCGTGCAGCACTACGCACCGGACCCGGCGCTCGCCGTCGAGCTCGTCCGCGCGGCGGGCGGTGTCCCCGTCTTCGCGCATCCGGTGGCCTCGGCCCGCGGCCGGGTGGTCGGGGAACGGACCTACCGGGAAATGATCGACGCCGGCCTCTTGGGGCTGGAAGTGGAGCACCGCGACAATCCTGAGGAAGGCCGCGTGTTCCTGCGGCGACTGGCTGCCGAACACGGTTTGTTCATGACCGGATCGTCCGACTACCACGGAACCGGCAAACCCAACCTGCTCGGGGAGAACCTGACGTCCCCCGACGTCCTGGCCCGCATCGAGGAGCTAGGTACGGGTAGTTCGGTAGTCCGCTAGACGGGGTAGAAGGTGGCCTTGCCGTCCAGGCGCTTGCGCATCACATCGATGGCCGGGGCGTTCTGGTCCACGCACACGAACCTGCGGTCGAGTTTCGCCGCGACTGAACCAAGCGTGCCGGAACCCGCGAAGAAGTCGAGGCACCAGTCTCCTGGCCGGCTCGATGCCGTGACGATCCGCCGGACCAGGCCTTCCGGCTTTTGCGTCGGGTAGCCGGTCTTTTCCTTGCCGGTCGGGGAAACGATGGTGTGCCACCAAACGTCCGTGGGAAGCTTCCCCAGTTCGCGTTTGGCCGGAGTCACGAGGCCCGGCGCCATGTACGGCTCGCGGTCGACCTCGGCGTTGTCGAAGTGGTACTTCGCGGGGTTCTTGACGTACACGAGGATGTTGTCGTGCTTGGTGGGCCAGCGGTTCTTGGCGCGTGCGCCGTAGTCGTAGGCCCAGATGATCTCGTTCAGGAAGCACTCCCGGCCGAAGATCGAGTCCAGCATGACCTTGGCATAGTGGACTTCGCGGTAGTCCAGATGCAGGTACAAAGTGCCGTCGTCGGCGAGGAGGCGCCAGGCCTCCACAAGCCGGGGTTCCAGGAAGGACCAGTAGTCGCTGAACGCGTCGTCGTAGCGGTGCAGGGCGCCCTTGATGGTGTCATACGAGCGTCCCTTGAAGCCGACGCGGTCGCCGTCGCCGTCGGCGTTGCGGACCATGCGCGTTTCCTGGCGGCTCTGGACCCGGCCCGTATTGAAGGGCGGGTCCACGTAAATCAGTGTGAAGGCGCCGTCCGGCAGCGTCGGGAGGAAATCCGCGTTGTCCGCGTGAACCACCAAGTTGCTGCCGTCCGGCGCCCAAACAGTGTCAGTCATTGAGGCCGTTAAGCCTCGGTGCTCTCGCCGGAGGCACCGGAAGCCGAGACCACTTCGCCGTTGCGGCGGCGGGTGCGGGAACGGCGTGCGCGGGCGGGCTTGTCCGAGCCCTCGCCGGACTGCGGCTCGGCAGACTGGGCCGTTGCCTCAGCGGGGGCTGCTTCGCCTTCAGACGTACGACGGCGGCGCGTGCGGTTGCGGCCGCCCTCACCGTCGCCGTCGCGGGCCGGAGTCTCAGCGGACTTGGGACCGCGGCGTGCACCCTCCCGGCCACTGTCACGGCCGGAGCGTCCACGACCGGAATCGCCGCCGGAACGGGAGTTCTTCTTGCCGGTCTCGCCCAGGTCCTCCAGGACCTCGGCGTCGACGCCCGCAAGCGTGCGCTGGTTGCGGGGCAGGCGGCCCTTGGTGCCTTCCGGAATATCCAGGTCGGCGAACAGGTGCGGGGACGAAGAATACGTCTCCACGGGCTCGGGAGAGCTCAGGCCCAGGGCCTTGTTGATGAGGGCCCAGCGGGGGACGTCGTCCCAATCGACGAATGTGACCGCGGTGCCCTTGTTGCCGGCACGGCCGGTGCGGCCAACGCGGTGCAAATAGATCTTTTCGTCTTCGACACACTGGTAGTTGATGACGTGCGTGACGTCGTCCACGTCGATGCCACGGGCGGCGACGTCCGTGGCCACCAGGACGTCTACCTTGTTGTTGCGGAAGGCGCGCAGGGCCTGCTCGCGGGCACCCTGGCCGAGGTCGCCGTGGATGGCCGCGGCAGCGAAGCCGCGATCGACGAGTTCCTCGGCTACCTTGGCGGCGGTGCGCTTGGTCTTGGTGAAGATGATGGTCCGGCCGCGGCCGCGGGACTGCAGGATGCGGGCGACAACCTCGATCTTGTCCATGCTGTGGGCACGGTAGATGAGCTGGCGGATGTCGCGCTTGGTCAGGCCTTCGTCATTCGGGTCTGCGGCACGGATGTGGGTGGGCTGCGTCATGTAGCGGCGGGCCATGGCAATGACCGGTCCGGGCATGGTGGCCGAGAAGAGAAGCGTCTGGCGGACGGCGGGAGTGCCGGCAATCAAAGTCTCGACGTCCGGAAGGAAGCCGAGGTCAAGCATCTCGTCCGCTTCGTCGAGGATGACCATGCGAACGTTCTTGAGGTTCAGGTGCTTCTGCTTGTAGAGGTCGATCAAACGGCCGGGCGTGCCGACAACAACCTCGACGCCCTTCTGCAGGGCTTCGATCTGGGGCTCGTAAGCGCGGCCGCCATAGATGGTGGCGATACGGGCGTTGCGCTTCCGGGATGCCGTCTGGAGGTCGTTGGCCACCTGGACCGCGAGTTCGCGGGTCGGAACAATCACGAGGGCCTGGGGTGCACCCGGGACAGCGAGCTTGTCGTGACCGGCGTCGCCCGGTCCGACGACGCGCTGCAGCGCAGGAATGCCGAAGCCGAGGGTCTTTCCGGTACCGGTCTTGGCCTGGCCGATGATGTCGTGACCGCCCAGGGCCACCGGGAGGGTCATGGCCTGGATGGGGAAGGGATGGGTGATTCCGGCGTCGGCGAGGGACTCGACGATGTCGGCGCGGACGTTGTAGTCGGCGAAGGACTTTTCCGCGATCTCGTGGGGTGTTTCGTCCGAGGAAATGGTTTCCTCGGGTTCGATCGTTTCGGTTCCGTCTGTCAGAACTTCATGGGTGTGCAATTCACTCACAGTGGAGTTTTCCTTATTCATTTGGGCTGCGCTGCGTGCTCAACGGTTGTGGCAGGGCCGTTCCGGAGCACGGACGGGCGCAAGCAAATCCAGTGGAAGCCGATCGCGGGCTATCTAAATACTGGCACTGGGGACCAGCTGGTGTATCTCAAGATCGCGTAGGGGCGGGCTTGTTGATGTCAAAAAATTAACTGAATCAACGACCGGGCATCCATTACTACTCACACAGTCTAGCGTCTGGGTGCAATAAACCCCGGATCGCGGCCGCGGTCCTGTGAACTGATTGCGCTACTGGAGCAGTTCGAAGGTGATTTGGCGGGTGGCAATGTCCGCGTCAAGCAGTTTCACGCGGACCTTCGTACCGGACTCCATTTCGCCATCGCAACGAGCGGTGACCGCCGGCTCGGCGATCTGGACGATGCCGGAGGGGCCGTGGGAGTTGCCGTTCCCATTCCCATTCCCGTTGTGGCCGTTGGTGCTGTTCCCGTTCCCGTTTCCGTTGTTCTTGGCAGGCTTCGATCCGGAAATCACCACGGCGTCGAATTCCTGTCCGACGTGGTTCACCAGGAGTGCGGCCTCCACCGTGTCCAAGGCGAGGCGCTCCATTTTGGCGGCAAGCTGGTCGGATGACGCCATGATCTCCGGCAGGCTCGGCAAAGCATCCCGGGCCCATGCAGGGATCTCCGTTCCGTTGCTCAGTGCTTCGCAGATGACCAGGACAAAACGATCGACCAGCCGGCGCAAAGGCGCAGTGGTGTGGGCATATGGTGCGCCGATGGCTGACTGCATGACGCTGCCCGGTACTTCGCCGTCGAAAGGCGTGTAGCCGGCGCCCCGGAAAAGCAGCCCCGCGGAATGGAGAATGGCCAATTGCCGGGGGTCTTTGCCGTCGAGGGTCCGCAGGTACTCGCCGTAGCTGGTCCCCTCGGTCCAAGGCTTGCCGAGCGCCCCGGCCTGCCGTTTGAAATGGAGCAGCGAGCGCTCATCGGGAGCGGGCATGGTGCGCAGGATTCCAACCTTGCCGTCTAGCATCAGCTGGGCCGCCGCCATCCCGGTCATGAGCGAAATCTGGGCGTTCCAGTCCTCGACGGGCAGCGAGGGAGCTGCGACGATCCTGTACCCCCCGCCGTCGGGCAGTTGGACGATTTCTTGTTCAGGCATGTTCAGGCTCGCTCCGCCGCGGCGGCGTTCGAGTTCCACCCGTTTGAGCCCGACCTCCTTGAGCAACTGCAGGACGGGATCAGCTGTCCCGGAATCGATCGCGGACTGGACGCCCTTGTAGTTGAGCTTGGCGCGGCTGCGTACGCTTGCCCGGCGAACTGAGACGGTGCGGAACTCTGCTTCGGCATCGAGTTCGAAGTCCCACACGAACGCTCCGCAGTCCTGGCCCGCCAGCAGGCTTCCGGCGTGCTCGCTGATGATCTCGGGGTGCAGCGGTATGCGGCCGTCCGGCGCATAGTACGTCTGTCCCCGGTGGCGGGTCTCGGCGTCGAGCGCTCCTCCCGGTGGCACAAAGGAGGGCACATCGGAGATGGCGTAGAGAACCCTGTAACCATTCCCGGACCGCTCAATGAAGAGGGCCTGGTCGAGATCCGTGGAAGAGGCCGGGTCGATCGTGATGAACGGAACGTCCGTGAGGTCCTGCGCCGGCAGCCTGTGTCTTGAAACCGCGGCCTCCGCGTCGCGCAGTGCTTCAGCGGGATAACCCGCGGGCAGCTCGAGTTCGGTCCGAAGCGCCGCCAGTGCTTCCGCGAGCTGGTTCGACGTTTCAGAGACGTTCGGGGCTATGCGCTGATGTGACACGAAAGTCAGGGTAACTCCAAAATCTCCCGGCGTCTCGCTAGGCCGCCGCTGCGTCCAGTGCGGCCAGGAGTGCCTGGGCTGCCGCCGTCGGATCCCCGGCCTCGGTGATGGCGCGGACCACAACAATGCGGCTGGCGCCGGCCCTCACTACGTCTTCCACGTTGCTGAGATCGATGCCGCCGATCGCAAACCAAGGAAGCACTACGCCGCCGACGGTCTCTTCGTCTGCCTGCTTCACCGCATTGGCAGCGTACTTCACCAGATCGAGCCCGACGGCGGAGCGTCCAGGCTTGGTGGGCGTGGCCCACACAGGCCCGACGCAGAAGTAGTCCAAGCCGCTGCGGCCAGGCGACGCGGCGATGGCTGCGTCAATCTGCTCCGGCGTGTGCGTGGAGAGGCCGATGATGGTGGGGTCGTGGAGCAGCTTCCGGGCCGAGCGCAGCGAAATGTCCTTTTGGCCGATATGGAACACCGGTGCGCCGGCGAGGGACGCTACGTCCGCGCGGTCGTTGACTGCCCAGAGGCGCCCGTGACGCTGCGCCACGGATTGCAGGATCTCCAGGAGTTCCAGTTCCTCGGCCGCTTCAATGGTCTTGTCGCGCAGCTGGATGATGTCCACGCCGCCTTCGAATGCGGCATCGACAAACTGCTCAAAATCACCCTGTTGCTTGCGGGCGTCGGTGCAGAGGTACAGGCGGGCGGTGGTGTGGACATCGTGCGGGGTCATGGAAACAGAGTAGTTCCTCTAAACTGGGCTGGTACCGCGGGAGCCGCGGCGGCAGTCACAATCGCCGCGCGGCTGAGAGGGCTTCAGCGCCGACCGCTTGACCTGATCCGGCTAGTACCGGCGTAGGGAAGGACTCCATGGACGAAGTAAACACCCAGCACGGGCCCCTGCGTGCAGACGTGGCGGTGATCGGGGGCGGCGTCATTGGCCTGGGCATCGCGTGGGAAGCCCGAAGGTCGGGCCGCTCGGTTGCCCTGATCGATCCCGCGCCGGCCAGCGGCGCTACTTTCGCGGCGGCGGGGATGTTGGCACCAGTCAGTGAACTGCACTACCAGGAAGAGGACCTCCTGGAGCTCATGCTCGAATCGTCGGCGTTGTGGCCGGACTTCGAACACAATGTGACCGGCTCACGAACCGGACGCAGCACGGGTTACCGGACGACGCCGACCCTCGCCGTGGGTGCGGACGCAGCGGACCGCCGGGCGCTCGCCGATCTTCGGGACGTCCAGCTGGCCCATGGCCTGGTGGTGGAATCCGTGCCGTTGCGCGAAGCACGGGAGCGTGAGCCGCTCTTGAGCCCGCAGATTTCCTGTGCCTTCGACATCCCGGGCGACCACCAAGTGGATCCTCGCCGGCTTTCGGCCGCGATTCTAGGCGCTTTGGCAGACCACGAGCCCGGTAGCTCCAGTTGGATTCCGGGGGCCGAAGGCGGTTTCGCGGTCCGGGACACTGCGGCGGGCCTCCTGTGGGAGGAGGACGGGCGCGCCGTCGGGGCCGTGCTCGGCTCAGGCATCAATGTGCTTGCCACGGAAACGGTGGTAGCCAACGGACTCGATGCCGCCCGCGTGAAAGGACTGCCGGATGGATTGTCGCTCCCGTTGCGTCCCGTCTACGGCGACATACTGCGGCTGCGCGTCCCGGACCACCTGCAACCGCTGGTCACCGCCACGGTCCGGGGAATGGTGCGCGGAGTGCCCGTCTACATCGTTCCCCGCGATGACGGGACCGTCGTGATCGGCGCGACGCAACGTGAGGACGGATTGTCGTCGTCCGGGGGATCGGCCAACCCGGTGTCAGCCGGCGGCGTCTACCAATTGCTCCGCGACGCCCAGGTATTGGTTCCGGCCGTTGCCGAGCTGGAACTCCTCGAAGCAACTGCCCGGGCCCGTCCGGGCACCCCGGACAACGCACCGCTGCTGGGCCGCGTCGAAGGTCGGGAAGGAACCGTGCCCGGCCTCATCGTGGCCAGCGGCTTCTTCCGCCATGGCGTGCTCCTCACTCCGGCAGCGGCGAAAATCTGCGTTGGACTCATGGATGGCACCGCCGATCCCCGGTGGAACAAATTCCGCCCGGACCGCTTCTCCCGCCCGCACTCAGCAGCAAGGGCTTCCGCAGACGGCCCATCCGCCGATACCTTAAATCCCCTTCTGAAGGACCACGCATGAACATCAAATTGAACGGCGCAGACCACACGCTGAGCGACGACGCTTCCGTCACCACCCTCGTCAGCCACATCACCGGACGCGTTGTGGATTCCAGCGGCCAAGCGGCCGACGGACGCAAGATCGGCGTCGCCGTCGCACGCAATTCCGAAGTGGTGCCGCGCAGCCAGTGGGCTGCTACCGCGCTCGCAGAGGGCGATGAACTCGAAATCGTTACCGCAGTACAGGGAGGCTGAACCATGACCACAGCAAGCACTCACGAAGCAGGCACCCGAACCGATGCCCTGGTGATCGACGGTGTTGAGTTCGGCTCGCGCCTTATCATGGGAACCGGCGGAGCTCCGAGCCTCGACGGCCTCGGGGCAGCCTTGCTGGCTTCCGGCACCGAACTCACTACCGTCGCCATGCGGCGCTACTCACCGACGGAAACCGGTTCGCTGTTCCAATTGCTCGTAGACCACGGCATCCGTGTCCTGCCCAACACCGCCGGCTGTTTTACCGCCAAGGATGCCGTCATGACAGCCGAGCTAGCCCGGGAGGCATTGGAAACGGATTGGGTGAAGCTCGAGGTCATCGCCGACGAACAGACGCTGCTGCCTGACGCCGTGGAGTTGGTGGATGCGACGGAGAAGCTGGTGGACCGCGGCTTCAAGGTCTTCGCCTACACCAACGACGACCCCGTACTTGCGCTTCGCCTGGAGAACCTCGGGGCAACTGCGGTGATGCCGTTGGGCGCGCCTATCGGCACCGGCCTGGGCATCCTGAATCCCCACAACATCGAGCTGATTGTGTCCCGCGCTTCGGTGCCGGTAGTGCTCGACGCCGGCATCGGCACCGCGTCCGACGCCGCACTGGCCATGGAGCTCGGCTGCGACGCCGTGCTGCTGGCCACCGCGGTGACCCGCGCGCAGAATCCGGTGCAGATGGGCGAGGCCTTCAAACACGCGGTCATCGCCGGTAGGCTGGCGAAGCAGGCGGGCCGCATCCCGCGCAGGGAACACGCCCTGGCCTCCTCGGCCATGGAAGGCCGGGCCGAGTTCCTCTAGCGGCCGACGCTGGCCGCTCCGGGGATTCCTGCGAAGATTCCGCGTCTGTGAAGGAGCCCCGAATGGCCGGCAAGGACGACATTCTTTCCAGGTCCGCTATTGACGACGCCCTGGCGGAGCTGCCGGACTGGCGGTATCGCCAGGGCGCCCTCGTCACCGCCTACAAGTGCCCGACGTCGGCTGCCGCACTCGAGTTGATTGCCGCCGTCGGGCGCATTGCCGAACAGCAGAACCACCACCCGGACCTGGACTGGCGCTACAACCGGGTGTTCATCCGCTACACGTCCCACGATGCCGGGAGCGAGGTAACGCAGCGCGACGTCGGGGCGGCTAAGAGCGTCAGCGAAGCGGCCGCGGAAGCCGGGGCAGTTGCCAAACCGGAAGCCACGCCATGAGCCGGATCCGTAGCTAGAGCCGCAGCGCTGGTTAGAGCCTCAGCGCCGCGGTCAGCTGGGCGGTGTCGTGCCGCTTCCGATGGCGGCCCAGGAAGTGGGACGCCACGGCGGCCGCCACGGTCCCCAGAATGATGGGCAGGACCCACGGGATCCACGTCACGCCAGGCTGGTAGCCAAAGCCAAGTTGGATGAAGATCATCCAACTCAGCATGGCGACGGCGACCGAAACGCCGGCGGGCAGGGTGATTCCGTACGTTCCACGGTGTTTGTCAGTTCCCCAGACAATGAAGCCTGAAGCGATGGTGGCTAGCGCCACGATGACAAGTGAGAGCATGCGGACTCCTGGCTCGCTGGTGTTCTTGCCTGTTGCTTAGAGGGCGCCGAAGCCGACCCGGCGTACTTCTTCGGCGCCGATCTCCACGTATCCGAGGACATTGCCGGGAACGATGACCTGTCGGCCCTTTTCGTCGGTCAGGCGCAGGTCCGTGCCGTTGGCAATGGCCTCGCTCACGATCTTGGCAACAGCCTCGGCGTCGAGAGCGGACTCAAGCGCGATCTCACGGCCAACATTCTGAATGCCGATCTTTACTTCCACAGCGGGGCCTCCCAGCCAATCAAAAAAATACTCAGTCCTCTATTTGTAGTCTAGGACTCTTTCGGGAAGCGACTGATTCCGCGCCAAGCTAAACGGTAGATCAGGTCGCTGGCGACATCGAGGTCCAAATCGCCGTCGGTTTCGAGCCAATACCGCGCGCTGACCTGCGCCATTCCCGCCAAGCCCCGGCCCAGCAGCTGGGCCTCCAGCGGGGGCAGCTTAGTGTCTTCGGCGATGACCTTGGCGACGGCGTCGGCGAAGGTGCGGTTGAAAGTCTCCAGCCGGGAGCTGACGTCCGGGTCATTGATGAGATCGGATTCGAAGACGAGCCGGTGGGCTTGGTCATCGCCCGCGATGAAACGGTAGTAGGCGCGCATGACGGCCTGGACGCGCTCCTTGTTGTCCGACGTCGAATTCAGCGCCGTGAGCATCTGGTCCGTGAGCGTGGCCAGGTGGCTGTCGAGGAGGGCCATGTAGAGCTCCCGTTTCGACGGGAAGTGTTGGTACAGCACCGGCTTGCTGACATGGGCGGTCTCGGCGATTTCGTCCATCGCCGCACCGTGGAAGCCGTTGGCAACGAAAACTTCCAAGGCGGCATTCAAGAGCTGGGCCCGGCGCTCATCGCGTGGCAACCTGGCCGAACGCGGCGAACCGGTCCGATCTTGCCTGACCTGCGCCTCTTGTTTAATACGTGCACTCTCGGCCACTTGTCTGCCGCCTTTCCCCTTGCAGTTATGACCACAATACTGCGCAGTAATATGACCGGGCGGCACCTGCGGGGATACTTTGAAGTATGGCCACTACTTTTGCTGCCCAAACGTTGCCGTCTTCGCTGCCGCCACTCGTGGAACCGGCCGCGGGACTGACCACCGAAGAGGTGGAACGCTACTCGCGCCACCTCATTATTCCCGAAATTGGAGCGGCCGGTCAGCGTCGGCTCAAGAATGCCAAAGTCCTCGTGATCGGAGCCGGCGGACTGGGCTCTCCGGCGTTGCTGTACCTCGCCGCCGCCGGGGTGGGGACGCTCGGAATCGTGGACGACGACGACGTCGACCTCAGCAACCTGCAACGCCAGATCATCCACCGCGTGGGCGATGTGGGACGGCCGAAAATCGAATCGGCGCGTGACGCCATCAAGGAACTCAACCCGCTCGTCAGCGTGCAGCTGCACAACGTGCGCTTGGACTCCTCCAACGCTTTGGAGATTTTCTCGGGCTACGACCTCATCCTGGACGGCGCGGACAACTTCGCCACCCGGTACCTGGTCAACGATGCTGCCGCGATTCTCGGCAAACCGTACGTCTGGGGATCCATTTTCCGCTTCGACGGCCAGGTCAGTGTGTTCTGGGAGAAGCACGGACCCAGCTACCGCGATCTCTACCCGGAGGCCCCTCCCGCCGGCTCGGTCCCGTCCTGCGGCGAAGGCGGCGTATTCGGCATGCTGTGCGCCGCTGTCGGCTCGCTCATGGTGACCGAGGCAGTCAAGCTGATCACCGGCGTCGGGCGCTCCATGCTGGGGCGCGTGGCGCTCTTCGACGCGCTCGGCGGCAGCTGGCGCGAAATCAAGGTTTCGAAAGACCCGGAGGCCGAGCCGATCACCGAATTGACCGATTATGAGGCTTTCTGTGGCATCACCCCTGCGCCCGCAAGCGACTCGGTTCCGACCGTCACGGCCACTGAACTTTCCGGAATGCTCGAAGCCCGCGCAGCGGGGGAACGCGACTTCGAACTGGTGGATGTCCGCGAGATCGGTGAACACGAGATTGTGAGCATCGACGGTTCGGTGCTCATCCCGCAGGGACGCATCCTGGCGGGAGAGGCCTGGACGGAACTCCCGCAGGACAAAGAGATCGTCTTCCACTGCAAGGGAGGTACCCGTTCCGCGGCTGTGCTCGCGGCTGCACAGCGTGCCGGCTACACACGCGTGAGCCACCTCGACGGCGGGATCCTGGCGTGGGTGCACGACGTCGAGCCAAACAAGCCGGTTTACTGACCCCACAACGCCCGTGAACACGAAAGGTCCCGATATGAGCGAGGAATCCATGACCACACCGCAATATCCCATCGGATCGGGCTTCGGCCATGGCTCCACGGCATCTGACGTTGTGGCGGGGTTGGACCTTCACGGTAAGACGGCAATTGTCACGGGCGGCTATTCCGGGCTCGGCCTGGAGACGGTGAGGGCGTTGTCCTCCGCTGGCGCCCGGGTCACGGTTCCCGCCCGGCGTCCCGAACATGCCAAGGAGGTCCTCGACGCGGCCGGCCTGGCGAAAGTGACCGTGGAGGGCCTGGATCTCTCCGATCAGCAAGCAGTGAAGGATTTTGCGGCACGCTTCCTGGAATCGAACCCAACGCTGGACATCCTGATCAACAACGCGGCGATCATGGCCAGCCCGGAACAACGTGTGGGTCCGGGCTGGGAATCGCAATTCACCACCAACCACTTGGGCCATTTCACGCTTCTCAACACGTTGTGGCCCGCGTTGGCAGCTGCCGGCTCGGCCCGCGTCGTGTCCTTGTCCTCCACGGGGCACAAACTCTCGCCCATCCGTTTCGAGGACCTCAACTTCGAGAACGGCTACGACAAATGGAAGGCTTACGGCCAGGCGAAGACGGCCAACGCACTGTTCGCCGTCGAGCTTGACCGTCTGGGGCGCTCCTCCGGGGTGCGGGCCTTCGCGGTCCACCCCGGCGGCATCATGACCGAGCTCCAGCGCTACCTGCCCCGCGAAGAGATGGTCGCGGCGGGCTGGATGGACGACGCGGGCAACGTCAGGGAGGGTTTCAAGACTCCGGAGCAGGGAGCCGCCACGTCCACCTGGGCAGCCACGTCCCCGGCCCTGGCAGGCATGGGCGGGGTGTATTGCGAAGACTGCGACATTGCCAAGCCCACGGACCCGGCTTCGCCGCTCGCCCGGTACCAGGGAGTGGATGCGCACGCAGTGGACCCGGAAGCCGCAACGAAGCTGTGGGCCGTGTCTGCCGAAATGACGGGCGTCAACGCGTTCGCCTAGGGCGGGGTCGCGGAAGCTAGGCGCTTTCAGCCTGCTGAGGTGCTTGGCGGTGGTCCACGGGGCACTCTGCTGCGGGTGACGCAGCCGGCTGCTCCACCTGGATGCCATACAAGGCCTCGAGCGCGGCCACGTACTCGTCTTGCTGGCCGTTTGCGGCGAGTTCGCGTGCGCGGACCGTGGGGATGTGGAGCAATTGCTTGACCATGCGGCGGAGCGCGAACTCGACCTCTTCGGCCGCGGCGGTGCAGCCGTGCCGGGCCCGGACTTTCTCCATCTCGGCGTCGAGCACGTTCATGGTGTGTCGGCGCAGCGCCACAATGGCCGAATCGACGGACCGGGCTTCGCGCTCCTGCTCGAAGGCTTCTGCCGCGCCGGAAACAATGGTGCTCGCTTGTGCCAGCGACTCCGCTTGTTCCTGGGGCGCCGCGAGCCGCACGGATTCGAGCGTCAGGAGCTCGACGCCGTCGAGCTCGCCCACTGCGGGGTCGAAGTCGTGGGTGAGGGCGAGGTCGATCGCGATGAGGGTCTGGGTGGACAAAGCGCGGACCTTGGCGAGCTCTTCGGCCTCAATGCGGGTGTCCGATCCGCTGCAACCGATCATGACATCGGCGGCAGCGACGGCGGCAGGGAGGGTTTCGGCGTCGAGCGCGGTTCCGCCGCGAGTTGCCACGAAGGCCTCGGCACGGCCGGAAGACGAGTAGACGGAGACGTCGGTGCAGCCGCGATCGCGAAGCAGCGACATCGTGGCTCCGGCGTAGGCCCCGGTACCGAAGACAACTACCTTCTTGGTGCTCCAGTCGGCATTCTCGGAGAGGTCGGTGGCGAGGTCCAGCGCAACTGAAACGATGGACAGGCCCCGCGAACCGAGTGCGGTCTGGGCTCCGACGTCCTTGGCCGTCTTGGAAGCGGCCTGGAACAAGCGGACCAGTCCGGAACTCGCGGTTCCTTCGTGCTGGGCAGTGATGAGGGCGCGACGCACCTGGCCGGCGATTTCGCGTTCGCCGACGACGGCGGAGTCCAGTCCGGCGCTGACGGCGAAGAGGTGCCTGCTGACCTCAGGGCCGGTGCGGGTGCTGAAGGCGCGCGAGACGAGTTGCTCGTTGAGTCCGCTCAGGCCACTGATCTGCGAGACGAGCGCCGAGCGGGCCGCTTCGAGATTCTCTGCGTGCGGCGTTTCGCCGTAGATTTCGTAGCGGTTGCAGGTGGCCAGGACCACGGCGCCGGAGACAAGTTGGGAATCGGCCAAGGCGGACGAGGCAACCTCGGATGAACCGTTGCTCAACTGAGCGACGGTCTCAAGATCGATGTCGGCGTGTGTAGCCACCAATGAGAAAAGAACCACAGCAAAGCAATCATAGCTTTTTCGGCGCCATGTAGAACAACGTGGGTCAGTGGTTCTCCGCACTGCCGGGAGTGATGCCCGTCACCACGGATGGTGGGGGACAGGCTGTCGTTATCTTTTGGCCCCGATCTTCGGCACAATCGAAGGCATGACTTCCAGCTCCGCACTGCCTCATTCTGTGCCGGCCAACGGCACTTCCGGCACCGCCGCCTCAAGCCTTGATGCAAGCCACCCGCTGATGGATGGCCGCACCGCAGACTCCCCGCTGATCCAGGCGTACCGCGGAGGCAAGCCGTCCCGCCGTCCGGTGTGGTTCATGCGACAGGCAGGCCGCTCGTTGCCGGAATACCTCAAAGTCCGTGAAGGCGTGGCGATGCTGGACTCCTGCCTGCGTCCCGAACTCGCCTCCGAGATCACTTTGCAGCCGGTTCGCCGCCACGACGTCGACGCGGCAATCTTCTTCTCCGACATCGTCATCCCCCTCAAGCTGGCGGGGGTCGGCGTGGACATTGTCCCCGGCATCGGTCCTGTCCTGGACAAGCCCGTCCGCACCGCTGCCGACGTAGCAGCCCTGCCGCAGCTGACCTGGGAAGCCCTCGAACCGATCCGCGAGGCCGTGCGCCTGACGGTCGCTGAGCTCGGCACCACGCCCCTGATCGGCTTCGCCGGCGCGCCGTTCACGCTCGCCGCATACATGGTGGAAGGCAAGCCTTCCCGCGACCACCTCGGTCCGCGCACCATGATGCACGCCGATCCGGAAACCTGGACCGCCCTGGCCAATTGGGCAGCCGACGCCTCCGGCATGTTCCTGCGCGCGCAACTGGAAGCCGGCGCCTCCGCAGGGCAACTGTTCGACTCCTGGGCAGGTTCCCTTGGCCTGGCCGACTACGCCAAGTACGTTGCACCCGCCTCGACCCGCGCCCTTGACCACGTCCGCCACCTCGGCGCGCCGCTGGTCCATTTCGGTACGGGAACGTCCGAGTTGCTCGTCGCGATGCGCGATGTCGGCGTGGACGTCGTCGGCGTGGACTACCGGCTGCCCCTTGACGAGGCAAACCGGCGGCTCGGCGGCACCGTGCCCTTGCAAGGCAACATCGACCCCGCGCTGCTCTCCGCGCCTTGGGAGGTCCTGGAAGCCCATGTCCGCGAGGTGATCGCAGCCGGATCCGCGGCCCCGGGCCACGTCCTGAACCTCGGCCATGGCGTGCCCCCGGAGACGGACCCCGCGGTCCTGACCCGGGTAGTGGAACTCATCCACTCGATCCCGGCAGGATAGCGAGCATGAGCCGCGGGCACGCGCAGTCCGAGCAAACACGGTCCGAACACGCACTTCCCGGGCATTCGGCAGCCGGCCTCCCCGCCGTCGTGGTGGGCGGCGGCATTTCCGGCCTGCTCGCTGCCCGGGGACTGGCCAAGGCCGGATTCGGTGTCACCGTGCTCGAAGCGAGCGACGCGTGGGGCGGTTGCGTGGGAAGCCACACCGTTGGCGGCCTTGGGCTGGACAGCGGAGCCGAGTCATTCGCCACGCGCTCCACGGCCGTGGCCGATCTCGCCCGCGATCTTGGGCTCAGTGGCAACATCGTGGCGCCGCATCCTGGGGGTGCCTGGGTGCAGTTGCCGGATGGCCCGCAAGAGCTCCCCAAGACCGGGGTGCTCGGAATTCCCGCGAATCCGTGGGACCCCGAGGTCCGCCGCTCCTTGGGCTTCGCAGGCTCCTTGCGGGCCTCGCTTGACCGCTACTTGCCCACATCGGTGGGCAGCTCTGCCGACGTCACCAGCGTCGCAACCTTGGTGCGGGCGCGGATGGGCAAGCGGGTGCTCGAACGGCTCGTCGCACCCGTCGTCGGGGGAGTGCACTCCGCCGATCCGGGACTGCTCGATGTCGACATGGTGGCCCCCGGCCTGCGTGCGGCATTGCGGAAGCACGGATCGTTGGCCGCGGCCGTGGCCAGCCAGCGCGCAGCCGGTTCAGGACAAACTGCTTCAAAGCAAAACGGGACCGGAACGGCGAAGGCCGGATCCGCCGTCGGCGGCTTGAAAGGCGGAATGAACACCTTGGTCTCCGCCCTCGTGGCGGAGCTGCGTTCGCAGGGCGTCGCCCTCGTTTCCGGCGCCCGCGTGGATGCGATCAGCCGCACTGAAAGCGGTTGGCAGGCCAGCGCTGCGGGCACAACGTACGACGCCGTGCGGCTGGTGGTGGCGCTCGACGGTCCGGCCGCCGTCGGGTTGCTGGAGGGGGCGCTTCCGGAGCTGTCCGCGCTGCGCCCCGCCGCGGGTCCCTTGGTGAGCCTGGTGACCTTGGTGGTGGACGTGCCTGAACTGGACCGTCGTCCCCGCGGCACCGGCATTCTCGTCGCCCCGCAGACCGCCGGGATCGAGGCGAAGGCGCTCACGCATGCCACGGCAAAATGGGATTGGCTGGCGGAAGAAGCCGGACCCGGTACGCACGTGCTGCGCCTGTCCTATGGGCGCGCCGAAGGGGCGGACGCCCCTGGATCGGCGGCCGCGCAATCCGTCGCCTCACTCAATGACGATGCTCTGCTCGACGCTGCGCTCCGCGACGCCTCGACCTTGCTGACCGTGCCGATTGTCCGCGAAGACGTGCTCGATTGGGACGTCGTCCGTTGGGCGGGGGCCTTGCCGTTCGCCGCCGTCGGTCACAAACAGCGCGTTGCCGAGGTGCGCCGCATCTGCTCCGGAGCCGACGGCTTGACCGTGGTGGGAGGCTGGCTCGCCGGAAACGGCCTGGCCGCCGTGGTTGCGGACACCTCCGCGCAAATCGACGCAGTTTTGTGAAATGCATCACTTCTACGTCTTGTAGAAGTGATGCATTTCGACTTAGCGGCATCGACGGGGCAGACTTGTACCATGAGCCACACTTCTGCCGAATCTGTCACTAAAACTGCCGAATCCGAAGAGCAGTTCTTTACGCTGTGGACCGTGTTCAAGCGGTCGGGCGATGTCCTGCGCAGCGCCGACGCTGTGCAGGATTTCGAGCAGCTGGCTGCCAAGCTCGCCGAGGACGGCGTGGTCCTCCGCGGAAGCTACGACGTCTCCGCCATGCGCTCTGACGCCGACATCATGGTGTGGCTCCACGGCGCCAAGCCTGAGGCCCTGCAGCAGGCCGTCCGCGACATCCGCCGCAGCGCGCTCTTCGCAGGCACCGAGATCGTCTGGTCCGCCATGGGCGTCCACCGCGAAGCCGAATTCGCCAAGAACCACGTTCCGGCCTACGCCCGCGGCGTCGAGCCCAGCACCTGGCTCTGCGTCTACCCCTTCGTCCGCTCCTACGAGTGGTACATCCTGCCGGCCGAAGAGCGTGGAAAGATGCTGCGCGATCACGGCATGCTGGGCCGCGACTTCCCCCAGGTCATCTCCAACACCGTGTCCTCCTTCGCCTTGGGCGACTGGGAGTGGATCCTCGGCCTGGAAGCACCCGAACTCGTTGACCTGGTGGACCTCATGCGCCACCTGAGGGCCACCGACGCCCGCAACCACGTTCGCGAGGAAATCCCGTTCTACACCGGCCGCCGCATCACCGCCGCGGAGATCGCCGAGGTCCTCGCGTGAGCGGCCGCCACTCCGCGGGCCCGGCCAGCCTCACCGAGGTCAATGACGTCACCGAGGCCGGACGCATGGCTCCCAAAGAGTACGACGCCGTCCTCCTCGCCTCCTTCGGCGGGCCGGAAGGCCAGGACGACGTCATTCCCTTCCTTCGCAATGTGACCCGTGGCCGCGGCATCCCGGATGAGCGCCTCGAAGAGGTGTCCCACCACTACCGCGCTTTTGGTGGCATCAGCCCCATCAACCAGCAAAACAGGAACCTCAAGGCCGCCCTCGAAGCGGAGTTGGCATCGCGCGGCATCAGCCTGCCCGTGCTGTGGGGCAACCGCAACTGGGACCCCTACATCCCGCAAACGCTCCAGGAAGCCTACGACGCCGGCCACCGCAAGCTGCTGATGGTCACCACGAGCGCCTACTCCTGTTACTCCAGCTGCCGCCAGTACCGCGAGGACATCGGCATCGCGCTGACCGAGACCGGCCTCGACGGCAAACTCGAAGTGGACAAGGTACGCCAGTACTTCGACCACCCAGGTTTCGTCGAGCCCTTCGTGGAAGGAACGGCTGCAGGACTTGCTGAGGTCCAGGAGAAACTGGCAGCGGACGGCCTCCAGGGCGCGCCGGTGCACATCCTGTTCGCGACGCACTCCATTCCGACCCGTGACGCCGAGGCCGCCGGACGTTCGGACGGCGAGCCCCGCGACTTCGAGCAGGACTCGGCCTACGTGGCACAGCACCTGGCTGCCGGCGCCGAAGTTGTCCGGCGGGTTGAATCCGAATCCGGGCTCACCGCGCCGTGGTCCTTGGTGTACCAGTCCCGCTCGGGCGCCCCGCACGTTCCGTGGCTTGAACCGGACATCAATGATGCCATCGAGGAACTGGCTGGCCAAGGGATCAAGGGCGTCGTGATCGTACCCCTTGGCTTCGTCTCCGACCACATGGAAGTGGCCTGGGACCTCGACACCGAGGCCCTGGAAACGTGCAAGAACCTCGGACTCGCCGCAACACGGGTTCCCACGCCTGGAACCCACCGCAAGTTCGTTTCCGGCCTGGTGGACCTCATTTGCGAGCGGACGGTGGCCAACAACATCGCCGATCGCCCCGCCATGACCGGGCTGGGCCCGTGGTACGACATCTGCCGTCCGGGCTGCTGCGCCAACTTCCGCGGGGAGAAGCCCACGATTGCGGGTGCGGACACCACAGTCGGCACCGGACACGATGCCTACCCCGCAGGAGAAAGCGCGAAATGACCGTTCGGATCGGTACCCGCGCGAGCAAACTCGCGCTCACCCAGAGCCAGCAGGCCGCGGACCAGCTGGCCGCCGTCGGTGGCTTTCCCGTTGAACTAGTGCGCATCAAGACCGAAGGCGATGTCCGGACGGGTTCCCTGTCCCAGATGGGCGGCACCGGAGTGTTCGTCGCCGCGCTTCGCGACGCGCTGTTGGAGAACGCGTGCGACGTTGCTGTTCACTCCTTGAAGGATCTCCCCACGGGCGCGGCACTCGGACTCACCATCGCCGCAACGCCCAAGCGCGTCGACGTCAGGGACGCCTTGTGCGCCCGTGACGGGCTCAAACTGGTGGATCTTCCAGCAGGCGCAAGGGTCGGCACCGGATCGCCGCGCCGCGCTGCCCAGTTGCGCGCCGCCCGCCCGGATCTCGACGTCGTGGACATCCGCGGCAACGTGGACACCCGGCTGGGCCGCGTTCCGGGGCTCGCCGGGAATGCAGAAGACGCACCCGGCGACCTCGACGCCGTCGTCCTCGCCGCCGCGGGACTGGAACGGATCAGCAGGCTCGACGTCGTGACGGAGTTCTTTGAGACCGACGTCATGCTTCCTGCCCCCGGACAGGGCTCGCTCGCGATCGAGTGCCGCACGGCCGATGCACCGAGACAGTCCGACTCGGCTGAAGGTTCCCTGGGGGCACTCGCCCAGGCCCTGGCCGCGCTCAACGACGAAGACACCCGGCTTGCCGTCACCGCGGAGAGGGCCGTCCTGGCCCGCCTCGAAGCCGGCTGTGCTGCGCCCGTGGGCGCCTACGCTTACCGCAAGGGCAGCATGCTCTACCTGGAAGCGGTCGTCTGCGCTGTGGACGGGAGTAAGTCGGTGCGTGAGAAAAAAGCCACGGACGGGCTCACTGAGGTGGGCGCCACGTTGCTGGGAATCGAAGTCGCCGAGCTCCTGCTTGCCGCGGGTGCCGCGGACATCACAGATCTTGCAGCTTCCCGATAACCGGAGCCAACAGGAGACCATGGGACGGCACAGCGCGGTGAAGTCGGGAGAGGCCCGGGTCCTTGAAGGCGCCCGGATTCTTGTGACGCGCAGCCCGGATCGTGCCGCCCCGCTGGTCAGCGCCCTGCGCGAAGCCGGCGCGGAGCCGCTCCTGTTGCCGTTGATCGACTTCGAGCGTGCCCGCGACCAGCATTCCCTTGAGGTCGCCTTGGACGCCCTCCGTGCGGGAGCGTACAGCTGGCTGGTGGTCAGCAGCATCACCACGGTGCGTGCCCTGAAGGAAAAGGCAGCAGAGCGGCGCTTGGAGCTGAAGGAGCTGATTCCGGAGTCCGTCCGGATCGCGACGATCGGTCCGTCGAGCAGGCGGGTCCTCGAGGCGGAAGGCATTCCGGTGGACCTCGCGCCGGAGGACGTCCAGTCGGCCGCAGGACTCGTCTCCGCCTGGCCGACAGGCCCGGCCAACGTTCTGTTGCCCCAAGCGGACATTGCCGACGCGATGTTGTTGGACGGTATCGAAGCCAAGGGGGCCTCGGTCCAGGCAGTGACGGCCTACCACACCGTGGACTACCCTGCGGCCCCCGAACGCCGGCTGACTGCCGCCTTGGCAGCAGCGAACGGCTGGCACGCGGGCGGGGCCGGGGCGCCGGAGCTCACCCCGGAAGCCGCGAAGGCCGAGCTTTCCGGCGGACGGCTCCACGCCGTCGTCGCCGCTTCACCCAGCGCTGCCCGCCGCATCCACGCCTCATTGGCGCCGCTGCGGGATTGCCGCTTCATTGCGATCGGGCGCTCGACGGCGGCAGAGGCGGCCGCCCTCGGCATCCCGGTCGCGGCAACCGCCAAGGAACCCACACCCGCCGGCATCGTGGCCGCCCTACGCACCGTATTCGACACCGAAGGGAACGAAAGTTGAGCTTTCCAAACCACCGGCCCCGCCGGCTCCGCACCACCCCCGCCATGCGCCGGATGACTGCCGAACACCGGCTGGCTCCCGCCGACCTCATCCTGCCCGCCTTCATTCGCGAAGGACTCAGCGAACCGGCTCCGATCAGTTCCATGCCCGGCGTCGTGCAGCACACCACGGACTCGCTCAAACGCGCCGCTGCCGAAGCCGTGGAATTGGGTGTCAGCGGAATCATGCTGTTCGGTGTTCCGGCAGTCCGCGATGCCCGCGGCACAGCTTCCCTGGATCCCGACGGCGTGCTGAACAAGGCCATCCGCGACGTCCGCGCAGAAGTCGGCGATGACCTGGTGGTCATGGGCGATGTATGCCTCGACGAATTCACCGATCACGGCCACTGCGGTGTCCTGGACGCCAACGGCTACGTGGACAACGACGCCACCCTCGAAATCTACGCCCAAATGGCAGTAGCGCAGGCCGACGCCGGTGCCCACGTCCTAGGGCCGTCCGGGATGATGGATGGCCAGATCGCCGTGATTCGCCAGGCCCTTGAAGAGGCCGGACATCAGAACACCGCGCTCCTGGCCTACGCGGCGAAGTACGCCTCCGCTTTCTACGGCCCCTTCCGCGAAGCCGTGGACTCGCAGCTCAAGGGTGACCGCCGGACCTACCAGATGGATGCCGCCAACCGCCGGGAAGCCATCATCGAGGTGGAACTCGACCTCGAAGAAGGCGCTGACATGGTGATGGTCAAGCCGGCCATGAGCTACCTGGACATCCTCGCCGACGTCGCAGCCATGAGCCCGGTACCCGTGGCGGCCTACCAAATCTCCGGTGAATACGCCATGATCGAAGCGGCCGCCGCGAACGGCTGGATCGATCGCCGCGGCGCCATCACAGAATCCGTGCTCGGCATCAAGCGGGCCGGCGCCGACATGGTGCTGACGTACTGGGCCTCCGAACTTGCCGGCTGGCTTAAGGAGTCCTGATGACCGATACCGCTTCCACTCCCACGGCCCCTGTCGGAGCCGCGGAGATCCTCCTCGGGCTGAATACTTTCGGTGACGCCGGGGTGGACGCCGACGGCAACCCGAAACAGCATGCCCAGGTCTTGCGGGAGCTGCTGGCGGAAGCGGAGCTGGCGGACGCCGTCGGGCTTCACGCCTTTGGGGTGGGGGAGCACCACCGGCGCGACTTCGCCGTCTCGGCGCCCGAAGTTTTCCTCGCGGCCGCGGCAGCCCGGACATCGCAGATCAAGCTCGGTTCGGCCGTCACCGTGCTCAGCTCCGACGACCCCATCAGGGTCTTCCAGCGCTTCTCCACCGTTGACGCGCTCTCCAATGGTCGTGCGGAGGTGATGCTGGGCCGCGGCTCGTTCGTGGAATCGTTCCCGCTGTTCGGCCTGGATCTGGCCGACTACGAAGTCCTGTTCGAGGAGAAGCTGGAACTCTTCGACAAGGTCCGGGCGCAGAAGCCGGTGCATTGGGAAGGCCGCACCCGGCCGAACGTGAACGGAATGAGCGTCTTTCCGCCGCTGGAACACCACTTGCTGCCAACGTGGATCGGTGTGGGCGGTACTCCAGAATCAGTGTTGCGCTGCGCGCAATACGGCTACCCCATCATTTTCGCCATCATCGGCGGGGAACCGCGCCGCTTTGCCCCGCTCGTGGAGCTCTACCGCGAGGCAATGGAAAAATACGGGCACCCCATGCAGCAAATTGCCACGCACTCGCCTGGCTATGTTGCCCCAACCGACGAGCAAGCCCGGGAGGAACTCTTCCCGCATTGGCTGGCCCAGCGAAACCGCATCGGCGCGGAACGCGGCTGGGGACCGGCAAGCCGGGGCGAGTTCGACGCCATGTGCGGACCCGAAGGAGCCCTGTATGTCGGTTCCCCGGAAACGGTCGCCCGGAAGATCGTCCTGCTGAAGCGGAACCTCGGCGTTGACCGTTTCGACCTCAAATACAGCAACGGAACCCTGCCCCACGAATCCATGATGCGTTGCATCGAACTCTTCGGCACTGTGGTGGCCCCACTGGTGGCCGAGCAGCTTGCCGACGCCTGAGCCCACTTTTTCGGTGCCTGAACCGTCCCGAATCCCTGAAAGAATGGACACCATGACTTCAAACACCCCTGTCTCCGACCAGCTGTTCGACCGCGCCCGATCCCTGATGCCCGGCGGCGTCAACTCTCCGGTGCGCGCCTTCGGCTCCGTCGGCGGCACCCCGAAGTTCATGGTTTCGGCGAAGGGTCCCTACCTCACCGACGCAGATGGCCGCGAATACGTCGATCTCGTCTGCTCATGGGGTCCGGCGCTCCTGGGTCACGCACATCCGGCAGTCCTCGACGCCGTCCATGCCGCCGTCGACCGCGGTTTGTCCTTTGGTGCCTCGACGCCCGATGAGGCAAACCTCGCCGCGATCGTCAAGGAACGCGTCTCCGCCGTCGAACGCATCCGCATGGTGTCCACGGGCACCGAGGCCACCATGACCGCCGTTCGCTTGGCCCGTGGGTTCACTGGCCGCAACCTGATCGTCAAGTTCGCCGGCTGCTACCACGGTCACCTCGATGGGCTGCTCGCCGCGGCTGGCTCGGGCCTTGCGACCATGGCTCTGCCCGGTTCAGCCGGTGTCACCGAAGCTGCCGCCGCTGAAACCCTCGTCCTGCCGTACAACGACCTCGGTGCGGTGGAAGCCGCTTTTGCTGCGCACGGCAACAACATCGCTGCCGTCATCACCGAAGCCGCTCCCGCCAACATGGGCGTGGTAACGCCGAACGACGGCTTCAACGCAGGCCTGTCCCGCATCACCCGCGAACACGGCGCGCTGTTGATCCTGGACGAAGTGCTCACCGGCTTCCGCACCGGCTACGCGGGCTACTGGGGCCTCACAGGCCGCCAGGAAGGCTGGACGCCGGACCTGCTGACCTTCGGCAAAGTCATCGGCGGCGGGATGCCGACGGCGGCGCTCGGCGGACGTGCCGACGTCATGGATTACCTTGCGCCCCTTGGCCCGGTGTACCAGGCAGGAACCTTGTCCGGGAACCCTGTGGCAATGGCCGCCGGCGTCGCCACCCTGACGCTCGCGACGCCGGAGGTCTACAGCTTCGTGGATGCCCGCTCGCTGGAACTCTCGGCGGCACTCTCATCGGCGCTGGACACCGCAGGCGTGGACCACTCGATCCAGCGCGCAGGGAACCTTTTCTCGGTGGCCTTCGGTACGTCGGTCAACGGAGTCCACAACTACGCCGACGCCCAGGCCCAGGACGTCTTCCGCTACGCACCGTTCTTCCACTCCATGCTGGACTCCGGTGTCTACCTGCCGCCGTCGGTCTTCGAGGCGTGGTTCCTTTCCGCTGCCCACGACGATGCCGCGATGAACCGGATTTTCGACGCCCTTCCCGCTGCGGCCAAGGCGGCCGCGGAGGCCGCAGCCTGACCTACGGCGCTTTTCCGATGCTTTGCAGCCTGTTCCTTGCGCCCACTGCCGGCCGGGGAGCAGGCTGTGGGCAACGATCGAATCGACAAGGCGATGATTCATCTGCTCAAGCCGTCCAGAATTCCACTGTTCATCTTTTTCGCCCTGATGGCCGGGGCATTCGCCGGAATTGCGCATGCCGATACCGCTGACGGCGGTTTGGTGGCAGCCGGGGACCCGCCCGCCACGCCAACTGCCCCACGGGCCGTCCCGACGCCTGGTTTTTCCAGCTCGCCGCCTGCGGGATCGCCGCCTGCTTCTGCTACTCCTGCCGGGCCCACTGAGTTGCCGCCGCCTCCACACCCGACGCCGGAACAGCGGCTCGCGGGCCTGACCCTGGAACAAAGGGTAGGGCAGTTGTTCATGGTGGCGGCCAAGGCCGACGGAAGCGATTCGAGCGCGGTGACCGACCTCCTGAACAACCACGTGGGCAATATATATCTGGCCGGACGAAGCCAGGCTGGCGTCGCGGCGACGGCATCAGTTGTGGCAAAGCTGAGGGCGGCCATTTCGCCGGCCGCAAGCCGTGGGTTGCCGCTGTCCGTCGCGACGGACCAGGAAGGCGGCTCCGTTCAAGTGCTCCGGGGACCCGGGTTCCTGCCTATTCCCGCAGCCTTGGACCAAGCGAATTCGAGCCCGGAACAACTTCGCGCCGACGCCCGGAACTGGGGGTCCCAACTTTTGCAGGCCGGAGTGAATGTTGATTTGGCACCCGTACTGGATACGGTGCCCAGCCCCGAATTTGCACCCTCGAATAAGCCCATTGGGGCGTTCAAGCGCGAATACGGCTTCAATCCGGCGGCGGTGTCCGAGCATGGGAACGCGATGGCGGACGGATTGCGGGACGCAGGGGTGGCGCCGGTGGTCAAGCATTTTCCGGGAATGGGGCGCGTCAGCCTGAACACCGACGTCAGCGCGAACGTCCACGACACCGAAACCACCCGGACGGATCCCTACCTGATGCCGTTCAAGGCAGCGATCGACCGGGGACTCCGGTGGGTCATGATTTCGAACGCCTACTACGACAAGATCGATCCCGACCATGTGGCGCCGTTTTCATCGGTGATCATGCGCACCATGTTGCGGACGGACGCAGCGTTCACCGGCGTCATCGTGTCCGATGATCTGTGCAATGCCGTGCAGCTGTCGCCCTGGAGCATGGGGGACAGGGCAACGAATTTCATCGGGGCGGGCGGCACCATGGTTCTGTGCGCGGACACTGCTTCAGTTCCGGCGATGTATGCCCAGGTGCTGCAACGGGCGCAGACCGATCCTGGATTCCGCGACTCAGTGGATGCCGCGGCCTTGACTGTCCTTCAGGTGAAGGCCGGGAAGTAGCTCCGGCCACGAAAAATCCCCGGCTACCGGACGGCTCACCACGAGGGGTGTTTCGTCTGAAAGCCGGGGATTCCCCGTTGCTAAGGCCTAGAGCACGTCCGAAAGGAAGCCCTTCAGGCGCTCGGTCCGCGGCTCGGTGAAGAGTTGTTCCGGCGAACCGGTCTCTACGACGACGCCTGCGTCCATGAACGTCACGGTGTCGGAGACGTTCCTTGAGAAGCCCATCTCATGGGTTACCACCACCATGGTCATGCCGCCCTTGGCCAGATCGGTCATGAGCGCGAGCACGCCCTTGACCAGTTCAGGGTCCAGGGCCGATGTTGCCTCGTCGAAGAACATCACCTCGGGCTTCATGGCAAGCGCGCGGGCAATGGCCACTCGCTGCTGTTGTCCGCCGGAGAGGTTGGCTGGCCGGACGTCGGCTTTGTGCTTGAGCCCTACGAGGTCCAGTTGGGCCAAGGCGTCTTCCCGTGCCTGCTCCTTGGACATGCCACGGAGCTTCCGCAAGGCCAAGGAGACGTTCTCCGCCACCGTTTTGTGCGGGAACAGGTTGAACTGCTGGAAGACCATGCCGATCCGCCGGCGCAGTTCATCCGGGTTGTCCTTGAGTACCGAACGGCCATCGAGCAAAATGTCGCCCTGCTCGGGTTCGATGAGCCGGTTCATAACGCGCAGGAGCGTGGATTTCCCTGAGCCGGAAGGGCCGATCACGGAAGCCGTGGTGCCCTTCTCGACGTGCAGGTCGATGCCCCGCAGGACATGGTTCGACCCGAAGGACAAGTGGATGTTCTTGGCCGTCAGTGTTCCTGAAGCGAATTCGCTCATGCCTGGGCTCCCTTCCCGACGACGGCGGCTGCCTCGTCCGGTTCCTTCTTTTCCGGCCGGCCTGTCCTGAGACGGCGGTCAATCCAGTTCACGAAGTGCGTCAATGGAATGGTCAGCGCCAGGTAGAAGATTGCTGCCGCTACATAGGGCGACAGATTTCCGCTCGTGGAGGCCGCATCCTTGCCAATCTGGAAGATCTCGCGCTCTGAGGCGAGCAAGCCAAGGAGGAAGACCAACGACGACTCCTTGATCAACGCAATGAATTGGTTGACCAGCGCCGGCAGGACCCGCCGAACGCCCTGGGGAACCACCACAAGCCGCATGGCAGGGCCGTAGCCGAACCCCAGGGCACGCGTTGCCTCTAGCTGACCCTTGTCAACACTCTGGATACCGGAACGGAAGATCTCGCCGATGTACGCCGCCGACATCAGGGACAGCGCCGCGACGGCCAACGGATACGGACTCGTGGAGCCGCTCAGCTGACGGATGATGGGGCCGAAGCCGAGGCCGATCACGAGGATGGTGAGGACGGGCGGCAGCCCACGAAGGACGTCGGTGTATATGCGGGCTATCCACCGGGCCACGGGGTTCCGGGAGATCCCCATCAAGGCGAGCGCCATGCCGAGCACAGTTCCGATCACGCCCGAGGTGACGGCCAAGACAATGGTATTCGGCAAGCCGACGGCGAACATCTTGGGGATGACTTCGCCTATCGCCTTCCAATCGAGGAAGGTCTCACCGAGTTGCTTGAGGATTTCCTGGAGATCCATGGAACGCCTGGGTTACTTGGCCGGGATCTGGACGGCCTTGCTGCCCGGCTTCCAGCCCTGAGGGGTCTGCTCCGCCTGGGTCGGGCGGTCCTTGTACCACTCGGCCGTCAGCTTGGTCCAGGTACCGTCTGCGATCACGGCGTCAAGGCCGGAGTTGAGGGCGTCGATCAGGGGCTGGTTGTCCTTGTTCACGGCCCAGGCAGTGAAGTTCTGGGTGTTGACGACCTTTTCGGCGATCTTCGTGTTGTCGCCGTCCTTGACCTGGCCGGTTGCCTGCTGCGACGGGGCGACCCAAGCGTCAACCTGGCCGCTCTTTACGTTGGCGTAAACCGTGTTGTAGTCCGGGAAACGGACGGGCTCAAGCTTGAGCGTGTTGGTGACGTAGTCGTCCTGGACGGTGCCCTGGACGACGCCGATGCGCACGTCGGACTTGAGGTCCGCGAAGCCCTTGACCTTGGAGTCGGTCTTGGTCACGACGGCCATGTAGCCGAAGTCGTAACCATTGGTGAAGCCGACGGTCTCGCGGCGCTTGTCCGTGGTGGAGATCGAGGAGGATCCGACGTCGAACTGCTTGTTCTTGACCTGGGAGAGCAGCGCCGAGAAGTCAGTGGAGGCGAACTCGACCTTGAGGCCCAGCTTGGCGCCGACGGCGCGCAGGAGTTCGTTGTCATAGCCGGTGAACTTGCCTGAGGGATCGATGAAGATGTTCGGCGGGGCGTCCGAGAGCGTGCCGACGCGCAGGGTGCCGTCGGTGATCAGGCCCAGCTTGGACTTGTCGATCTTGTCCACCGGAGTGACGTCCTTGGTGGTGTACTTGTCCAGCGTCTTCTGGTCGCTGCCTTGGAGGGCGTCGGTCGGCGAGGCGCTGCTGGTGCTGCCCGCTCCGCCACCGCAGGCGGCCAGGGAGACGGCGAGAACTGCAGCCACAGGGACAGCAGAGAACCACTTCAGGGCTTTGATTTTCATCAAGCAAATCACTTTCATCGGGGAACACGCGTTCGTATCGAGACGGGCGGGGAACGCAGCCAAAGCAGGTTTGGGCCGCAATATCAGAACTCGACCCGCCAAACTTAATTATGTCATCCACTCATTCAGCTATAAATTGACGACGATAAGGCGTGCGATTCCCGGAAACTCCGAATTAAATTCAGCGAAGTGTGGAAAGTGCCCTTGAGGTGCCGCGTCACTCGGGTATCGTGGGGAATTCGTGACTGACGTCCAGCTGGCTTCCAGGCAGCAACAGCGATGTGACGTGCGTCCCATCATGCGGACGCCGGAAAAGCGTCCGGTACGTGGACGGGCGTTTTGAAAGTCCGGAAGCCTTAGAAGTCTCCGCGGCTGGCATCTTCCGGGGGAAGAACCGGCCAATTGCCTTCGATGACTGCCGTTGGTTTGGTCTTGCGCAGGTAGCTCTGGAAATCGGCGGCCTGTGCGGCTGCCCAATCAACCTGGAGGTGATGCAGCTTGGAGGCGGGCATTTGCAGCTTCGGGAACTTGCCGGCCATGGCATCAAGGACGCGCAAGGTGGCGAGGGCGTCCGCAGCGGAGGTATGGGCGTTATCGAGGTTCACCCCGTATTCCTCGCACAAAGCGGTCAGGGTCCGCTTGCCCTTGCGGTACCGGTCGACCTGCTTGTTCATGACGTAGGGGTCAAGCACGGGGAAACGGCTCAGTTGCGGCACGCCGTAGCGGGCGGATTCGGCGGCCAAGACCGTGAAGTCATAGCTCGCGTTGAACGCAATGACCGGCACGCCGTCGTCGAACAGTTCCTGGAGTGCGGCGGCAACTTCGCGCGTCACTTCTGCTGCCGGTCGGCCCTCGGCCCTCGCCTTTTCCGTGGTGATGCCGTGGATCTCGCTGGCCTCCAAGGGAATCTCGATACCAGGATCCGCCAACCATTCGAGTTCCTTGATGACGCCGCCTTCGTCGTCCACTACGGTGATCGAAGCGGTGACGATCCTCGCGGAACGGGAGTTCCGTCCCGTGGTCTCAAGGTCGAACGCGGCGCGGGGGAGGGTATTCCAGGAGCTCATGCTTCAACGCTACCGGCGCCCTCCGACAAGAACCGGAGCGACACTCCTTCTGCGCCGATCCGGCGGCCCATGCCGATAGGCTGGGGGCATGCGGATGGAGTTTGTGACGGCGGTGCTGGCCGTCGTGGATCTCATGCCGCCCGGCGTTGCCGTGTCCTATGGGGATGTTGCCGAGCTTCTGGGCTCGGGCGGTCCCCGGCAGATCGGATCGGTCATGAGCCACCACGGAAGCACCGTGGCTTGGTGGCGCGTACTGCGTGCCAGCGGCGAGGCGCCCCCAGGCCTTGAGTCGGAAGCGCTGCACCACTACTTGGACGAGGGAACGCCGCTGCACGGCGCCTACGCGGAGTATCTGCGGATCGGCGAAGGCCGCTGGCGCGTTGACCTGACCCTCGCCCGGTGGGCCCCGACGGATCGTGACTTCGACAGTATCGATGCGATCTCTGAGCAACTCGAGCGTCAGCTCCATAAATTGTCGGTACCCGATGATGAAATGACCGTGTGAGTCCAACACCGACACCTCAAGCAACAACGCAGGAAGCAACGCCGGCGCCACGGCAGGCACAATCGCGACAAGCACCATCGCGGCAAGCGCCTGCCCGCTTGCGCCTGCTTCCGCCGCGCGAGGTCCACTACGCAGCGCCGGAGTTGTCCGCCGACCAGGCCGCCGTCGTCGGGCTCCCGCACGGATCCGGGCCGGTCCTGATACCAGGGGCGCCCGGCACCGGGAAGTCCACTGTGCTGGTGGAAACCGCCGTCCGGCGGGTTCAGCGTGACGGCGTGGATCCGGAACGGATCCTGATTCTCGCACCCGGCCGGCATGCGGCGTCGGCGTTGCGGGACACCTTTACGGGGCGCTTGGACCGCAGCTTGAGTACGACGCCGGCGCGCACTTGGGCGTCATACGCTTTCGACCTGATCCGGCGAGCCAAAGCCGAGGGCGTGCTGCCGCTGCAGCGGCCGCCCAAGTTGCTCTCGGGGCCGGAACAGGACCTCATCATCAAGGAACTGCTGGAGGGGCACGCCCGGCCGGGTTTTGAACTTCCTTGGCCGCAGGACTTGTCCGCCGCGCTGCCCACGCGTGGCTTCCGGCAGGAGATCCGGCAGCTCTTCGACCGGATCATCGAATCCGGCCGCACGGCGGACGATCTTACGTCGCTCGCCTACGAATGCGGCAGGCCGGACTGGATAGCCGCCGCAGACCTCTATTCGGAGTACCGCGACGTCCTGGACCTGCGCATGCCGGAAGCTTTCGACCCGGCCGGAATCATCACCGCCGCGCGCCAGATCTTCCAGGACTCGCCCGGATTCCTGGCGGCTGAGCGCGAGCGGCTGCAGTTGATACTCGTGGACGACGTCCAAGAGGCAAATCCCGCAGTGTTTGAACTGCTCGCGGACATCGCCGAAGGAAAGGACGTTTTGGTGGCGTCCTCCCCGGACACCGTGGTCCAGGGATTCCGCGGTGCCCGTCCGGACCTCGTCGCCGAACTCCCGCGTCTTCTCGGCGGCCTTGAAGGTGTCGTTCGGGAGCTTCCTCTATGGCACACCCACAGGCACCTGCCCGGTGTCGCAAAAGCGTGGACGGGCGTGGCTGCGCGTATTTCGCAGCGCGCGGGAGGGCAGCTGGCCCGGCGCCTGGACCCACTTCCCGCATCGGCGGAGGTGGCACGTTCCGGAGCCAATCAAGCCGCGGGCCGGGTCGAAGCACATGTCCTGCCCTCCACAGTCCATGAATTGCGCTACGTGGCACAACGCATCCTCGAAGCACAGCTGCGCGGGAACTACGAGTTCGGCGACATCGCAGTGATCGTGCGCAACGGCGGGCAATTGGCGCAACTGCAGCGGTACCTGAGCGGTCAGGGAATCCCCGTCCGTGTCCCCGTTGCGGATTCCGCTGTCCGCGACGAAGTGGCTGTCCGTCCCCTGCTCGAGGTGTACGGGGTGGTTTTGGACGCCGCCAATCTGACGCCTGAGTCTGCCGTCTCGCTTCTCACGTCGAGGATCGGCGGAGCTACCGCTATCGAGTTGCGCCGCCTGCGCCAATCCTTGCGCCGGGAGGAGCTCTTGGGCGGTGGTGGACGGTCCAGCGATGCGTTGCTGGTTGAAGCGTTGCTGGAGCCGGGGGCGCTGGGGTCTTTGGGTATCGAGGGTAGTTCGGCCCGGCGTTTGGCCCGCATGATCGCGGCAGGACGTTCGGCAGCCGCCGAACCCGGAGCCAACGCGGAGACGGTTTTGTGGGCGTTGTGGCAAGCCACGGGGCTGGCTTCACGCTGGACGGAAATGGCGCTCGACGGCGGCGCTGCCGGCGCCCGCGCGGACCGGGACCTCGACGCCATGATGGCCTTGTTCCACACCGCCGAGCGCTATGTCGACCAGCTTCCCGGCTCCGGTCCCGAACAGTTCCTGGAGTATCTGCTCAGCCAGGAACTCCCCATGGACACCCTTGCCGCCAGGGCCCAGTTGGAGGAGGCGGTGGAGCTCATGACGCCTGCCAGCGCGGCCGGGCGGGAGTGGGCCGTGGTCATCGTGGCGGGGCTGCAGGAGGGAGTCTGGCCCAATACGAGGCTCCGGGGTGAGCTCCTCGGCAGTACTTTGTTTGCCGATGCCGTGGAGCATGGAGTTGAACACGCCTTGCAGCGCGGGCCCCTCAGCAGGCTGAGGGATATCCGCTACGACGAACTGCGGAGCTTCTCCACAGCCGTTTCGCGTGCCCGGGAAGTCCTCATCTGCACCGCGGTTTCTTCGGAAGACGAGCAGCAGTCTGCCTTTCTCGACTATGTGGCGCCTTTGGAGCCGGGGCAGTACCAACGTGAGTACACGCCGGTTGGCCGGCCCATGACCCTGCGTGCCTTGGTGGCCGAGTTGAGGCAGCGGGTTCAGCCGGACGACGCCGCGCTTGCCCGACCGGGCGTGGCCGAGGACGCCGCCGAAGCCGCGCGCGTGCTGGCACACCTCGCCACCGCGTCGCCTGCAGTGCCGGGGGCGCATCCGGATTCCTGGTGGGGATTGGCACCGCTCAGCAGCGACGCGCCGGTAGTGCCGGCGGAAGGCACCGTGTACGTTTCTCCTTCGAAGGTCGAAACTGTGCACAAATCGCCTTTGGACTGGTTTGTCCAAGCGGCAGGTGGCGAAGCCGCTACCGACTTTGCCCGTAGCCTGGGCACCTTGGTCCATGCGATTGCCCAGGAACTGCCCGAAGCTTCCGGCGCCGAGTATGTCGCGGAGCTCGTGCGTCGCTGGCCCACCCTGGGCATGAAGGACAACTGGGAAGGCAGGCTGGACTTCCAACGGGCAGAGCAGATGGTCCGGAAACTCGCCCAATACGTCCTTGTCATGCGGAGCGAGGGCCGCAGCCTGGCGGCGATCGAAGCGGACTTCGAGGTTCCGCTGCCGGAAGTGCGCCTGGGCTACGGTGCCGAGGATCCCGATGCTGGCCGGAACGCTGTGCTTCGGGGACAAGTGGATCGTTTGGAAATAGATACGGAGGGCAGGCTGGTGATTGTCGACCTCAAGACCGGCAAACGCCAGCCTGGCAAAGCCGAACTCGCCACGCACCCCCAGCTCGGTGCGTATCAGGCGGCCGTGTTGCACGGGGCGTTCCAGGACCTCCCTGTTCCGGGGCTTCCGGGCGGTGCCGTCCTGGCACAGTTGGGAACCAAGACGAAGACGCCCGTGGTCCAAGCGCAAGAGCCCCTGGATCCGGGAGATAACTGGGCGCAGGACCTCGTCAGTGAGGCCGCCGTGCTCATGGCCGGAGCAAGCTTCGAAGCACGCCACGATCCCTCAAAAGGCAGCCACGGAGGCCACGGCTGCCGACTGCCCGATATTTGCCCATTGTGCGCCAGGGGAAAGCAGGTCACCGAATGACCGTCCAGACACTCGCCGGAATCGAAGCCGGAGAGGCCTCCGAAGAAGCCGCCGTACTGCCGGAACCTCGATTCTCGCCCGGCGAATTGGCCGATATCCTCGACGAGCGGAACCGTCCCACGGAAGAGCAATCCGCCATTATTGCGTCACCGTTGACCCCCCGGCTGGTCATCGCCGGCGCTGGATCCGGCAAGACCGCCACCATGGCGGACCGTGTCGTGTGGCTCGTCGCGAACGGGTGGGTTCGCCCCGAAGAGGTCCTTGGCGTCACCTTCACCCGTAAAGCCGCAGGGGAGCTGGCCAGCCGCATCCGCGCGAAATTGGCCACCCTGCAGCGCATCGCATCCTCGGACAACGGGGAGTACGGCTTCCCGGAGGGGGTTGCAGGCTCCGACGAACTTGAACCCAAAGTGTCTACCTACCACTCCTACGCCAGCGGTATCGTGTCCGACTACGGCCTGCGCTTGGGTATCGAGCGCGATGTGGTCCTGCTTGGCGGCGCCCAGGCGTGGCAGCTTGCGAGCGAAGTGGTCGAAGCGTACGACGGCGACTATGAGCACTTCACCGCTGCCAAGTCCACGTTGGTCAACGCCGTGATGCAGTTGGCCGGCGAGTGCGCCGAACACTTGCGCGAACCCGCCGAAGTTCAGGGCTGGTTAATGGACCGGGTGTCCGAATTCGCCCAATTGCCCTATATGTCCGCCGCGAAAAAGAACCCAACCCAAGCTGCCGGCGATCTAGGCGCCATGTTGCGGACCAGGGCCAGCGTCGCGGACATGGTGGGGCGTTACCAAGAGGCCAAGAGGAACCGCGGCGTCCTCGATTTCGGAGACCTCGTTGCGCTCGCTGCGAAGATTGCCCAGGACATACCCCTGGCGGCCGCCACCGAGCGGGCCCGCTACAAGGTTGTGTTGTTGGATGAATTCCAGGACACCTCACACGCGCAACTTGTCTTGTTCTCCCGCCTGTTCGGGGGAGGGCATGCCGTGACGGCGGTAGGGGATCCCAACCAATCCATCTATGGCTTCAGGGGTGCTTCGGCCGGCCAGCTGTTCCACTTTGTCCAGGAATTTCCCGTCCGGGTGGAAGACGGCTTGGGACCGGCATCCCTTGCCACGGCACCCACCTCGTATCTGACCACTGCCTGGCGGAACGGGCGCAACATCCTGGCCGCCGCCAACGTCATTGCCGCGCCTCTTAACAAGGCGGCCGCGAGTGAGGGAGCCCCCGGCTCGAGGGCCGAAGAGAGTACTGTGGCGGTACCTCCACTGCAGCCGAGCCCGGCAGCGGCGGACGGCAGCGTTGTTCTCGGACGATTTGCCACCGACGAAGACGAAGCCGCAGCGATTGCCCGGGACGTCCGCCGCTACCGCCGCACAGTCTTTGAAACCGCGGCAGACGGTACGCCGGTTTCCCCCACCATGGCAGTGCTTTGCCGCCGTCGGGCACAGATGGAGTGCTTGCGGCGTGAATTCGAGGTCCAGGGTATCCCGTACGAAATAGTCGGCCTCGGAGGGCTCCTCGACACCCCTGAAGTAGTCGATCTCGTAGCTGCGCTCCGGGTCCTCGCAGATCCCGGCCGTTCCGATGCCCTGATGCGTTTGCTGGCAGGCGCCCGGTGGCGGATCGGAACTGCTGATCTGATGGCCTTCCGCGACTGGTCCCAGTTCCTTGCCAGGCGGCGATCACACGGCGGCTCGGGAGACGGCGGCACTGCAGACGATGCCTCCAACGCGGACGAAAGCCCGATGGAGACAGTCGTGGAGAGCGACATTACTGATGCGGCCAGCCTTGTGGAGGCGCTGGACTTCCTGCCCCGCCCAGGGTGGACCTCCGGTCACGGACGCTCCCTCAGCCCGGCGGCCTTGGACCGTCTTGGCCGGCTGTCTGCGGAGCTTCGGAACCTGCGGGGGTTCATCGGAGACGATCTGAGCACGCTGATCGGCGAGGTGGAACGTGCCATGCTGCTGGACATTGAGGTCGCTGCCAAGCCCGGGACGAGCATCCACCAGGCCCGCCGGAACCTGGACGCATTCCATGATGCCGCGGCGGGTTTCCTGCAGACTTCGCAGCGGGTTGATCTCCTGGCCTTCCTGGGGTGGCTTGAAGCGGCCGCGTCAGAAGAAGGTGGATTGGACATGGCCGACGCAGAGGTGAACCACGAGGCAGTGCAGTTGCTGACAGTCCACGCGTCCAAAGGCTTGGAATGGGACGTTGTCTTTGTCCCCGGCCTCAACGCCGGGGCCTTCCCGAGCAACAGGGACTCCCGGTGGAGCAGCGGTACCGCTGCCTTGCCATGGCCCCTGCGTGGCGACCGGGCGGACCTCCCTCAATGGGATCTGGACCAGCCGGACCAAAAGGGCTGGCTGGACGCCGAAAAGGACTTCAAATCGGAAGTCCAGCACCACGGTGAGGCCGAAGAGCGGCGACTCGCCTACGTTGCCTATACCCGTGCAAAGTTCGTCCTGTGGGCATCGAGCGCCGCGTGGAATGGTTCCCGGGCAGGCATTGCGGAGACGTCACCTTTCCTTGCCGAGCTGGCCGGCCTTGCCGGTGGGGCAGGAGGCGAGACCGGCCGGGCAACGGCCGCTGCCATTCATCCCCAGTCCCTGAGCGAAGACGCGCTGCCCACGGAGAGCCCTTTGACAGTCGGAACGGAGGTGGCGGTCTTCCCCTACGATCCGCTCGAGGGCCCGAGTGACCCCCGCACGGGGGAACGGCTCCGCTTGGTCCCGGGCCGGCGGGCTGCCATGGAGGCGGCGGCAATCCGCGTCAGGGACGCAGTCGAAGGATTACGGGCGGATTCGCCGCTTGTCATGGATGCCTCGCTGACGTCCCTCCGCGGGACGGCAGCCGGCTGGGCTGCCGAAGCGGAACTGTTGCTGGAAAGGCAGTTACGGCGGAAACCCGTCCAAGACGTCCATTTGCCCGGACACATCTCGGCGTCCATGTTCGTCGATCTCGGAGACGATCCTGCTGCGGTCCTGGCCCAGCTCCGGCGTCCGGTGCCCCGGCAACCCGGGATCTCGGCGCGCAAAGGCACCGCCTTCCATTCCTGGGTGGAGGAATACTACGGAACCACCGGCATGCTGGATCTCGACGAAGCACCCGGCTCCGATTCCCACATCGACGAAGCGTATGGACTCGATGACATGGTGGCGACGTTCAGCAATTCAGAATGGGCACACCGGTCCCCGGCCTTCGTCGAGGTTCCCGTGGAAACAAGGATCGGTGACGTCGTGGTGCGCGGGCGGATTGACGCAGTGTTCCGCGGGGCGGACGGCACATGGGAACTGGTGGACTGGAAGACGGGCAAGCGCCCGGCCGGCAGGCAACTCAAGACCCGCGCCGTGCAACTGGCCGTCTACCGCCTGGCATGGGCGCGCCTCAAGGGTGTGCCGTTGGAGCAGGTCAGTGCAGCGTTTTACTACGTTGCCGACGACTCTGTCGTGAGGCCCCACGACCTGGGCACCGCGGAGGAACTGGAGAACATCGTCGCTTCCGCGCTAGGCAAGCGAAACAAATAGGAAGCCGAAACCACGGCAGCTAGACCGGGATGGACTAACGGTCCTTGGCGTCCTGGAGTGGCGCGGGCTCCACTACCTGGAGGGCCGTCGTCGACGTGTCGTCGGATTCGGACGCCGTCTCCGTCGTCGAGGCGGTCCCGTTCGCTGATTCTCCCGCAGGCTCAGCGGCGGCTTCGTCTGAGGCGGCGGCCTCCAACGGTTCAACCGTGACCGACGGCGTTGCCGCGGCCGTCTCCGGGCGAACGTCGGGAACGTCGTCGTGAGCAGGCTCCGGGATGGCTGTGATACTTACCGTGGGCTTCGCCGGGCCGCCCGCCGGGGCCTTGGCTTCGGAAGCAATGACAACTGCCGGTGCCGCCAGCCCGTCCGCAGCGGCACGCTCCGCAGCGGCGGCTTCGGCCTCCTCGGCCGCCAACGCGTTTTGCTCCTCGATGTCGTCGGCGAGGGATTTAAGCATCGCCTCGGCTTCAGCCGTCATCTCACTGTGACCGGCCGCCAAGGCCTTGACGAGATACTGGGCCAAGGCGAATTCGGCAAGAAGTGCCGAGCGTCGCAGCAGGTGGCTGTCAGGTGTATCCCGTCTGGCTTCCGTGTAGTGCCGGAGGACGGACTCAACAAACTTCTGTTCGTTTGACGCCACGAGCCAGGCGAAGTCATCGGCAGGATCGCCGATGCGCAGATCGGTCCACCCCGTCACGGCCGTCACGCTATCGCCGTCGACCAGCAGGTTGTCTTCATGGAGGTCCCCGTGGACCACGCACGGGTTGAAGCGCCAGAGCGCCACGTCCTCCAGCGCATGCTCCCAGCGACGGAGCAGCGAGGACGGAATCTTGCCCGTTGTGGCGGCCTGGTCCAGCTCGTTCAACTTGCGCTGGCGGAATTCGTTGGCCGTGTAGCTGGGAAGATCGGCGTTATTGACGAGGGATTGGGGGAGGTCGTGCACGGCGGCCAACGCCGCACCGATCTCCTTGGCCAAGGCATCGCTGCAGGTGGACAACTCTTCGATGCTGCGCGTGGCCCCAGCCAAGTGGGCGTAAACAAAGGTGCTCAGCGCGCCTTGGCGCACCGTTCCGGCCACAGTGGGCATCAAAAAGGGCAGCTCGGCCCGGATCGCCGGCGCGAAAGCCCGCAGGATCATGAATTCGGTTTCCAGCCGGGCGCTGGCTTCCGGATGGCGCGGCGAACGGACACGCCACCGTTTGCCCTCGGAGTCCAGCAGGAGCGCCGAATCGAAATCGGCAGCATCATCCGGGGCAGAGGCGGCAGCCATCGGCGTCAGGCCGGGCACCGCCGCAGTAGCTACAGCGGCCAGTTCGAACGGTGTTCTTCTCACGTCTTCCACGGTAGATTGACAAGCGCCTCTGGCAGCGATGCAGTGCGGCGAGTCTTCAGATCCGCTGGAAAACCGGATCCAGGGGCATGCGTCGCTGAAAGATCCAAATGTCAATTGTCGGTGCGAGTCAGTACGGTAGGTACATGAGTTTCACCGAGTTCCAGGCGCCGGCAAACCACCTTATTGACACTGTTCTTCCGGTGCGCCCTGCCATGGTTGACCGCGGATCTGCCGAACGCCTGAAACCGGGCATGCTTGACGAAGTGATCTCCTCGGGTTCGGCCAAGGCCATGGTGGTGTCGCAGCGCCAAGCGCTCGTACTGGGCGACAAGCTGTGGCTGGGCGACGCCGCGCCGCTCTTCGAATCCCTCCAGGCCGCCGGCGGACCGCTCACTGCCATTTATCTCGGCCGGACCCTTGCAGCTTCCTCCGTCCCGAAGCAAACACCAATCGTCCTCTTTGTGCCTGCTGAGCCGGTTTCGCCTGGAGCCGCGGGCCTTCCGGCCGACGGCTCCTGGGCGGGATTCCGGGAGGTAGCCGCCCGCCTAGGTGCGCTGGACACAGCCTTGTTTGTCGAGGCCAGCGCGATTTCCAACTGGCATGCCACCCATACCCACTGCCCGCAGTGTGGAACTCCCACGGAAATCGAAGCCGGCGGCTGGGTCCGGCGGTGCCCGCGGGACAAATCGGAGCACTATCCGAGGACCGATCCGGCCATCATCGTCACAGTGGTCGGTTCCGACGGCAGGCTTCTCCTCGGTGGAGGTGGGCCGCTTGACGCCAAGAACTACTCCACACTGGCCGGCTTCGTTGAGCCAGGGGAATCGCTCGAGCAGGCCGTGGTTCGCGAAATCGGGGAAGAGGTGGGTGTACGGGTCACCGCTTGCCAGTACCTTGGCTCGCAGTCGTGGCCGTTCCCGGCTTCGCTTATGCTCGGGTTCACCGCAACAACTGACGACGTCGAGGCCCGGCCCGACGGCGTCGAGGTCACCCGGGCGCGCTGGTTCAGCCGCGCGGAACTCCAGGCAGCCGTGCTCAGCGGCGAGATCACGATCTCCACGAGGCTTTCGATTGCGCGTTCCTTGATCGAGCACTGGTACGGCGGCGTCATCGAGGACCTCCAGCAGTGACAGACGGCATTTTCAGCGACACCGTTTCACTCGAGGACCGGATTCTCGGCGGCCTTGATGCCGAGCAACGGGAAGTCGCCAGCAACCTCAACGGGCCCATGTGCGTCCTCGCCGGAGCGGGGACGGGAAAAACCCGGGCGATTACGCACCGCATTGCCTATGGTGTGCACTCCGGTGTCTACAGCCCGCAGCGCCTCCTGGCCGTCACGTTCACCTCCCGGGCCGCCGCCGAGATGCGCAGCCGCCTGCGGGATCTAGGCGTCGGAAACGTCCAAGCACGCACCTTTCACGCCGCAGCGCTCAGGCAACTGCAATTCTTCTGGCCGCAGGCGGTCGGCGGTGTCCTGCCGAACCTGCTGGACCACAAGGCGAACATGATCGCCGAAGCCGCGCGACGGCTTCGGCTGAGTACCGATCGTGCTTCCATCCGTGACCTCGCGGCGGAGATCGAGTGGGCGAAGGTTTCCATGCTAACGCCGGCAAACTACCTCGAGAACGCGCATGGCCGCGGCACTCCCGGGGGTTTCGACCTCACAGCCGTCGCCCGGGTTTTCCAGTCCTACGAGGACGTGAAGACGGACCGCAACGTGATCGATTTCGAGGACGTCCTGTTGATCACGGTGGGCATCCTCCAGGAAGACCCGAAAGTGGCCGCTACGGTCCGCGAGCAGTACCGGCACTTCGTGGTGGACGAGTACCAGGACGTTTCCCCGCTGCAACAGCGGCTGCTGGAACTGTGGCTTGGCGGCCGCGACGAACTCTGCGTCGTGGGCGACGCCAGCCAGACCATCTACTCCTTCACGGGAGCCTCTCCCAAGCATCTCCTGGGATTCAAGGGCCAGTACCCCTCGGCGACGGTCGTCAAACTCGTTCGTGACTACCGTTCCACGCCCCAAGTGGTGAAGCTGGCCAACGATCTCCTGGGGTCCCGCCGCAGTGGTGGAACGGTTGCCGACGCCGCTTGGGCCAAACCCCTTCAGTTGCTTGCCCAGCGTCCGGCCGGACCGGAGCCGCGGTTCATGGAGTGCCCCGATGACGAGGCCGAGGCGGCGGTGGTCGCGGGCCGGATCCGGGAATTGATCGACGCCGGCACCAAGGCAAGCGAGATTGCCGTGCTGTTCCGCACCAACGGCCAATCGGAGGCGTACGAGCAAGCTCTTGCCTCGGCGGGCATCGGCTACCAGCTACGGGGCGGTGAGCGCTTCTTCGCGCGCAAGGAGGTCCGGGACGCCATCCTGCAGTTGCGCGCCGCCACGCGTGCCGTAGCCGAGGATTCCGCGAAGGAGCCGCTCGGCCAACTGGTCCGCGACATCGTGGCTTCGCTCGGCTACACGGATGCCGCTCCGCACAGCGGCGGTGCCCTCCGCGAACGCTGGGAATCGCTCGCAGCGCTCGTGGCGCTTGCGGACGAACTCGCCGCCAGCCGCGGGCCGGAATTCACGTTGATGGAATTCGTCAACGAACTCCAGGAACGTTCGGTTGCGCAGCACGCACCAACGGTCCAGGGCGTGACGCTCGCATCGCTGCACGCCGCGAAGGGCCTGGAATGGGATGCCGTGTTCCTGGTGGGCTTGAGCGAGGGCCTTATGCCCATTTCCTTCGCGGACACTCCCGAGAGCGTGGACGAGGAACGCCGCTTGCTCTACGTCGGGATCACGCGGGCACGCGAGCACCTGAACCTGTCCTGGTCCACGGCCCGCACGCCCGGTGGCCGTGCCAACCGCAAGCCCTCGCGCTTCCTCGACGGGCTTCGCCCGGATTCGGTGCTCGGAGCCAGCGCGCGCAGCCGCGCCACGCCACGGCGCAAGGCGGCGGCACCGGCGTCGTGCAGGGTCTGCGGCACGATGCTCGCCACCGGCGCCGAACGCAAAGTGGGTCGCTGCAGCCAGTGCCCGCCCACCTACGAGGAACAGACCTTTGAGGCTTTGCGTCAATGGCGGAAGGAAGAGGCCCTGAGCAACGAGGTTCCGGCCTATGTGGTCTTCACGGACGCGACGTTGACTGCCATCGCCGAGGCCCGGCCGGAGTCCCTTGAGGACCTGGCGAAACTCGCCGGTGTCGGGCCCTCCAAACTGGAAAAATACGGCGAAGCCGTGCTGGCAGTTCTCGTCGAGAACGGATCCGCCTAGTGCCGCGGGCCGCGGGCCAGCCCGCTTTGCCGCTGACCACCGACGACGGGGCGCCCGTCGTCGTTCGTCGCTCAGCCCGCCGCCGCCGTACCGTGGCGGCATTCTGGGAGGACGGGAACGCCGTCGTCGCGATTCCCGCCCATTTCACGAAAGCACAAGAGAGCGAATGGGTCCGGCGGATGCTGGACAAGCTCAAGCGCCAGGGGGAGCGGGGCGCCCACGGTGCCGGCAGGAGGAGACCCGCAAGCGACACAGCGCTTGCCGCCCATGCCGCGGAACTATCGTCAAAGTATCTGGGCGGACGGTCCATCCCGACGTCGGTCCGCTGGGTGAGCAACCAGAAGTCACGGTGGGGGTCGGCAACTCCGGCGGACGGGACCATCCGGCTTTCGGACAGGCTCCAGCCCATGCCGCAGTGGGTCATCGACTATGTGCTGCTCCACGAACTCGCCCATCTGCTGGTGGCCGGGCACAACGCCGCGTTCTGGCGTTTGCTGGAGGCGTACCCCGAAACACAACGGGCAAAGGCCTTCCTGGAGGGCGTCGCCTTTGCGACGTCGCGGGGGCTTGGCCCGGATGAAGAAGGCGCCGGTGCCCCAGCCGCGGGCTGGGACGCCGACGCCGATTAGGCGATTCAGGAGCGGCTAGGCTTTGGGCCCTCCGGGCTCCGTGTCGTCAGGGGAATCTCCGTCTTCAGGCTTCGGAGCCTCCGGACTGTCCTCTGTGTTCTCCTCATCCTTCGGAGCGTCGTAGCCACCTTCGAGGAGCTTCTGCAGCGCGTCGTCCACTTCGGTCTCGCTGGCTTCAGCCAGGCGGCGCCGTTCGGTGAAGCCCGCCGGGTCGTCGAGGTCATGTGCCGTGGGGAGCAAATCGGGGTGCTGCCAGATGGCATCGCGGCCGGCGATTCCACGTTCGTCCTTCAGCGCGGCCCACAACGCGGCGGCTTCGCGCAGGCGCCGCGGTCGCAGCTCGAGTCCCACCAGCGAGGAGAACGCGTGTTCGGCGGGTCCTCCCGTGGCGCGGCGCCTCCGCACAGTCTCGCGGAGTGCGACGGCGGATGGCAGCATATTCTCGGTGGCAGCAGCCGTGAGCTCGTCCACCCAGCCCTCAACCAGCGCCAGGGCAGTTTCGAGTTTCTCCAGGGCAGCCGATTGTTCGGGAGTGCGCTCGGGCGTGAACACACCTTGGGACAGGGCTTCTTGAATCCCCTCGGGGTTGCCGGGATCGAGGTCCCGGGCGAGGTCCTCGACGCGGGACAAGTCGATGTGGATGCCTCGGGCGTAGGCTTCGATGGCCCCGAGGAGATGTCCGCGCAGCCATGGAACCTGTACGAAGAGCCGGGCATGCGCGGCTTCGCGGACCGCAAGGAACAACCGCACGTCACTCTCCGGGACGCTCAGGCCTTCGCCGAACTTCGCCACATTGGCCGGCAGCAATGCCATCTCGAGATCAGCGAGCGGAACGCCGATGTCGGTAGAGCTGACCACTTCGGCGGACAGGGCCCCGATGGCCTGGCCCAGTTGCATGCCGAAGATGGCTCCGCCCATGTTCTGCAACATGGACGAGGTGCCCCCCATCATGGCCTTCATTTCTTCCGGCATCTGCTGGGTGAGGGCGTCGGACAGTGCATTGGCGATGCTGTTGGCCACCGGCTCAGTGAGCCGTTTCCACGTGGCGAGGGTGGCTTCCACCCATTCAGCGCGCGACCAGGCGCGGCCAATGAGGCCCGTTGCCTGAAGATCGGTGACGGGATCCAACCAAAGTTCCGCGAGGCGGAGCGCTTCGTCGACTTCGCGGGCCTGCAGGGCATTCACCGACGGATCCGTGCCGGCGGCGGCAACACGGCGGGCGTTCTCGTGGGCAAGCTGCCAATTGACGGGGCCCTCGGAAGTGGAGCTCATCATGGCCTGCACTTGGGCGAACATTTGCTGCAGCATATTCGGGTCGTTCGGCAGCCCTGCGGCTTTTGCCAATTCGGCGGGGTCGATGTTGCCCATGCCTTGCCCGCCCATCAGGTTCTTCAGCATTTCTGCCAAGGGATCCACGGGTGAATCGTCTCCATTGGAGGGGGTATTGGGGTTGGAGGTCATGGTGCCGCCGATCGTCGGTGTGACTGGTGATCACTTTCAAGGTACCGCGATGCCCGGGGGCTGTCTGCCTCAAGAACGCGTCGTTCGCTCTAGGCAAAGCACGACTGGCAGGCACAGCAAGTAGGGTGGATCGTTGGTATGTTTACCGGCCTCCGCGCTGAGGGGGTCGAAACGGTAGCGTCGGACACACGGTTCCCGGCGCGGAGAGGTCCTTCATTGACTAGTTTGCCGAGCCCCGGAGCTGCCGGGGAACCCGGAAAGCCTCTCGGCCGCTCCAACTCCCAGGACGTCCCGACATCGGACGGCCATTCCCCGGAGCGGGACACCGCACCATCGCAGGAGCCGGTACAGGAAGCGCCCGACGCGCCCCCACCGGCACGGCGCCGCGACGGCCGGTACGTCGCGATGTTGGTCGCCGGGGCCCTGACCATTGTGTTGGGAATCGCCGCGGCTGTCCTTCCTGTTCCCTACGTCGTGGAATCTCCCGGACCGACGTTCAACACCTTGGGCATGGACCACAACAAGCCTGTCATTAGCATCACCGGACACGCGTCGTATCCCGCCAAGGGAAATCTGGACCTGACTACCGTCTATATCAACGGCGGCCCCAACGGACCAGTCAACATCTTCGAGGCCTTCCAAGCCTGGTTGGACGGTTCCAAGGCCGTGTACCCCGAAGAACTTCTCTATCCCAAGGGCACCACCAAGCAGCAATCCGAACAGGAAAGCGCGCTTGCCATGACCACGTCCCAGGAGAACGCAATAGCTTCGGCCCTTCAGGAAGAGAACATCCCGTACGGGCAGAAGCTTGCGGTCGCAGGATTGTCCGATGGCTCGGCCTCGGCGGGCAAACTCCAGGCCGGGGACGTCTTCACGTCGATCAACGGCAAGGCCGTCACGTCCCTGAACGTCGTCCAAACCGCATTGGCCGAAGGCGCGGGCGCGCCTGCCGCCGTCGTCGTCGATCGTAACGGCAAACCGGTGACGGTGAGCATTACTCCGGGCAAGGGCTCAAACGGCAAGTACATCCTGGGCGTACTGCTTCAGTACAAGTTCACGTTCCCGTTTGACGTCAAGATCTCCCTGGACCAGGTGGGCGGACCGAGCGCCGGCATGATGTTCGCGCTGGGGATCATCGACAGCATCACCCCCGGGGACCTCACAGGGGGCAAGCATGTGGCCGGCACCGGCACCATTTCGCCGGACGGCACCGTGGGACCCATTGGCGGAATCGCCCAGAAAATGCGCGGAGCCCGCAGCGGCGGCGCCACGCTTTTCCTCGCGCCTGCCGCCAATTGCGACGAGGTCGTGGGCCACGTTCCGGACGGGCTGCAGGTAGTCAAAGTGGACACCCTCGCGGACGCGAAATCCGCTGTGGAGCGACTCGCCTCGGGCCAGGATATGTCCCGCCTCCCCACATGCTCCAACAACTAGACTGATGATGGAACTTAGCTCCACCGCCACTCGTGGCACTAATGACGGCCTCCGCCATTACTACCCGGCACCGGGGCCGACGAACACACGCACTGATGACCGTTAACTGACGACCAGCGATGAGGTATCGAGTTTGTCCCGTCCAGCCAGCACCAGCCCGCCCGGAAGACCGCAGCGGAGACGGGGTGCACTCACTCCAACTTTGATCATCGTCGCCGTCGCCGTGGTTGGATTCATTTTCTTCGCCAATGTGTGGACAGACGTCCTCTGGTATCAGCAGTTGGGCTTCTTCGAAGTCTATTTCAAGGAGAACCTTGCCCGGATCCTGATCTTCCTGGCGGGATTCGTCCTGATGTTCGTGCCGGTCTTCTACGCCATCCGCGTTGCCTACCATGCACGGCCGGTCTACGCTCCGGATTCCGAGGTCAGGGACAACCTGAATCGGTACCAGGCCCAACTGGAGCCCGTGCGACGCGTGGTCATGATCGGCATCCCCGTGCTGTTCGGCCTCTTTGCAGGCAGCGCGGCCGCGAGCCAATGGCAATCGGTGCTCTTGTTCTTCAACCAGGTACCCTTCGGCCAGGCCGATCCCCAGTTTGGCCTGGACATCAGCTTCTACCTCATGACTTTGCCGTTCCTTGGCTTTGTCACCGGTTTCCTCATGAGCGTTGTGGTGATTGCCGGAATCGCGGGAATCCTCACCCACTACCTTTATGGGAGCATCCGGCTCATGGAACGCGGCATCTTCACCAGCCGTGCCGCCCAAATCCACTTGGCCGTGACCGGGGCCGTTTTCCTGCTGCTTCTCGGAGCCAACTTCTGGCTTGACGTCTACAGCACCGTCCAGAACAACGGTGGCCACTGGGCAGGTGCCCTCTACACGGACGTCAACGCCGTGATTCCGACCAAGACCATCCTGGCCGTTGCCGCGGGCCTGGTGGCCGTCCTCTTCATTGTGGCCGCCGTGATTGGCCGTTGGCGCTTGCCCGTGATCGGCACGGCCATGCTGATCATCACATCCATCCTCGCCGGTGGTGTCTATCCCTGGGTCATCCAGCAGTTCCAAGTCCGCCCCTCGGAGCAGACGCTCGAAAACAAGTACATTGACCGCAACATAGCCATGACCCGGTCCGCCTACGGTTTGGACAAGATCAAGGTTTCTCCCTACAACGCCACCACGGACGCCAAGACCGGGGCGCTTGCCAAGGATGCCCAGACAGCCGCCAACATCCGGCTGTTGGACCCGAACCTGGTTTCCTCGGCGTTCTCCCAACTGGAGCAGTACCGTCCGTATTACCAGTTCCCCAAGGCCCTGAACGTCGACCGCTACACCGTGAACGGCAAGACCCAGGACACCGTAATCGCTGTCCGGGAATTGAACCAGGACGGGCTGAACGCCAGCCAGCAGACCTGGGTCAACCGGCATATCGTCTACACCCACGGTTACGGCGTCGTGGCGGCCAAGGGCAACACCTTCACGGTTGACGGAAAGCCGGACTTCCTGCTGTCCGGAATTCCGTCCATGGGTACCCTTGGCAGCGATGCGAGCTACCAACCACGCATCTACTTCGGTGAAGATTCGCCGGACTACTCGGTGGTCGGCGCCCCCGATGGTGCTCCGCACCGCGAACAGGACCGACCGGCCGGCAAGGACACCTCTACTGAAACTCAGTACACCTTTACCGGCAACGGTGGCCCCAACGTTGGCAACTGGTTCAACCGCCTTCTCTACTCGATCAAGTTCCAGTCCTCGGACCTGTTGCTGTCTGACGGCGTCAACGAGAAGTCCCAGATCCTTTACGACCGCACTCCGCGTGAGCGCGTGCAAAAGGTTGCGCCCTACCTGACGGTTGACGGAAGCGCCTATCCGGCAGTTGTCGACGGCCGGGTGAAGTGGATCGTGGACGGTTACACCACCAGCCAGTACTTCCCCTACTCCCAGCAGCAGCAACTGGGAAACGCAACGGCCGATTCGCAGACGACCTCCGGGCGCACGGCGGCCCTGCCGAACAGCGCGGTCAACTACATCAGGAACTCGGTCAAGGCCACGGTTGACGCCTATGACGGCTCGGTCACGCTGTACGCCTGGGATGACCAGGACCCCATCCTCAAAGCGTGGGAGAAGATTTTCCCGACCACCGTCAAGCCGTACTCGGAGATGTCCGGACAGCTGATGAGCCACGTCCGCTATCCGGAGGATCTGTTCAAGGTCCAGCGTGAGCTGCTTGGGCGCTACCACGTGACCAACGCGGACAGCTTCTACCAGAACAACGACGCGTGGAGCGTTCCGAACGACCCCACGGTCACGGATCCCGTCCGGCAGCCTCCGTTCTACATGTCCCTGCAGATGCCCGACCAGACCAAGCCGGCCTTCCAGCTGACGTCTTCCTTCATTCCACAGGTGGTCAACGGCGCCGCCCGGAACATCCTGTACGGCTTCCTCGCAGCCGATTCCGACGCCGGTAGCCAGAAGGGGGTGAAGGCAGACACCTACGGCCAGTTGCGATTACTCCAATTGCCAACGGATACCCAGGTTCCGGGCCCCGGACAGGCCCAGAACAAGTTCAACTCCGATCCTGAGGTGTCGCGGGAACTCAACCTGCTCAGGCAGGGAGCATCCGATGTGCTCAACGGCAACCTTTTGACATTGCCGGTGGGCGGAGGCCTGCTCTATGTCCAACCGGTGTATCTGAAGTCCACTGGTGAGACGTCCTATCCGACGCTTCAACGTGTGCTCGTGGCCTTTGGCGACAAGGTCGGCTTTGCCCCCACGCTTGACGGTGCGCTGAAGATCCTCTTCGGGGGCGATTCAGGGGCCTCGGCGGGAGACTCGGCCAACAACGGCCAGACCACAACTCCGCCGGGGACTACTACGCCACCTGCGACAGCGGATGCACAGGCCCAGCTAAAGGCTGCGCTGGATCAGGCCAACAAGGCCATCCAGGATGGCCAGGCTGCGCTGGCCAAGGGCGACTTCGCCGGGTACGGTGCCCAGCAGAGCCTCCTGTCCGCGGCGATACAGAAAGCGCTCGACGCCGAGTCCCGGCTTGGTGCCACCCCGGGTCCGTCGGCAAGTGCCAGCCCCTCGGCGAGCCCGTCGGCCTCGTCGTCGCCTTCGCCTTCGCCGAGTAAGTAGGCAACTCTCCAGCTGGCTGATGTCGGCTTAGCTGGAGGTTTTTGCAAGACCGGGCCAGCCCTCACACCAGGGCTGGCCCGGTCTTCCTTTTGATATGGAGGCCCGTGCATGGTGGCCGCCCGGCGGGGGAGACGGAGGTCACGTCGTTTCGATTTGGCCTGACATTCACCTGCAGGTAAAGTAGTTCTTGCGACGCGGGGTGGAGCAGTTCGGTAGCTCGCTGGGCTCATAACCCAGAGGTCACAGGTTCAAATCCTGTCCCCGCAACTGGAGAAAAGATCCGGCACAGTGGAAACACTGTGCCGGATTTTTTTGTTTTCCGTCGATTCGCGGGTGGGGGAGTGCGGGATCGGTAGGGCATGTGCCGGGTACGGCTGTGCCAGCTCCGTCCTGACCTTCTTTGAGCCTTCTGGGCGCCAGAATGACGCGACTCGCAGTGTCGTAAGCGCTTTCCGAAATCAAAGAAGGTCAGGATGGCGCCAAGTCCACGGGAGGATAACCACCCTCAAGGGCTGTTGCTCCTGCCCGAAGGACCTCCAGATCCCATCGTGCTGCAGCGCACACCTGAATGGTCAGGGGCGCCCTCGAATGTGAGGTAGAGTTGATTCTGCGACGCGGGGTGGAGCAGTTCGGTAGCTCGCTGGGCTCATAACCCAGAGGTCACAGGTTCAAATCCTGTCCCCGCAACCAAATAAACGAAAGAGTCCGCCCGACTGGGCGGACTTTTTCGTTTAACCCCATTTCGCCGCCCTCCCGACCCTGATGTGGGCGCGCAGTGGAGACATCCGCTCCTAATTTCCCCAAGGAGGTCTTGGACGCGGTCTTAGACGGCCATGCGGGCCGATCCGGGTGAAACGTTTTTTCACACGCAGAAGCGCCGAGATCCACACTGAGATTGCCGGAAAACACACTGATTTTTGGCAAATCTGTACGGATCTTAACCACTTCGACCCCCGAGAGGCAGAATGTCGGAGTAGTTTCTTGGGCGGGGACAAAGCTTCATCACTGGAATACAGGCGGCGCTCCGCGTTGGCCGGCTCGAGGAGGGACCCCAATGAAAACGGTGTCGAAAATAGTTGGCGCAGCGCTGAACGGCGTGGCCGGCGGATTGGCCCTGGCGTTCATTCTGTGCGTGGCAGTGAGCGTGATCGCCATTTCGACGGGTTCCCGGGCGACCCTGCCGGGACTTTTCACCGCGACTCGGGGAGCCGAAAACGGGGCGCTGGCCTTGGAATTCCAGCCGAACTTCGCCGGAATGGTCGTGGTCATAGCGTTGTCGGTACTTGTCAGCGTGGTGATGGCCGTGCGACGCAGCACCGCTGAATCTCCCGATCCTCGTTGACAGTCCAGCTCCAGGAGGAAGACACTTGGGCCGAATGGCCCGTTCATCCTGACGGAATGGGCCGCCCTGAGGAGGCCCGAGATGATCAGTGCGACGATGGCAGTGGCGACGATTCCGGTCACGGATCTGGAGCGGGCGAAAGAATTCTATGGCGGCATCCTGGGGTTGTCCTTCCTCTGGGAGACTCCGGTCGGCGTGCGGTACCGTTGCGGATCCGTCAGCGAGATCTCAGTCTTCAAGCGTCCGCCTACCGCTACAGAGCACACCCTTGCCCACTTCGAAGTGGACGACATTGAGGCCGTGGTCGACGACTTGGCCGCCAAGGGCGTGGAGTTCCTCGACTACACGGAGGGTCCCCTTGCCACAACAGGGCACATCGCTCAGCTCGGCCCCGCCCGTGGCGCATGGTTCCGTGATCCCGACGGGAACACCCTCGGCATTCGCCAGGGCTAGATCGATCGCTTCGAAAGAAGGCCTGCAACCTGCTGCCGGCCCGAATCCCCATGCCCGGCGCGGAGAATCCCGGCAGAATCAATAGGAGTTCCTAGCATTCCGTCCTTCGCTCCATGGTAAATACTAGGAGTTCCTAGTATTCTCGATTCCAAGCGTCAGCCATTTGCATCGAGGGAGCTGTTGAATGAAGATCGTCGTGCTCGTCAAACAAGTGCCGGATACGGCCGAGGAACGGAAGCTCGACCTGGCAACGGGCCGGCTCGACCGTGAGGCTGCCGACTCCGTGGTCGATGAAATCAACGAGCGCGCCCTCGAAGCCGCGCTGCGCATCAAGGATGCCAACAAAGGCACCGAGGTTGTGGCAATGACCATGGGTCCTGACGACGCCACGCAGTCCTTGCGCAAGGCCCTCTCCATGGGAGCCGATTCAGCGGTTCACATTGTGGATGATTCTCTGGCCGGCGCCGACACCGGTCGAACGGCCGCAACGCTGGCGGCTGCACTGAGGTCTACTGGGTTCGACGTGGTGATGGCCGGCAACGAATCGACGGATGGCCGCGCCGGCGTCGTGCCCGCCATGATTGCCGAACATCTCCAACTGCCACTGTTGGGTTCATTGATCTCCGCGGAAATCGCCGACGACGGCGTGAGCGGCGTTCGCCAGGGTGAGGGTGGAACCCTCAATGTCCGTGCCGGACTGCCCGCCATCATCACTGTGACCGAGCGTTTCCCGGAGGCCCGGTTTCCCAACTTCAAGGGCATCCTGACGGCCAAGCGCAAACCCGTCACCACGTTGTCCGCCGCCGAGCTTGGCGTCCCGACGGGCGCCAGCCACACCGTAGTGGTCTCCACCGTTGAGTGGCCGCCGCGCGCGGCCGGACGAAAACTCATAGATGACGGGACCGCGGCCGACGAGCTGGCCGAGTTCCTCGTTGCGAACCGCCTGGTCTGACGGAGGAAAAGAAATGTCGAACGTCTTGGTGCTCATTGAAATTTCCCACCGCGGCGGGATTGCCGCTTCGGCCCGCGGGCTGCTGGCTGCCGCAGCCACGCTGGGTTCGCCGGTCGCCGTCGTCGTGTCCTCGGCACCGCTGGCGGACGACGACGTCGCGCGCCTCGGTGAGCTGGGCGCGGTTCGGATCTACTCGGCTCTGACAGCTGCCGCCGGCACCGTTTTGGTGTCACCCGCCGTGGATGCCCTGAGTGGTGCCGTCCACGCCTACGGGCCGACTGCCGTCCTCACGGCGAATTCGGTGGACGGCCGCGAAGCTGCCGCCCGGCTTGCCGTGCGGGCAAGCGGGAGCGTGCTCGCCGACGTCGTGCAGGTGCGCAGCGACAACGGAACCGTTGTTGCCCAGCATTCGGTGTTTGGCGGGGCCTATACCGTCGAGTCCGTGGTGGAAGGCGGGCTGCCCATCCTCACCATCCGGCAGGGGGCGATCGAAGGCCAGGCTCCGGCACGCAAGGCAGACGTGGACATGGTGTCGCTGGAAGCCAGGGCAGAGGGTGCAGCAGTCATTGACCAGTTCAACGACGATGCCGCCGTCTCGGGCCGGCCCGAGCTTCGGACCGCAGCGACGGTGGTTTCCGGCGGACGGGGGTTGGGCTCGTCCGAGAACTTTGTGCTGGTTGAACAGCTCGCCGACACCCTGGGCGCGGCGATCGGTGCGTCTCGCGCCGCCGTCGACGCCGGGTATATTGCGCAGACGGCCCAGGTAGGCCAGACCGGCGTGAGCGTGTCCCCGCAGCTGTACATCGCATTGGGAATATCCGGAGCCATCCAGCACCGCGCAGGCATGCAGACTGCCAAGACCATTGTGGCCATCAACAAAGACGAGGACGCGCCCATTTTCGAGGTGGCCGACTTCGGAATCGTGGGCGATATCTTCACAGTGGTTCCGAAACTCATCGAGGCCGTGAAAGCCCGTTCCAACTGACGGCGTAACAGGCTTTGGCCGCTTCGGTCCAAAGCCTGTTAGCTTGATGCGTCCCTGATTGCAAAGTTCTTCCGAGAGGTGTCTGAGAAGATGTCCACCCCCGCCAAAAAGTCGACAGCAGCCAAGAGCAAATGGTCCCAACCCCTCTGGGTGGTTCCAGGCGTCCTGCTCGTCCTTTTGCTCATCGTCTTGTTTGCCAAATGGTTGACGGGCCTGTCGGGTGTGCAGTCGTTCTTGCACGAGTTCCCAGGCGCATCCAGCCTCCCGGAGAACGCTCCCGTAGGTTTCCCGGCATGGCTCGGTTGGCAGCACTTCCTGAACGTCTTCTTCATGGTGCTCATCGTTCGTTCCGGTTGGCAGGTCCGCACGGCCAAGCGGCCGCCGGCCCAATGGACCCGCAACAACAAAGGATTCATCCGGACCAAGAATGCGCCAACCAAGATCAGCCTGGACCTGTGGTTCCACCTGACCCTCGACGCCCTGTGGGTGCTGAACGGCATTGTCTTCATCATCGTGATCTTTTCCACCGGGCAATGGATGCGGATCATTCCCACCAGCTGGGATGTCTTCCCGAACGCCATTTCCGCCGCCCTCCAGTACGCATCGTTGAACTGGCCCACTGAGGACGGTTGGGTGAACTACAACGCCCTGCAGTTGCTGACGTACTTCGTCACGGTCTTCATCGCCGCCCCGCTCGCCATCATCACCGGTTTGCGCACCTCCTCTGCCTGGCCCAAGAAGGCCGGCACGGTGAACAAGGTCTATCCCATCGAACTCGCCCGGGCGGTGCATTTCCCTGTGATGGTGTACTTCGTGCTCTTCACGATCGTGCACGTCACCCTGGTCCTCGCTACCGGGGCGCTGCGCAACCTGAACCACATGTATGGCGGCAGCGACGATATCAACTGGGTTGGTTTCGGCATTTTCGCCGTGTCCCTCCTGGTGATTGTGGGCGCGTGGTTCCTCGCGAGGCCGCTGTTCCTTCGCCCTGTCGCTTCCCTGATGGGCAAAGTCAGCAAGTAAACCCCAGCGGATAGCTAGAAAAAGGCCAGTAAAACCGGACAACCCGGAGAACTGGGAAGAACTGCAAAGGAGTGCCAATGTTTGAGCTCACGGAGGACCAGCAAGCGGTGGTGGAGATGGTGCGCGATTTCGCCACGACGGCCATTGCGCCGCACGCCGCAGAATGGGACGAGACCAAGCATTTCCCTGTGGATGTCCTGCGTGAAGCGGGCACCCTCGGCATGGGAGGCATCTACGTCCGGGAAGAATTCGGCGGCTCGGGCCTTTCCCGCACGGATGCGGCGCTGATCTTCGAGGAGCTGTCCAAGGCAGACCCCACCATCGCGGCCTACATCTCGATCCACAACATGGTGGTGTGGATGATCGACGCTTTCGGCAACGATGAGCAGCGGGCCCAGTGGGTGCCGCAGCTCGCGTCCATGGAAGCGCTGGGCAGCTATTGCCTTACGGAGCCGGGAGCCGGCTCGGATGCCGCCGCGCTGAGCACCAAAGCAGTGCTCGACGGCGATAGTTACGTTCTTAACGGCACCAAGCAGTTCATTTCGGGTGCCGGAGTTTCCAGCGTCTATGTGGTCATGGCGCGGACCGCGGACACGGGCAGTCAGGGCATCACCGCAATCGTTGTGCCCGCGGACGCGCCTGGGCTGTCCTTCGGCCCGAATGAAAAGAAGATGGGATGGAATGCCCAACCCACCCGGCAGGTCATCTTCGAGGACGTACGCGTCCCCGTGGCGAACCGGCTTGGCGAAGAAGGCAGCGGATTCGGCATCGCGATGAAGGGCCTCAACGGGGGCCGGGTCAACATGGGCGCTTGTTCGCTGGGAGGTGGCCAGGCGGCACTGGAGAAGTCCATCGCCTATCTCAAGTCACGCTCGGCTTTTGGCGGCCCGCTCATCAACCAGCAGTCCCTGCTGTTTGATATTGCCGACATGGATACGGAACTGGAAACTGCCAGGACCCTGATCCTCCGGGCCGCGGACGCTTTGGACCGTGGCGCCCCGGACACCGTGAGGTTGTGCGCCATGGCGAAGCGCGTCGCCACGGACGCCGGTTTCAACGTGGCGAACAAAGCCATCCAGTTGCACGGCGGCTACGGCTACTTGTCGGAATACGGCCTCGAGAAGATTGCCAGGGACCTGCGCGTCCACCAGATCCTGGAAGGCAGCAACGAAATCATGAGGCTCATCGTTGGACGGCTCGCCGTAGGGGCATAAAGCACTCAGAAAGCGAATGGCCGGGCCTCATTGGAGGCCCGGCCATTCGCTTGGCTGAACTAGAGCTTGTCGAAGTCGGCTTCGTCCACGGTATCGTCTGCCGGAGCGGTGGCGCCGGCGCCGATAGCGGCCTTCGAACCGCCCGACTTCAGGGCCGCCAGGCGGGCCTCGATCTCAGTCTGCTCTCCGAGGTCCTCAAGCTGGTTGAACTGGGCGTCCAGGCTGGAGGCTGCCAGTTCCTGCTGGCCGAGGACCTTCGCCTCTTCGCGGCGGATCTTCTCTTCGAAGCGGCCTACCTCGCTGGTGGGGTCCATGATGTCGATGCTCTTGAGGGCGTCGTGCACCTGGGTTTGGGCAGCAACCGTCTTGGAGCGGGCAACCAGCTCATTGCGCTTGCTGGTGAGTTCGTTGAGCTTGCCCTTCATCTGGTCGAGGCCGCTCTTGAGCTTGTCCACGACCTCCGACTGGGACGCGATGTTCGGCTCGGCGGCCTTGGCCTCGTTTTCGGCCGACATCTGGCGCTGGATGGCCACCTTGGCAAGGTTGTCGAACTTGACGGCGTCGGCCGCGTTGCCGGACGCACGGTACTCGTCCGCCTTGCGGGAGGCTGCGAGGGCCTTGTTGCCCCAGTCCTGGGCGTTTTTGACGTCCTCGTTGTAGTCGGCCTGCAGCATGCGGAGGTTCCCGATGGTCTGCGCGACGGCGGACTCGGCTTCGGCGATGTTGTTCGAGTAGTCGCGGACCATCTGGTCCAGCATCTTCTGCGGGTCCTCAGCCTGGTCGAGCAAGGCATTGATGTTCGCCTTGGCGAGCTGCGCGATCCGCCCGAAAATGGACTGCTTAACCATGGTGTTGCCTTTCGTCCTGCTCAGTGGTGCCCACTGAATCCAGTGATCAGTTTTTTGTACCGCTCTACGTGGGGAACAGGCCCCCACCTAGTCTTTGGGAGTTAGAAACTACCGGAGTCGCCGCCGCCGAAGTCGCCTCCACCTCCACCGTCGCCGCCGAAGAAGCCTCCGCCCCCACCGCCGTCGCCACCGAAGAAGCCTCCGCCTCCGCCGTCGTTGTTTCCACCGCCCCAGCCGCCCCCTCCGCCGTGGAGGATGGAGTTGATGAGGATGCCGCCGAGGATCGCTCCGCCGAGGCCGCCACCACTGCCTCCACCACCGAACATGCCGCCGCGGCCGTAGCCTTGGTTGGCGAAGCCGCCGAACTGATCGACGTCGGACTGGGCCAGTTGCGCGGCTTGTGCAGCGAGCGACTGGGCCTGCTGGGCGTACGTCAGTGCGGTGACGGGGTCATTGCGGGAAATGGACAGGGCGTAGTCGAGATTCCGTTGGGCTTCGGCCAAACGAGTACGGGCCTCGGGGCCAACGCCGCCGCGTCGCGCCGCGATGTAGTCCGAGGTAGCGCTGATCTGGGACTGGGCAGCCATGATGGTCTGCTGGAGCGCGGCTTGCGCGCGCCTTGCCTGTTCCTGCTGGTCACGGATTCCCGAGAGGGACTGGTCCAAGGCTTGGTGTGCCTTCTCCACCCGGTCCAGGGTGGCAATGGGATCGATCTTTCCGCCCTGGATTTCGGCCTTGACCTGCGCCAGTGCGGCTTCGACGCCCGCCACCGGACCGGCCAGCTCCGGGTGTTCGCCGGACTGGATCATCGCTTTGGCCTGGGCCAGGTCCTGGCTGGTCTCCACCACGGCGCCCTCCAGCGAATTCCGGGCTTCGTCGAGGTTGCCCGCCACCTTGGAGATCGCGTCGATCAGGACGTTGGTCTGGTGCAGGCCTTCTTCCGCGGCGCGGACGGCCACAGCGGCGAGGCTGCTCTCACCTGCGGCGAGCTTTTCCTGCGCCGTCGTTGTTGCGTTGTGAACGAAGGCAAGCCGGTCCTTGGCCTGGGTGATGTTGTCGCTCACGTGGCCAAGTGCGCTGTCTGCGTACTTCTCGCGCAGCCCATTGAGCGATTGCTCCGCGCTGCTGATCTTTGCCTCGGCTTCGTTCGCGCCGGCGGCAACAGTGGCCAAAGCCTGCGGCGCGTTCTTCTCCAGCTCGCGCAGGGAGTCGAAATCGGCCTTCTGCTCCCGCAGCGACTCGAGGGCCGCGTCCGAGCGCCGGATGATTTCGCCAAGCCAACTGCGCTGCTGCACTTCGGTATCCGGGATGTGGTCATCGAGCTGTTGCTGGAGCTTGAACGACTCGGTCATATGGTTCTTTGCTTCCAGCAAGGCCTTGGTGAAGTTCCCGACGGCGGCATCGCCGTATTGCGCTTGGGCGAAGCCGAGTTCCTGCTCGCTGGATTTGATGGTGTCGTCCGCTTCGATAAGCAGGGACCCGGCCTTGCGCCGCAAGTCCGGGATGCTCAAGGAGGCGAGGGGATCGAGCTGTTCGCCCTGCGGGCCGTAGCTCGTTGCGGATGCCTGGCCCTTCTTGCGGCGGTTACGGAAGTACAAGTACGTGCCCACACCGCCGGCCGCGACAACGCCGGCACCGATCAAAACGACCGCACCCGAGTTGCCGCTAGGAACCGTGCCGCTGCCCCCGCCGGCGGCGTCGCCGACGGCGGCCGCAGTGTCGATGGCTGCCTGGGCAAAGTCACGCTTGCCTGCGCCCAGGTTGGCCGCGATGGCATTGGACGAAATGGTTGACCTCTTGGAATAGATCGCACTGGCCGAATTGGGTGCGAAATAATACTGACCGGCCGTGGAGATGGCCAGAATGACGTCAGCCTTGCCCATACCCTTCTTGGTGGCCACTGCCGTGGCCCAGTCTGCGGGCGATGAGGGGTTGTCGAAGGAATTCACCGTGACCACATACAAGTTGTATTTGTGGTCCTTCAGGAGCTTCTGGATGGCATCCTGGACCTCGCCCTTGCGGTTGCCCAGGACATTCGCGTTGTCCACGATGTTCTGGCCGGAGGGGATGGTCACCGGACCCTCGGCCCAGGCTGCGGTGGCCGGGAGGACCAGCAGTCCGGCCAGGCCGATGACGGCGAGTACACGTTTCAACATTGACCGCATGTGCAACCCTTCAGCACGTCTGCGACTGGTCCGGGCCGGAGCAATCGAAACAGAATGCATCAGCGCCCCCACGCATGGTTGTCAAGCGGCAGGTCGCTGTGGCAATTCCACTTGATACTATGGTGCACCTTTTGGAGCGTCCACAGCGGTAAATATGCCGCCAGCGAAACGGGGAGAAATCCTTCCTTCTCCAACGTTGAGGGGCTAGTCGGCGCCATTCGACGGCATAGGGCCAATCCGATGACGGCGTTCAGCAAGCTCCCAGCGAACGTCGACTCTTGATCCAGCAAGAGCGACGATAGTTAAGGGGACGAGGAAGAAAGGAAGTCCCATGACGGAGAACCCAGCACAGGGCGCCGAGCCTGAGAACAATGGCCCCGAGATCCATGGTCCTGAGAGCACCGGCAAGGCGGAAGCGGACAAGCAAGCCAATTCCCAGCCTACGGCCCCGCTGCCGGCATACCAGCCGGGTCAGGATTTCACTGCGAAGCCCGATTACCCGGCGCAGCCCGATTACTCAGCGCAGCCGGCGCATACAGCACAGACCCCGGTAGCCCCGGCACCATGGGCCCAAGGCCCGGCCGAAAACGCCACCGAGCAGATCCACGCTCAGCACAGCGCTCCCCAGAACGGAGCGCCCCAACACGGAGCTTCCCAGCACAGCGCGGGACAGCAGCACGCCTACCCGCAGCACCAGCCTTTCTATGGCGGACCGAACCCTGCGCAGCACTATCCCACTCAGCAGTTCCCCGCCCACCCGGGAGGTCCGGCGGCTAGTCCGAAGCGCAAGCCGGTCTTCGGCGTCGGGACCTTGGTGGCCTGCATCCTGGCAGCCGGTCTCGTGGGTGGAGGCGTGGTGGCCGCCAGCGATCAATTGTTGAACAGCCGGACCCCGGTGGCGGCCGGCAGCGGCCAGGCGGGAACCGTGATTGTCAACAACACGGACAACGTCAACGCCATCACAGCAGCCGCGGCCAAGGCTACTCCGAGCGTCGTGACCATCATGGCTTCAAGCGGGAGCCAGGGCGGCACCGGTTCGGGCATCATCCTCGACGACCAAGGCCACATCCTGACGAACACCCACGTGGTGACCCTTGACGGTGCCAGCGCGAACGCCGCCATTGAAGTGCGGTTGAGCGACGGACGCGTGCTGAAGGCGACGGTAGTGGGTACGGACCCGCTGTCGGATCTCGCCATCATCAAGGTGGACAACGCTTCCGGCCTCGTGCCGGCCACCCTGGGTGATTCCAGCAAGATCAACGTCGGAGACAACGCAATCGCCATCGGTGCTCCGCTCGGCTTGCCCGGCACGGTCACCGACGGCATCGTGTCCACGCTCAACCGCACCATCAGCGTGGCGTCGTCGGCTGTTCCCAACGGCGGCTCGGACAATTCGCAAAACGGCGGCCAGGGCGGATTCCAATTCGCCCCTCCAGGCGGTGGCCAGAGCCAGAGCAGTGCGGGCCAGGGCACCGTTTCGCTCAACGTGATCCAGACCGACGCGCCGATCAACCCGGGTAACTCCGGTGGAGCGCTCGTCAACACCAAGGGCGAGATCATCGGCGTCAACGTGGCAATCGCTTCTGCCGGCAGCAGCAGTTCTTCGTCTTCGTCCAGCGGCAACATTGGTGTTGGCTTCAGCATCCCGATCAACAACGCGAAGCGTATTGCGCAGGAACTCATCAAGAACGGCAAGGCAACCCACGGGCAGTTCGGCGTCAGCGTTCAGCCTAAGTCGGCAACAGGCAGCAGCTCCGGGTTCTCGATCGGCGCGCAGGTCGCGGCCGTGACCAAGGGCTCCGCAGCTGAGAAGGCCGGGCTCAAGGTGGGCGACGTCGTGACCAAGTTCGCCGGTATAGACATCACCGACCCGGAGCAGCTCACTGCGGCTGTCCGGGAGCAGCCGGCAGGCGCAACGGTCAAGGTGACCGTCCAGCGTAGCGGCCAGTCGCAGGAGCTCGACGTGACCTTGGACGCTGCTCCGTAACAGCTACGCCGTAGCAGCGGATTCCAGCACGCGAACTGACTAGCACGTCGACGACGGCGGGCGGCACCACCGGTGCGGCCCGCCGTCGTCGTGTGCTCTTGCCGCCGTGGCGGTGGCGATCCACGAAACAGGAGTTAACGCGGCGCCGTTGTCCGACTTGTCCCGCAATATGCTTAGCTAGGACGAGCCCGTATGCCGGGCACTCTTGGCCATGCGCCTAGTTGCTGGCCATCCCCGAGTATGGAAGGCTGCCTCGAACACAGTGGGAGATACATTGAAGATTGTTGTTCTGGTCAAGCACGTCCCGGACGCGCAGTTCGACCGACACCTCACCGGCCCAGGCAACACCACGGACCGCGACGAGAGCATCCTGTCCGAACTGGACGAGTATGCACTCGAAGCCGCGCTGCAGCTCAGCGAAGCCCGCGGCGGTGCCAAGGCCGGCAACGAGGTCATCGCCTTGAGCATGGGTCCAGCCGGTGCCGTGAACGCGGTCAAGAAGTCCCTGCAGATCGGTGCCTCCTCGGGAGCGCATTTGAGCGACGACGCCTTGGCCGGCTCCGATGCCGCAGCCACTTCGCTGGCCCTTGCCGCGGCGATCCGGTATCTCGGTGCAGACTCGCCCGTTGACCTCGTCCTGACGGGCATGGCGTCGACCGACGGCGAAACGTCCTTGGTTCCGGCACAGCTCGCCGAGCGGCTCGGACTCCCGCAAGTCACTTTTGCTTCGTCCCTGGAGGTCAACGGCGAACGCATCGTAGCGCGCCGTGACGGTGACGCCCACGCGGACACCGTGGAGGCAACCTTGCCCGCGCTGGTCTCCGTGACGGACCAGATCAACGAACCGCGATACCCCAACTTCAAAGGCATCCTTGCAGCCAAGAAGAAGAAGATCACGGCACTCACCCTGGCCGATATCGGCGTCGATGCCGCGCAGGTGGGCGCCGCGGGTTCCCTGACCGCCGTCGAGACCGCGGAGGCGCGGCCGCCGCGCACTGCCGGCACCATCATCACCGACGAAGGCGACGCCGGCATCAAGCTGGTTGAGTTCCTGGCCGCCCAGAAGCTGCTCTAAGAGGATTCCGACACATGGCAAAAGCACTTGTATTCATTGACAACCCGGGCACAGCGCTCAAGAAGAGCAGCCTGGAACTCCTGACGATCGCGCGTTCGCTCGGGGAAGCTGTGGTCGCCGTCAACGGCGAACTGCACGACGACGTCGCAGCCGCCTTGGGTGCGCACGGAGCCTCGGTTCTTTACCGCCCATCCGCAACGGACCTGGACGACTACCTGGTTGGGCCGAAAGCCGCCTATCTGGCCGCGGCCGTAGAGGCCTCCGGAGCCGGGACCGTCCTGCTGGAGAACACCGCCGACGGCAAGGAAATCGCAGCCCGTCTTGGCGTGAAGCTCAACGCCGGCGTCATCACCGATGTTGTGGGGGTCGACGCCGACGGCACGGCCCACAAATCGGTCCTCGCCGGCTCGTACACCACCACGGCCAAGGCGCGCACCGCCGTCGCCGTGCTCACCGTCAAGCCGAACAGCGTCGACGTCGAGGCCCCGGCCGCGTCAGGCACGCCCGAGGCTGTCACCATCGACGTCCCGGCTGATGCCACCGCGAATGCCGCACGGGTCACCGGGCGTGCGGAAAAGCCTGCCAGCGGCCGTCCCGAGCTCACCGAAGCCCGGATCGTGGTTGCCGGTGGACGCGGCGTCGACGGCGACTTCGGTCCCTTGGAAGAACTGGCCGACGCACTGGGCGGCGCGCTCGGGGCTTCCCGTGCCGCCACGGATGCGGGCTGGATCGGTCATGACTACCAGGTTGGCCAGACGGGCAAGACGGTGTCTCCGCAGCTCTACATCTCGGCGGGCATCTCCGGGGCGATCCAGCAAAAGGCCGGGATGCAGACCTCCAAGGTCATCGTCGCGATCAATAAGGATGCTGAGTCGCCGATCTTCGAGATCGCGGACTTCGGCATCATCGGTGACCTCTTCAAGGTTGTTCCACAGGCCACCGAAGAGATCAAAAAGCGGAAAGGCTGATCCCTTTGTCTTCTGACGCTACGTCAGCAAAGAGCCCGTTCAACGCCTCCACAGAGCGCGTTGAGCGGGTGCTTTGTTTTACCGCCCACCCGGACGACGTCGACTTTGGCGCGGCCGGAACCATCGCTGCCTGGACCGCTGCCGGCGTCGAGGTCAGCTATTGCGTCATGACAGACGGCGATGCCGGAGGTTTTGATCCTGCACACCGCGAAGAGATCATCTCCATGCGCGCAGAGGAGCAGCGACAGGCCGCTGCCCTCGTCGGCGTGACGGACGTGCACTACCTCCATGAGCGCGATGGTTACCTGGAACCGACGCATGGGGTCATCAAGCAAGTGGTGAAACTCATCCGCGAGATCCGCCCGGACATCGTTCTTGCCATGCACCCGGAACGCAATTGGGACCGGATCCAGAAGAGCCACCCCGACCACCTCGCAGTGGGGGAGATCGTGACGCGGGCCGTGTACCCCGCGCTTGAGAATCCCTTCGCGTACCCGGAACTGGCCGAAGCGGGCCTCGAGGCCTTCAAATTGCCATGGCTGTGGCTCTTCGCCGGTCCCGAAACCCGTGAGAACTATTTCGTGGACGTCACCGACCACGTGGACGCGAAACTGGCTGCCATCCGGATCCACGCGAGCCAGCACCCCGATCTGGAAGGCATGGAACGGGCCGTGCGGGGCATGCTCCGGCACAATGCCTCGCGCGCCGGAATGCCCGGCGGGCGCAGCGCCGAAGCGTTCCATGTGGTGGAAGTCAACGGGTCCCAAACCATCGCCGGTTTCTGAAATTGCTGATGTGTAACCTGTGTCATATGCTTAGTCTCGTTTAAATCATATTTAATTGAGAGAGGCAGACTTTGATGGCGAAGACTGCACAACAACCGGTATTGGTGATCATGGGCGTCTCCGGTTCCGGTAAATCGACAGTGGCCGGCGTATTGGCCGGACGTCTGGGCTGGGACCTCGCCGAAGGCGACGACCTGCACCCGGAAGCGAACGTGGCAAAGATGCAGGCGGGGCACGCACTCAGTGATGAGGACCGTTGGCCGTGGCTGGACATCATTGCCGATTGGATCAAGGAGCGTACGGCAGCTGGAAAGCCGGGCATCATCACGTGCTCGGCCTTGAAGAAGCGCTACCGGGACGTCTTGCGCGGCGAGGGCGTTGTGTTCGTCTTCCTCCAGGGGAGCAAGGACAAGATTTCCGACAGGCTGGCTTCGCGCCACGGGCACTTCATGCCTGCTTCGCTGCTGGAATCCCAATTCGATGCGCTGGAAGCGCCCACCGAGGACGAGAACCACATCTCGCTGTGCGTCTCCGCTTCTCCTGCCGAAGAGGCAGACGAAATCATCGAACGGCTCGGCCTTGAGGCACAGCCGGCACACACAACCGGAGATGCAGCGTGAACTGGACCGGGCACGATACCCAACTCCTGTTGGTCGCGGCTATCGGCATCGCGCTGATCGTCCTGCTGATCGCGAAATTCAAGGTCCATCCGTTCTTGTCCCTCGTGCTAGGTTCGGCCTTCGTCGGCCTGGCATCGGGAGTCGGCCTCGATAAAGTGGTCAGCAACTTCGAAGACGGCGTGGGCGGCGTCCTTAAAGAGGTCGGCCTCCTGATTGCCCTCGGCGCCATGCTCGGCAAGCTCCTGGCGGACTCCGGCGGCGCAAACCGCGTGGTGGACACCTTGTTGGAGAAAGCCAGCGGCAACAAAGTGGTCTGGATGATCACTTTGGTTGCGGTCATCATCGGCCTCCCGATGTTCTTTGAGATCGGCCTCGTCCTGCTGCTTCCGGTGATCGTCCTGGTCACCCAGCGCTCGCAGATGAAGCTCATGCGCATTGCCATTCCGGCCCTCGCGGGTTTGTCCGTGTTGCACGGACTGGTCCCGCCGCACCCGGGCCCACTCATCGCCATCAGCGCGGTGAAGGCTGAACTGGGCACCACCCTGGCTCTTGGGCTCCTGGTGGCCGTTCCCACCGTGATCATTTGTGGACCGCTGTTTTCCCGCTTGGCCGCGCGCTGGGTCCCAGTTGATGCTCCTGCGGTGGCCGGCGGCGTCGACACCAAGCACGCCGTCGACCTCAGCGAAGTGAAGCGTCAGCCCAGCTTCCTGGTCACCCTGCTGACCATCATTTTCCCGGTGGTGCTCATGCTGTTGAAGGCCGTCGCGGACATCGTCTGGGCCGATCCCAAGACGGCACCCATGATCCGCACCGTCCTGGACTTCATTGGCCAGCCCCTCGTTGCGATGACCCTGGCCGTGCTCGCCGCCATGGTGACCTTCGGCTACGCGGTCGGTTTCACCGGTAGCAAGATCACCTCCAAGCTCAGCAGCAGCCTCGGACCGATCGCCGCGATCCTGCTGATCGTGGGCGCGGGCGGCGGTTTCAAGCAGACCCTCATCGGTGCCGGAGTCGGTGACGCAGTCAAGAAATGGGCCGAAGGCGCCAACATGTCCGTGCTGGTCCTGGGGTTCCTGGTGGCCGTGGCGCTTCGCCTGGCCACGGGCTCGGCGACAGTTGCCACTGTCACGGCTGCGGGCATCGTGGCTCCGTTGGCAAGCAGCCTGAGCCCGACCCACGCGGCACTCCTTGCCTTGGCCATCGGTGCCGGTTCGCTCTTCCTGTCCCACGTCAACGACGCCGGGTTCTGGCTCGTGAAGGAACTGTTCGGCCTGACGGTCGGGCAGACGTTCAAGACCTGGTCGGTGATGGAGACACTCATCTCGGTGGTCGGCTTCGGCTTCATCATGGTGCTCTCGCTGATCATTTAGCGGGGCTGCTTAGCAGCCGGTACGACGGCGGCCCGTCCCCTGTGTTTCCAATGGGGACGGGCCGCCGTCGCGCTTTTCGGCAAGAGTGCCTTAACTGAGCTTTTGCGCTGCGTAGACCTTGATGCCTTCGAGCAGGTAGGGCGCCAGGCCTACCCGGACCTTGTCGTAATTTGCAGTGAACCGGGGGTCGTCCACGTACATCTGTCCCAGGCCTACGTAGGATTCGGCGTTTGGCGTCCAACTCGCGCAGATCCACTTGTAATGCCGGCCGACGGCGGCCTGGACGTCCGGGTGGTCCGCCGGAAGGGCGGCGTCGAAGCAGTGGGCAAGATCCTGGTTCAGCGCCGCGTACTCTTCCATGAACGCCTGCTTTTGGGCTGTGGTCATCGCCGAGTGCCGGGCGTTGCTCTCGTCGACGGCACGATCGCCCCAGCGCTCGCGAGCCTCGGCCTCGTAGGGGTTGTTGTCGAAATCCTTGAAGATGTTCTCCGCGGTCATGGTTTCTCCTTGACGTAGTGCTGCGATAGTGGCGTCGACCGTCCGGGACATCCGGTCCAGTCGGTCGCGCTCGGCCAGCAGCCAATCCCTGTGCACGGCAAGTGCCTCCACAGGGTCGGCCTGGCCATCCAGAACTTCGCCGATGGTCTCGAGCCCAAGGCCAAGTTCACGAAGCAGAAGGATCCGCTGCAGTCGCAGCAGCTCAGGCTGACCGTAATACCGGTAGCCGTTGGATCCTGTGTGGGCAGGCTCCAACAGCCCGAGGTGGCCATAGTGGCGCAAAGTCCGCGAGGAGACCTTGCTGGCCTTGGCCAGCTCGGAAATGGTCCAGGTACCTGCCTTGTCCTGCTTCATGTATCCAGCGTAGAAGTTGACGTAACGTCAAGGTCAAGCCCTGCCGCAAGAGCCAACGGCGGGCAGGGCCTCTCGCTCTAGGTGAGAGGTGCTGCAGCGACAGTGGGGAGGGTCGGTTTCTTGGAGCCACCCACGGGTTCAACCGTGATGCCGATGGACGCCGCGCTGGAAATGCCGGAGACAACCGCCGGATGGCTCAATGCCTGGGCATCCATAAGGCCCTGGGATACAGGGTCGGAGCCGTCCTTGGGAATGAGCCACATCTGATAGACCTTGCCGGCCGGGGGAGCGGGAACTCCGTTCATGCGGACTACCACGGCGTTCTTCGAGCTGGAGATGGACACGGTGGCGGTACCGCCACCGTTGACGTCGACGGTGGCTTGACGGACATCGCCGGCCTGCAGCACTTGGTTCACGGGATCGTTCTGACCGGCTACGTAGACGCCGACGCCCACGCCGCCAAGCGCAATCACCGCGGCAGCCGCAGCGGCTGCCACCCAACCACGGACGCCTCCGAAGCGTCGGCGATCCCGTCGGTTCCGTTCGGCGGCGAGGTCCACGACGTCGGGGGCAACGTGCGTTGCGGGTCCAGTCGGTACTTCGGGAACCGACGACGGCGCGGACGCTGTGCCGGTTTGTGTAGTTCGTGGTTGTTCCGGGAGTTGCCGCAGGATGTCCTGCAAGAGCCCGGGCCGCGGTTCGGCCTCGTCGGCGAAGGAAGCGGTGAGGGCTTCGCGTGACTGCCGGACCCGTTCGAGGAACGCCGAGCGTTCAGGCGCCGTGGCAATGTAATTGTCGATTTCAGCACGCTCGGCGTCGCTCAAGGCGTCGAGGGCATAGATCTCGGCAAGCTCCAAGGCGCGGCCTTCGGCAAGGTCCGTGGCTATATCGTTGGCAAACATCCTGCGGAGGCCTTCCTTCCCGAAGTTCCGTTTGTTGTCATCGTGTTCGGTCATGTCAGCTCACCCCCAGGCAAGTCTTGAGTCGGAGAAGTCCATCGCGGATGCGGGACTTGATGGTCGGAATCGCGGCACCGAGTTGTTCGGCGACCTCCCGGTAGGTGAGCCCGCCATAGTAGGCGAGCTGTACGGATTCCAATTGCGTTTCCGTCAGGGTGCCGAGGCAACGGGTGACGGCCTCGGCTTCAAGCCGGCTGCTGGCTTCTTCTTCCACTGAATCGTGGTCAAGGAGTTGGCTCGCGGCGCCGTATTTCGCTTCCCGGTCCGTGGCGGACTGGGCCGAGCGGACGCGGTCGATAGCGCGCCGGTGGGTGATGGTCATGAGCCACGCGAGCGGGCTGCCGGCCTCGGGATCGAACTTGGCCGCGTTCTGCCAGACCTGGATGAACACTTCCTGGGTGGTATCTTCGCTCAGGCCGGCATCCACCAGCACTCGCTTGGCCATGCCGAAGACCCGCCGCGCAGTGAGGCGGTAGAACTCGCTGAAGGCGACCCGGTCGCCGTCGGCCATCAACCCCAGCAACTCCGCAAGCTGCGCATTCGAGCCGGCAATCAGGCCGGGGGCCTCGGGGCCTCCCACATTCGGTGTATCCATCACCGTCCAGCATAGGTTGCTCGTGACCCTGGCAGTACCAGAAGCACTGCGGGTCTTGAGAGTAGTCACCTGTGCCCCTTCCGCGGCCGTCGCCCACCGGCCCTGCTTCGCAGGCCAGCTGCCTGCCCAGGCTGTTGGCCTGCATAGGGTATTCGGCGCAGGGGGAGCTTTGGATGGGTGACCCGCGGAGGTGACCTAGTGGATGTCCGGGCGGACGAGCAGGCCCGCTAGAGCTTCGCGCCCGCAAAACCGTGTTGGCGCCAGGCTTCATACACCGCGATAGAGGCAGCGTTGGCAAGGTTCAGCGAGCGCAGGGACGGCAGCATGGGGAGCCGGACGCGGGCCGTGACGTGCGGGTCCTGCTTCAGCCAGTCCGGAAGCCCGACGGACTCGGGTCCGAACATCAGGACATCGCCCTCCTCGTAAGCGATGTCCGTATAGGAGGATTCGCCGTCGGACGTGAACGCGAAGACGCGCTCGGGCTGCAAAGCCGCCCATGCGGCCTCGATGTCCTTGTGCACCGTGACCACCGCCAGGTCGTGGTAGTCGAGTCCTGCTCGGCGCAGCTTCGCGTCGGAGAAGTCGAAGCCCAACGGCTCCACGAGGTGGAGCTCTGCGCCGGTGATGGCGGCGAGCCGGATGGCGTTTCCCGTGTTGCCCGGGATTTCAGGGGTGTGGAAGAGGATGCGGAACACGTATCAATCCTAGCCAGCGAAAATACGGGGTGGCTCCTGCGGGCTCAGTGCATGCCGCGGAGCAACCGGGCAAGAACCGGGACAACCACGGTGTTGGGCACGGGGCCCGAACTCAGGAACTGCTTGAGGCCGCGGGCCAAACCGGAGGCGTTGACGATTTGCACCGAACCGAAGTCCCCGTCCTGGCGCCGGTAGTGGTCGATGACCGGCTCGTGGGGGTTGCCGTCCGGGCTGTGGACGACTACCCAACCCGTTACATTCAGTTCGGGGAAGATCTCCTGCATGTGGCGAACGATCAGCTCGAGCTGGGGCGGTGGCACCGAACGTCCGCCGTGCTTGAGCGCCACCCCGTCCCAGGCATAGGCGCCCTTGGGCAGCAGCATGGAACCGATGAGCGCCAGGCGGTAGCCGGCGAGGAGGGCGTGGTCGATGTGGCTGTCGTCCGAGGGGGAGCGGAGCCCGTTGACGAGCCGGGCCGACGGGATGGCAGGCAGGATCTGGCGGCTGATGAGCTGGACTGTCCGCATTTCGCGCTGAATGCGGGCTTCGGCCCCGAAGATTCCACGCTTCCGGGGAATCCCGTGGATCTGCAAGGCGGCCTCGCCCTTGGAGAGCAGGGGCACCTCGTGGGGATCATCGAAGGGCGGGACATAGACGGGGGCGTCGCCGGCCGTGTTGCGCGGGGTGTTCGGCCTGTGGACGCCGGTGCGGGTTTCCGGCCCTGGAGCGCCGGTCCCGGCGTAATCCGGCCTTTGCGCCGGGAAAGGGTTCGCCCTGCCGGAAGTGCCGCTGGCGTACCGCCGGTCGTACTCTGCGCGTCGCTTGGGGTCGATCAGGGTCTCGTACGCGAGCGTGACCTGCCGAAAGACCTCAGGATCCCCGCCATGGTCCGGATGGGCGTTCCTCGCGGCCTTCCTGTAGGCCACTTTGATCTCCTTGTCCGTCGCGGTGACGGGAACCCGGAGGATCTGATAGTGGGAACTGCTGCCCTGAGCCAACCACGGGCCTTTCTCTGGGATTCTGAAGTTTCCCGCCGTCCCGGTGCGGAGCGGCGATCTTGGCAAGTCTAGCCAGCCCACCATGAGAACGACGGCGGCCCGGGCTTTAGTTCCCCGGATCACGCCCCTACCGGTGGGATGATTCATGCTGTGAACTCCCCGGCCGGCCCCGATCATCCTATTCACCTGCCAAGTACCGGCCCTCACGGACTGAACGGATCTCTCCGCCGAAGGATCGTGCTGGCGGTCAATCCAACCGCAGCGTTTGGACGGCACGCCCTTGCCGGGGACGAGGCCGCCCGCTGCCTCCACGAGGCGGGTCTCGACGTCGTCGTACTTCGGCGCGACAGCATGGACGCCCTGCGGGAAGCGGTGGACGAAGCGCTTCGCACAGGCGCCGAAGCCTTGGTGGTGGTGGGCGGCGACGGCATGGTCCATCTGGGCGTCAACTCACTGAGCGGGACCGGGTTGCCGCTCGGGATTGTTCCCGTGGGTACGGGAAACGACGTAGCCCGGATGCTTGGGCTGCCTCTGCAGGATGTCGAGGGCTCCTGTGCCCGCGTGATTTCGGCGCTCGCCGACGGCGGCCGGGTGCTCGACGCCGGCCGCATCACCACCGGCGGACGGACCGTGTGGTTTGCGGGAGCTGTATCGGCGGGATTCGACGCTGCCGTCAATGAACGGGCAAACTCCTGGAGGTGGCCCCGCGGTGCACTCCGCTACACCCTGGCGATGCTCCGGGAGCTTGGATCGTTCCGGGCCATCAACTACACCGTGACTGCCGACGGCGCGGAAACGAAGGAAGGCGCCATGCTGATTTCGGTGGCCAACGCCCCATCGATCGGCGGCGGCATGCGGATCGTTCCGGATGCCGCGCCCGACGACGGTTTGTTGGATCTGTTTATCGTCAAGCCGTTATCCCGGCTGGCCCTCCTCGCTGTCTTCCCCAGGGTCTTCTCCGGCCGGCATACCTCGCACCCGGCGGTGGAAATCCGCCGGGTGCGTTCAGTGCGGCTTGCCGCCGAGAATGTGGTGGCCTACGCCGATGGTGAGCGGATCGGCCATCTTCCCTTGGACATCGACGTGGTTCCGGGCGCCCTGCGGGTATTGGCCTAAGCCTGGCCGTCAGCTTGCGAGGCGACGGCCAGGCGGTTGAGCGCGAGTGCGCCCACAAGCAGGCCGAAGTCGCGGAGGGCGACGTCGAAGAAGTTGCCCAGCACCAGCAGGTTCACGATGATGCCCAGAAGCCAGACCGCCACCAGGAGCGAGCCAAAGCGTGGCCGGACCGCCACCGCAATGCCGGCCACAATCTCCACGACTCCCACGATGTACATGAAGGTCTGGGCCGGGACGGGAATGACGGAGGTGGCCACGGGCGCCAGGTAGATCGTCCAGTGGGTGAGCACGTTGGTGAACTTGTCCAGGCCGAAAATGATCGGCGCCACGGTGAACACGGTCCGGAGGAGCAGGAATGCCTGCCGCTGGGGATCCATGGACATGAGCGATCCGGTTTTCGCCTGGGCCGGGGATGATGCAGTGTTCATGATGCCTTCTTTCTAAAACTGGATACTTTGATTTTAGAAAGTCCAAGGGAATTAAGCAATGAGTGTTGATTTTAGAGTTAAGCTTGATGCATGACCGGACTTCCCTGGCTGCGTCGACTCTCCGCTTTGGCATCCCTCGACGACGGCAACCGCCGCCGCCTGTACGAGCACGTCTGCGGGGCACGCGACGCCGTCAGCCGGGACGACGCCGCGATGGCCCTCGGGCTTCCCCGCAGCACGGCCTCCTTCCATCTGGACCGGCTGGTCCGCGACGGACTCCTGAGTGTTGAGTTCCGCAAGCTCGGCGGCAAGGTCGGTCCGGGTTCCGGGCGCCCGGCGAAGCTGTATTCACCTGTCGTTGAAGAGATCGGCGCCTCGGTTCCGGAGCGCCACTATGACCTCGCCGGTGAAGTGATGGCTTCTGCCATCCAGAACCTGATGGCGAAGGGTGGTTCCCCCCGCGAAGTGCTCCTCGAAACCGCCTACGCCCGCGGCCGCGAGGCCGGCAGTGCGGAGCCGCATTTCGAAGATGTCCTGGCAAGCTACGGTTACAGGCCGGAACCTGACGACGACGGCGGGTACTCCCTGGTCAATTGCCCGTTCCACCGGCTGGCCGAAAGCCACACGAGCGTCGTCTGCGCCATGAACGGCGCCTTCCTCAGCGGAGCGGCGGCCGTCTGCGGAATTGCCGAGGAGCGGATCGCCGACGACAACCGCGAAGGCCATTGCTGCGCCAAAATCCGTCCGGCATCCTGATCAGTCCGGCGGACTAGTCCCGATCGGAGAAGCGGCCCGTAAAGGCGTCTTCCGCCGCCGAAGCCCGGATCCGCCTGTCTCGATAGACTTGGGTAGTGCCTGTTTACCTGGACCATGCCGCCACCACGCCCCTTGCCGCCGTCGCCCTCACCGCCATGACCCGCGAGCTGGCACGGACCGGCAACCCGTCATCGTTGCACGCTTCCGGACGGCGTGCCCGGCGATCCGTCGAAGAGGCGCGGGAAGCTATTGCGGCTGCGGCCGGGGCGCATCCTTCCGAGCTCATCTTCACGTCCGGCGGCACCGAGGCAGACAATCTCGCCGTCAAGGGGATGTATTGGTCCCGCCACGACGAAGACGGCCGCCGCAAGCGGATCCTTTGCTCCGCCGTCGAGCATCACGCGGTGCAGGACACCGTCGAATGGCTGGAACGGCACGAAGGGGCCGAAGCAGTGTGGCTTCCTGTCGATTCCCAGGGCGTCGTGCGGCTGGACGCTGTACGGGCGGAGATCGAGCGCGATCCGGGATCGGTAGCCCTGGTCACCGTCATGTGGGCGAATAACGAGGTGGGCAGCATCCAGCCTGTCAAGGAGATCGCGGAAATCGCGGCCGCCCACGGCATCCCCGTGCACTCGGACGCAGTCCAGGCTTTCGGCTCGATTCCGCTGGGCTTCCGCGAATCCGGGCTCGCCGCGATGTCGGTCTCAAGCCACAAAATCGGCGGCCCCGTGGGCGTGGGTGCCCTGTTCCTGGGGCGGTCCACCAAGGTCACCCCTGTCCAGCACGGGGGAGGGCAGGAGCGCGACGTCCGCTCGGGAACGTTGGACACGGCGTCGATCGCGGCATTCGCCGCCGCAGCGGAGTGGGCGGCCCAAAACCTCGTGGCAGAGCGCGAGCGGATCAGCGCCTTGCGGGACCGGATCATCGACGGGGTCCGGGCCGCGATTCCCGAAGCAGTGCTGCGCGGCGCGCCCGGAGACGCCCGGCTGCCCGGCAACGCCCACTTCACGTTCCCCGGCTGTGAAGGCGATTCCCTGCTGTTCCTCCTGGACCTCGCGGGCATCGAATCATCCACCGGATCCGCCTGCACGGCAGGAGTCCCCAGGCCCTCGCACGTCCTGCTTGCCATGGGGTTGGACGAGGACACCGCCCGCGGGGCACAGCGGTTCAGCCTAGGGCACTCTTCGAACGACGCCGACGTCGACGCCCTGCTCAAGGCCCTGCCTGACGCGTATGCCAGGGCAAAGCTCGCCGGAATGGCCGGCCACGAGTCCAGCATCCAGACCGCAGGAACAGCGGCCCGCGGCCACGGTAGCGGCTCCGCCGGTCAGGCCGGCAATCAGCTCGCCGGCAACAACTGATCCAGCGGAACGGCAGGATCAGCCAGGCGGTCCACATCCACCGGGATACGCCCCGAAATGAGTGCCTTGACGGGCTTTTGTACCCGTTGCTGGTTGACGCTCATGCCTGCCACGACGGCGCCATCCCGTAGCCAGAACGCGAGGAAGGTGTTTTCCTCCAACGCGCCGCGGATGACGGGCACGGAACCTGCCGTGAGCGTGGGATATCCCCAGTACTCCATCGAGACGTCGAACTGGTCCGTATAGAAATACGGGACCACGTCCAGCATCGCGTCCTGTCCCAGCATCGCTTTGGCGGCGACCTTGCCGCCGTTGAGGGCGTTGGACCAGTGCTCGCTGCGGTGGTGCTCGCCCGTGAAGGGATGCAATGCATTGGCAACGTCTCCGGCTGCGAACACGTCCGGACTGCTGGTCCGGAGCGAAGCATCCACCACGATTCCGTTGCGGATCTCCAAGCCGGCTGCTTCGGCCAGGGCCGTATCCGGAACGACCCCGACGGCCATCACCACGAGGTCGGCAGGGAGGACCTCGCCGGAGTTCGTGACAACGGCGCTCGCCTTGCCCCCGACGCCGGTGATTTCCGCGGCGCTCGCGGGGAGCCGGAACTGGACGCCGTGCTTTTCGTGCAGGCTGCGGAAGAAGCCTCCCAGTTCGGGTCCGATGGCGACGCCGAGCGGGACGTCTTCCAGTCCCAGCAAGGTCACGGCGTTTCCGTAGCTGCTCGCGGCCGCGGCAAGCTCCATGCCGATCCAACCCGAGCCGATCATCACCACATTCCGGCCTCCTCCGGACAGTTCTTCCTTGAGCCTGCGGGAATCATTGAAGGTGCGGAACGTCATGACACCGGCAAGATCCGAACCGGGGAGCGGAATCCGGCGCGGCTGCGCCCCCGTGGCGATCAGGAGCTTGCTGAACGGAAGCTCGGATCCTGATCGCAGATGCACCGTGTGGGCGGCAGGATCGGCAGCCGCGACCGCCTCGCCAAGGAGGAGTTCGACGTCGTTCTCCCCGTACCAGCCGGCCGCCAGCACCGGGACGGTATCCTCGCCGGCCTTGCCCAGGAGGAACTCCTTCGAGAGTGGAGGGCGCAAGTAGGGCTGTTCATTCTCGGCGCAGACCACGGTGATCCGGCCCTGGAATCCTTCGGAGCGCAGTGTCTTGGCAGCCGTGGCGCCGGCCAGTCCGCCGCCTGCAATCAGGATGTGTTCGGTGTCCATGGTGACTCGATTCGCGGGGCGTTGGCGGTTCGCATGCGCGGTCTGCGTGTGCGTCAACGCGCGCGCAGCCGCGATCTAAAACTGTTAGTTTTGACTTTAGAATCGTCCGGGATGCTGGTCAAGGCATTTTTGGGGCGGATTCCCGCGGGCGCTAGAATAGTTGGGCGCGCTTACTCTCTTCAGCCGCAATTCTTCCCCCCACCATCAACAGAAAGCCAGCATGCGAGTTCTTGCAGCCATGAGCGGCGGAGTCGACTCCGCTGTTGCCGCCGCCCGCGCCGTCGAGGCCGGGCACGACGTCGTCGGCGTCCACTTGGCGCTGTCCCGCATGCCCGGAACGTTGCGCACGGGCAGCCGCGGGTGCTGCACCATCGAAGACTCCCGCGACGCCTGGCGTGCCTGCGACGTGCTGGGGATTCCCTACTATGTCTGGGACTTCTCGGAGCGCTTCAAGGAAGACGTAGTCCAGGACTTCATCGATGAATACGCGGCCGGCCGCACTCCCAATCCCTGCATGCGCTGCAACGAGCGGATCAAGTTCGCCGCCCTGCTGGAGAAGGCCATCGCCCTGGGCTTCGACGCGGTCTGCACCGGCCACTACGCCAAGGTCATCCAGGACGCGGACGGCAACCCCGAACTCCACCGCGCCGCAGACTGGGCCAAGGACCAAAGCTACGTGCTGGGGGTCCTCACCCACGAACAGCTCAAGCACTCCATGTTCCCGCTGGCGGAGACTCCCTCCAAGGCCGAGGTCCGCGCAGAGGCCGAACGCCGCGGCCTGTCCGTGGCGAACAAGCCGGACAGCCACGACATCTGCTTCATCCCGGACGGCGATACGGCCGGCTGGCTCGCCGAGAAGATCGAGATGACCACCGGCGACATCGTGGACGAGGCCGGAACCAAGGTAGGGGAGCACCCCGGAGCCAACGCCTTCACCGTAGGCCAGCGCCGCGGCCTCAAGCTGGGTACCCCCGCCGCTGACGGCAAGCCGCGCTTCGTGCTGGAAATCCGGCCCAAGGAAAACAAGGTGGTCGTCGGGCCCGAAGCCCTGTTGGCCATCGACGAGATCCGCGGGATCAAGGTGTCCTGGGCGGGCCTGCCCATCGCCGAGGTGGCTACCGGCGCCGAGTTCGATTGCTATGCGCAGGTGCGCGCCCACGGCGATCCGGTTCCCGCGAAGGCCTCGGTCGAGCGGCATGTCGACGACGCCGGCATCGAGCGCGAGGGCCTCGTGGTGACCCTCGTCGATCCCCTCCGCGGAGTGGCCCCCGGTCAGACCATCGTGCTCTACCAAGGCACCCGTGTCCTCGGCCAGGCAACTATCGACGTCGCCCGGTCGCTTCAGCGCGCGGAACTCTAAGCCCGGCCACTCGCCGCAGCGGGTGAATCCGCGCTCGCAAGACTGTTAGCGCTAACGGGCCTGTTTCATCAGCGTCCAGTGCGGCCTGCCGCTTTCCCCTAGCCGAGTATGCGCCAAAAGAAAAGTAAATTTTGTGTCTCAACTCACAAAATCAAACGTTTCACCAGAAAAGCTTCTGATTGAATCGTGGAGTCAGGAGTATGCGCTCCTAAGAAATTACCGACGGCGGTTCGCCGTATCCATCGAACAGAAAGTTCACTGATGGCATTGAACAAAAAAGCCTTGCGAAGCGCTATCGCGTTCGCGGGCATCTCCGTATTCGCTTTGACGGCCTGCACGGGCCCGGCGGGCGGCGGCGGTTCAGCTTCCTCAGCTGCCAGCGGTCCGATCGCTTATGGCACCACCGATAAGGTGACCGCACTCGATCCCGCAGGCTCGTACGACAACGGTTCCTTCATGGTGATGAACCAGGTCTATTCCTTCCTCCTCAACTCGAAGCCAGGAAGCGCCGACCCCGTTCCGGACCTGGCAGCGTCGGCGTCGTTCACGTCGCCCACCGAGTACACCGTCAAGCTGAAGCCCGGACTCAAGTGGGCCAACGGCCACACGCTGGACTCCACCGACGTCAAGTTTTCCTTCGACCGCCAGCTCAAGATCAACGACCCCGCTGGTCCGGCAAGCCTGCTCGAAAACCTGGACAGCGTCACCACCCCGGACGCCAACACGGCCGTTTTCAAGCTGAAGCTCGCCAACGACCAGACCTTCCCGCAGATCCTCAGCAGCCCGGCCGCGCCGATCGTGGACCACCAGGTCTTCCCTGCCGACAAGCTCCTTTCGGATGACGACATCATCAAGGCCAAGGCGTTCTACGGCCAGTACACGATCGACAGCTACAAGAAGAACGAGCTCATCAGCCTCAAGGCCTACCCTGACTACCAGGGTGTCCTGGGCAAGCCGGCCAACGACGCCGCAACGATCAAGTACTACGCCGAGCCGACCAACATGAAGCTGGACATCCAGCAGGGCAACATCGACGTTGCGAACCGAAGCCTCAGCGCCACCGACGTCGACGACCTCAAGAAGGACTCCAAGGTCAAGGTCAACGTTGGTCCCGGCGGCGAGATCCGCTACATCACGTTCAACTTCAACACCATGCCGTTCGGCGCCAAGGCAACCGGTGCAGACCCGGCCAAGGCACTTGCCGTGCGCCAGGCGATCGCCAACCTCGTTGACCGCCAGGCAATCGCCGACCAGGTCTACAAGGGCACCTACCTGCCGCTGTACTCCAACGTCCCCAGCGGTTTCCTGGGCGCCAACGAGTCGTTCAAGGATGCCTACGGCGACAACGGAAAGCCGAGCTTGGACAAAGCCAAGAAGGTTCTTTCCGATGCCGGGGTCAAGGACGTCGTCACGCTGAACCTCCAGTACAACCCGGACCACTACGGCAAGTCCTCGGGCGACGAGTACGCCATGATCAAGGACCAGCTCGAGAAGTCGGGCCTCTTCAAGGTGAACCTGCAGTCCACCGAATGGGTGACCTACAGCAAGGCCAGCCGCGCCGACGAGTACCCGCTCTTCCAGTTCGGTTGGTTCCCCGACTTCAGCGACCCCGACAACTACCTGACCCCGTTCTTCCCGAACGGCGGCTTCCTGAAGAACCACTTCAACGACCAGGCCGTGACCGACCTGATCAACAAGCAGCTGACCACCACGGACAAGTCGGCTCGCGAATCCACCATCAAGGACGCCCAGAACGCTCTGGCAAAGGACATTTCCACTTTGCCGCTGCTCCAGGGTGCCCAGGTTGCCATCTCGGCGAAGGGCGTGAACGGCGTCGACAAGACGCTTGACGCTTCCTTCAAGTTCCGACTGGGAACTATTTCAAAGTAAGCAGCCGGTAGGGGGAGGCGGGTGCCAACAGGTGCTTTGCCTCCCCTTATTGCTGATTGCCTCACATTTTGAGCAAAACCCCGCGCGATCCGCGGGCAATGAACTTTAGGTAGCAATGACAACACTTATAGAGGTGCCCGACGTCGAACCGGACGCGGTCGCTCCCAAGAGTAAATCAGCGGGCGGGGGTCTCGGCAGGTACATCGTGGTCAGGTTCTTCCTGATCATTCCCACGATCTTCATCCTCGTCACTCTGGTCTTCTTCCTCATGCGGGTCATCGGAGACCCCATCACCGCAGCCCAGGGCGGCCGGCTTCCCCCGGATGTCCTGTCGCAGCGAATCCACGACGCCGGTTACGACCGGCCGATCATCATCCAGTACTTCGAATACCTGGGCCAGTTGATCACCGGTAACTTCGGCACCACCATCACGGACCGGCGGCCCGTCGTCGAAATGCTGTCGACCTTCGGTGCAGCCACCCTTGAGCTCTCGATCAACGCGCTCATCGTGGCGCTCGCGGTCGGCATCCCGCTAGGCATGATCGCCGCGCAACGGCGCGACAAGGCGTCTGACGCTTTCCTTCGCTGCTTTGCCATCCTCTGCTACGCCACTCCGGTCTTCTTCTCCGGACTCCTACTGAAGCTGACGTTCTCCGTTTGGCTCGGGTGGCTCCCAGTGGCCGGTCGCGTATCCACCCGCACTGAGCTGACCATGGGCCAACTTGCCGCTCCCACCGGCATTTACTGGCTCGACGCCCTGCGCAGCGGCAATCTCACGGCACTCGGCGACGTCGTGTCCCACGCCGTTTTGCCCGCTATCGCGTTGGGCCTCCTGACCGCGGGTGTTTTCCTGCGACTCGTCCGGACCAACGTCATCGGGACCCTGGGCAAGGATTACGTCGAGGCCGGCCGTTCCCGCGGCGTCAGCGAGTTCCGACTCGTGACGAAGCACGCCTACAAGCCGGCGCTTATCCCCATCATCACCGTCATGGGCTTGCAGATCGCCCTGATGCTCGGCGGAGCCGTACTCACCGAGACCACCTTCGAATGGAAGGGCCTTGGCTACCAGTTGGTCCAATACCTGAACGCGAGGGACTTCGTAGCGGTCCAGGGCATCGTGGTGCTGCTGGCCGTCATCGTCGCATTTACCAACTTCGTCGTGGACGTCGTCGCCGCGCTGATCGACCCGCGAGTGAGGTACTGACATGAGCACCGCAACAATTTCAGGACGGAAGAGGTCCTTCCTGTCCGGACTTCCTGTCATCTCCCACGTCAAAAAGAGCGTCGGCCTCCAGCGGGGCATGCTCATCACCGGGCTTGTGCTGACCGGGCTCTTCCTTCTTTCGACCGTGCTCGCGCCGTTCATCGCGCCGTACGGCTATTCCCAGCTGAGTGACGCAACAGGCTCGTTCCCCACCCAGGAGGCTCCCGGCGGCAAGCACCTGCTCGGCACCACAGTCGGCGGCTATGACGTCCTCTCCCGCGTCCTGTGGGGTTCACAGACCGCGGTGACCGTGATCGTCGTCGCCGTCGTGATGTCCATCTTCCTCGGCGTGGCGCTGGGCCTCCTCAGTGGTTACTTCGGTGGCTGGCTGGACCGGGTGCTGGTAGTCATCGCCGATGCCATTTATGCCTTTCCTTCCCTGCTCCTGGCGATCGTCATGTCGATCGTCATCAGCCGTGGCCAGTCGAGCTTCTGGGGCGGCATCCTCGCCTGTTCCTTCTCGATCACCGTGGTGTTCGTTCCGCAGTATTTCCGCGTGATCCGGGCCGAAACCATCCGGCTCAAGGCCGAGCCATTCGTGGAATCGGCCATGGTCCTGGGCGCGTCCAGCCTCCGGATCATCACCCGGCACATCTTCAAGAACGCCACCAGGACGCTTCCATTGATGTTCACCCTGAACGCCTCCGAAGCGATCCTGACCCTTGCGGGCCTTGGCTTCCTGGGCTTCGGCATTGAACCGTCCTCGGCCGCCGAATGGGGCTTCGACCTCAACAAGGCCATGGCGGACGCGTCCTCCGGCATTTGGTGGACCGGCGTCTTCCCCGGTATCGCGATCGTCCTGACCGTGCTGGGGCTGACGTTGGTCGGCGAAAGCATCAACGATCTCAACGATCCCCGCCTACGCGGCCGCAAGCGTGCTGGGGGCAAGGCCTCCCGCTCCAAGGCCGCAGTTGGAACCGACGGCACGAACACAGGGGCCACCACCGCTCCTGAACCAGAAGCAGGTAAGGCATGACCACCAACATCGGCAACATTTCGGACCAGCCTCTGACATCCGGGCAGCCCGTCCTGGACATCGAACGGCTCAAAGTCACCTTTGCCACCGACAGCGGCGACGTCTACGCGGTCAAGGACGTCAGCCTCGAGGTCAAAGCCGGCGAAGTGCTGGCGATCGTAGGGGAGTCAGGTTCCGGCAAGACCGTCACGGCCAAGACCATTCTCGGCCTCCTCCCTGAAACGGCCATCAGCTCCGGGGCTGTGCTGATCAACGGCAACAACGTCATCAGCGTGAGCGCGTCCAAACTGCGCAAGATCCGTGGCCGCGACGTGGCCATGGTCTTCCAGGAGCCCTCAACGGCCCTGAACCCGGTGTTCACGGTTGGCTGGCAAATCGCCGAAGGCATCCGGGCACACGCCTCGGACGGACACCGCATCTCGGCCAAGGAGGCCAAGAAACGGGCCACCGAAGCCCTGCGGAAGGTGGGCATCCCCGATCCCGAAACCCGCGTCAACTACTATCCGCACCAGCTTTCCGGAGGCCAGAAGCAGCGCGTCGTCATCGCGGCCGCGCTTGCCTTGAACCCCGGTTTGATCGTGGCGGACGAACCGACGACGGCGCTGGATGTCACTGTCCAGGCCGAGATCCTTCAGTTGCTCCGGGACTTGCGGGACAAGTACGGCACCTCGATTGTGCTCATTACGCACAACATGGGTGTCGTTGCCGACCTGGCCGACCGCGTCGTTGTCATGTACCAAGGCGACGTCGTCGAAGAGGCCACCGCGAGGGTCCTTTTCGCCGAGCCGAAGCAGGACTACACCAAGAAGCTGCTGGCCGCTGTGCCGCACCTTGGCCGCAACTCAGCGTCCGAGGGGGCCACCGAACGGTTGCACCAGACCGGGAAGATCCTGGTCGAGGCCAAGAACCTCACCATCGAGTATCCGGGCCGCCTCGGCAAGCCAGGGTTCAAGGCCGTGGACAACGTCAGCTTCACGGTCTCCGAGAACGAGGTCTTCGGCCTGGTCGGCGAGTCCGGTTCGGGCAAGTCCACCATCGGTCGCGCCATAGCAGGCCTCAACAGGGCAACCGGCGGCAGCCTCAAGGTCCTTGGCTACGAAATGCTGGGATTCAAGGAGCACACGTTCAAGCCGCTGCGCAAGGACATCGGCTTCGTCTTCCAGGACCCGGCTGCCTCGTTCAACCCTCACCTGACCATCGGCGAGTGCGTCGCGGAACCGCTGCTGATCCATACCCACCCGAGCCCGGCCCAAGCACGCCTGCGCGTGGCGCAGTTGCTCGAATCGGTCCAATTGCCGGCGTCGTACGCTGAACGCTTTCCGCATGAGCTCTCGGGCGGGCAGCGCCAGCGCGCTTCGCTGGCGCGTTCGCTCGCGCTCAACCCGCGCCTCCTGATCGCCGATGAGCCCACCTCGGCCCTCGACGTTTCCGTGCAGGCAAAGGTCCTGGAACTGTTCAAGGACATCCAGGAAGAGTTCGGTTTTGCTGCGCTGTTCATCAGCCACGATCTCGCCGTGGTGGATATTCTCTCCCACTGGGTGGGCGTGTTGTACAAGGGCAAGCTCGTGGAGCAAGGGATCGGCAGCCAGATCATGGGCAATCCCCAGCACGACTACACCCGCAAGCTCATTGCCTCGCTGCCGGTGCCGGATCCTGACGAACAGGCCCGACGCCGGGAAGAGAACCGCGCGCTGCTGGGCATCTAGCCCTCCATCCAAGCGGCGATCCGCAAGAACGGACATGCCCGCCCTTCTCCACGAAGGGCGGGCATGTCCGTTCTGCGCGGCTATTCGGACACGATGCTGATGTTGAAGAGCTTGTCCTTCGGTTGGCGCACGAAGATCCGGAGCCACAGCGGCATCCACATTTCAAGGCCACGGGCAACGTCGAGGCCGCCCAGGTCGTGGATGTGTTCCGGAAGCCAGCCGAACTCCCGCAGGAGCGCGACGACGGTGGTTTTCGCGTCGTCGTCGTTCCCCGCCACGAAGACGTCATGGGCACCATCGGCGAGCCTGAGCGGATCAACCATCAGGGGAGCAGTCAAGGTGTTGAGGGCCTTGACCACACGCGCCGCGGGGAAGGAGCGCTGGATGGTTTCGGCAATGCTGTCGGTATTGCAGACGGAGAGCGACGGCGGGAAGCCGGCGGAAAAATCCAGCGGATTGGACACATCCACCAGGACCTTGCCCGCCAGGTTCGCAGCCCCGGCTTCGCTCAACGCCGCGAGCGAGACCATGCCCGGGGTTGCGTTGACCACGAGCTCGGCCATGGCTGCCGCCTGCGCGAAGGAACCGGAGCTTGCCCCCGGACCCGCCTGCGCCGCCCACTCCGTCCCCTTGGGATTGCCGGCTTCCCGGGAACCCATCATGACCTCGTGGCCTACCGCCACCAATTTGTCGGCCAGGGTATGCCCCACCATTCCGGTGCCAAGAACTGCGATTTTCATGCGTGCTCTCCTTATCATCGGCGCGGACATGCCCATTCTGCCCCTCAAGGGCCGGCCCGCACACCCTAGACTGGAGGAATGACCGAGCAGAACCACGCCCTCCCCGACGCCGACTCCTTCGATCCTCCCGCCAGCTCCCTCGCCGGCCGCGTGGACCAGGCCGTCATGGACGAGTTGCTCTCCATCCGCTCCAGCATCGACAACATCGATGCCACCCTCGTCTTCCTCCTCGCGGAGCGGTTCAAAGCCACCCAGAAAGTGGGAGTCCTGAAGGCGACGCACAAGCTTCCCGCCGGGGACCCGGGACGCGAGTCCGCCCAGATCGCGCGGCTCCGCCGGCTCGCCGAAGAAGCGCACCTCGATCCTGCCTTCGCGGAGAAGTTCCTGAATTTCATCATCAGTGAGGTCATCCGGCACCACGAGGCAATCGCCGAAGGCCACCAGGCTTCCATCGCGCAGGCCTGAACACGTGGCCGCCGAGACCGCGCAGAAAGCCGAAACCGCGCAGAACCAGGTCAGCGCCACGGCATTGGGTCCTTGGCCCGGAACGGATCCTGCTGAGGCAGCCCGGATCATCCGCGGCGAACTAGGCAGCCCGCACCTGCCGTTCCTGGCCGAGCTTCCGGATCGTGGCGTGGGCTCGGATGCCCTCGGCCGGACGGCATCGCTCCTGGTCGAGCTGGCAATCGATGTGCAGCCGCACGGCTGGCGCCTGGTTGACCGCCCGGGGAAAGACCTGCGGCGTGCGAAGTCCGCCCTTGCCACCGACATCAATATCCTGGCCGACGTTGCCGGCTCGGAAGAATCCTCCGCCGACGAACTCAAGATTCAGCTGCGCGGCCCCTTGAGCCTAGCCGCGGGCCTTTACTTGCATAACGGGGAGCGTGCCCTTCTTGACTACGGCGCCCGCAGGGACATTGCGGAGTCCTTGGCCGCCGGTGTCGCCGAGCACGTATCCAAAGTCCGCGCTGCCGTGCCCGGCGCCGCGATCGTGGTCCAGCTCGACGAACCGGACATCTCCTCCGTGCTGGCCGGCACCATCCCGACGGCGAGTGGCTACCGCACCCTGCGATCCATCCCGGGCGAGGAAGTCACGGGAGCCTGGCGGTTGGTGATCGACGCGCTGCGGGCCGCAGGAGTGGCCGAGACCGTGGTTTCCGTTCCGGAAATCGAAGCCCCGATCCAGCAGATCCTCTCCTCCGGAGCTGACGGCGTCGCGCTACCACTCAAGGCACTCACCACGCGTCAGTGGGAACAGATTGCCACTGCGGTGGAAGCGGGCAAACGCCTGTGGGCCGGCGTCTTGCCCGTAGGGAATCCACGGGCAACCCTGCCACGCACCGCCGAGCTCGTGGACACCGTCTGGCAACCTTGGCGTCAACTCGGTCTGCCGGCGTCGAGCCTGGGTGCCGTGCGGGTCACGCCGTCGGACGGTCTGGCCGGATTCTCGCCGTCGGGGGCTAAAGAGGTTCTTAACCGCTTGACCCAGATTGCGGATGGGCTCAACCAGATCGCGCTCGGTTAGCCTGCCGTCCGGGCCCTTCTAGACGCGCCGTTCCCAACGGTCCGGCTCGGCGTAACGGGGGAGCCCGACGGCGGCAGTGGCGGAACGCTTGGCAACTGCACCATCGTTCGCGGGCAGCGAGGGCGCCAAACGGTAGTCGAAGGAGCCGGCATAGACCAGCACCAGTCCGACCTGCGGCTGCAGCACCTTCACCTGGATTTGATGCTTTCCTTCTGCCGCATCCCACCACTGCTCTGCGTAGGCTTTTGCGTCGAGGGAAGCCGGCAAGCTGAGCCTCAGCGGACCCAGGAACAGGCGTGATGCACCCGAGACACCGCGAAGACGCCCTTCCGCGGTGACATCCAGGTCCAACGCCGTGGCCAGCCTGCGGTATCGGCCCAAATAGTCGACCAAGCGGGTGCCACCGTCGTGGGCGGCCTCCGCGACAGTGGTGTCATGGAACAAGCGGGTGTGCCCGGGAAAGAATATTTCACGCCGGGCCGTGAGGCTGGACCGTCCGAAGGGATCAAGGTGCGCATGATTTTCGATGCGGAACGGGATGCGCTCGCCGTACTCGGGGAAGAAGGCCTCTTCGCCGGCAACCGTGGCAAGGAGTGGGCGGAGCCACTTCTGCCTGCAACCGACCACGTCGAACACGCCCTCGCCGATTCCGTAAGATCCGGAGCCCGGGGCCAGGGAAAAGTAGTCCTGGAGTTCGGGCTGCAATTGCCGGAACTTAGCGCCCAGCGCCAACTCGTAGATGGGTGTGCTCATGTGCTTTCCTCGGATTCCGGGTTGTTGATATCTGGACTGGGCGCCTGGCAAGGCTATAAGCGTCCCGCGGCCTTCAGCCGAATGTAGGCATCCGCCAGGAGCGGCGGCAGTTCCAACGGCTCGGCGTCGACTACCTCCGCCCCAAGCTGGCGCAATTGGGCGCTGACGGCCTCACGGTCCAGCAGGGCACGTTCGGCGGCGGAGGCTCGGAAGACCTGGCTCGCCGTCGTGCGTTCTTCCTTCATTCGGCCCAGCAAGGGGTCCCGCACCGATCCAAGCAGCACGACGTGCTGCCGTACGAGTTGCGCCACCAAAGGAATGAGTCCTTCTTCGGGTGCGCCGCTGTCGAGCGAGGTCAACAGGACCACAAGGGAACGGTGCGCCGAAATGGCCCGTACTTGCGCCGGGATCTGGGCCCAGTCCATCTCGATCAGTTCCGCCTCCAGCGGAGCCATGGCCTGGACCAAGGAGCCGAGCAGATTGCCTTTGGCCGCTGAATCGACGCGCCCGCGGACGCGCCTGTCGAAAGCGAAGAAGTCCACGCGGTCTCCGCCCCGCTCTGCCAGCACCGCAAGCAGGAGAGCCGCTTCCATCCCGGTGTCCAGGCGGGGCTCGTCGTCGATTCGGGCTGCTGCCGTGCGCGAGGTATCGAGCATGATGACGACGCGGCGGTCCCGTTCGGGTCGCCAGGTCCGGACGACGACGGCGGTGCGCCGGGCGGTTGCCCGCCAGTCGATGGAGCGCACGTCGTCGCCCCGGACGTAATCGCGGAGGGAATCGAATTCCGTGCCGGCCCCGCGGATCTGCACGGCCGCTTTGCCGTCGAGCTCCCGGAGTTTTCGCAGCTTGGACGGCAAATGCCGCTTGGAATGGAACGGCGGCAGAACGCGAAGACGGCCGGGAAGGGTCACGGTGCGTTGCCTGGCAGCCAGGCCGAGCGGGCCGAAGGAACGGAGCGTTACGTGCGGTGCCGACAGGTCCCCGCGCCGTGTTGGCTTCAGAGCCACCGACATCCGACGCCGCTCACCAGCAGGGATTTCAACACGCTGGACCGGGGCGACCGTCCCCGCGGAGGGTTGCCACGCGTCACGCACCACTCCGCGGAATCTACGCCGATTGCCGTTTTCCAGCGTCAGAACGGACTCCGTGTCCGCGTGCAGGGTGACATTCCCGGGATCCTTGCGTTGAAGGGCGATTTTGGCCGGGGACGCGGCCAGCAGGAGGTCGGACAACACCAACGCCAGCAGCAAGGCGGTGGCGAGAAGGACCGTACTCCACGCGGGAAACAGCAGCAAGGGGGCCAACGCGGCGAAAACGAGCAGCACAAAGCGGCCTGTGATCGCCATTCAGTACTGCCCGAAGTAGAGAGTCATGAGGCGAGGCCAATCAGCGCGGCACGTGGACGGACGCCAGGATGCTGCCAAGGACATCATCTACATGCACACCGTCCATTTGGGCTTCGGGTCGTAGTCCGACACGGTGCCTCAAACACGGCAACGAGAGCGCTTTGACGTCGTCGGGGGTGACGAAGTTGCGCCCGGACAACCATGCCCAGGCACGCGAGGTGTTCAGAAGCGCCGTCGCGCCGCGCGGGGAGACTCCCAGCTGGAACGACGGCGCTGCCCGCGTCGCCCGCACGACGTCCACGATGTAGCCGAGGATCTCGGGGGCCACGGTCACTTCGGCCACCGCGTCGCGGGCATTCTGGAGTTCGGCGACGCCCGCTACTGGCCTGACTCCCGCAGCCAGCAAATTGCGCGGATCAAATCCTTCCGAGTGCCTGCGGACCACTTCGATCTCTTCGGCACGTCCGGGCAGCGGCATGGAGAGCTTGAGCAGGAAGCGGTCCAGTTGCGCCTCGGGCAGGGGATAGGTGCCCTCGTACTCGACAGGGTTTTGGGTGGCGGCAACAATGAACGGCGACGGCAAAGGCCGGGAGAGTCCGTCCACGGATACCTGGCGCTCCTCCATGGCTTCCAGCAGCGACGCCTGGGTCTTGGGCGGCGTTCGGTTGATTTCGTCGGCCAGCATGATGTTGGTGAACACTGGTCCTTCGCGGAAGGTGAATTCCGAGGTGTGCGAGTCGTAGACGAGTGAGCCGGTGACGTCGCCCGGCATGAGGTCCGGAGTGAACTGGACGCGCTTCGTATCCAGGCTCAACGCGGCGGACAAGGCCCGTACCAGGAGGGTTTTGGCGACGCCCGGAACACCCTCAAGCAGTACGTGGCCACCGCACAGCAGCGCGATGAGCATGCCCGTCACCGTTGCATCCTGCCCGACCACGGCCTTGCCTACTTCGTGACGGACGTCCAGCAGGGCTTTGCGGGCAGGGTCGGACCGCCTAGCCGCCTGCGTTGGCTGCGCCTGCGACGCCGGGCCGCCCGGGTAGCCATAGCTGCCGTCGGTGTAGCTGTTTGCTTGATTGCTCATTGCGTGATTACTCATGGGGCTGTTGCCTCCTGCTCGAGTGTTTCGATGCTTTGTGCCCAGTGGACGAGTTCTGATTCGGTGCGTGGCCGGTGGTCCAGCAGGAGCATGCGCAACTCCTGTGCAGGCTGGTTGACCTTTCGGGACACGGCATCGAGGACGGCCTCCGCGCGGGCTTCGGGGCCGAGCCGGAAGTGCTTGGCAAGCCTGGTCAAAGTGCCGGCCCGGAGATTGTCGGCGGCCTGGCCGACAGCGCGGGAATCCTGATAGAGACGGGCACGGCCTTCGGCGGTCTCAACAGCCTTGACCACCACCGGCAGCGGCTCAAACACGAGCGGACCAAGCCGCCTGCCCCGCCACAGCACAGCGAGCAACGCGACCACCGCCAGCCACAATCCCAGGAAGCCAACCCACGGCGGCGCCAATTCCTCCAGCGTGGGCGGTGTGCCATTATTCGGTACGTCTCCAAGGCCTGGCAGATACCAGACGAGATCCGGCGTTGGCCCGAGGGTCCGAAGAGTCAGTGCGGCATTGCCCTCTACCTGCAGGAGATCGTTGCTGAGAACGGCCGTGCTGCCGAGAACCACCAGCCGACCGTCCGCACTGGCCGCGTACATGCCTCCGTCGGTGCTGCCAGGCCGGTAGCACGTCACATCGGCTCCCGTGTAAAGGAACGCGCCCTTGCCGGAGACACGCCCCGCAACAAGTGGATCCGTTTGCCCGCACCCTGCTTCCAACGTTGACGTCCCGTTGGGAACCACTCCGGCATGACGGATCTCGCGGCTCAGCCCCGTCAGGGTTCGGAAGCCGGGAGCGATGACCACCACGCGGTCGGCCGATTGCAGCAGGCTGTGCAACTGGGCGGAATCGAGATAGCCGTTGCGGTCATACAACAAGACGGTGGCGCGTGGTTTCCCGGCCAGCAGCGAGGTTGTCGTCGCGAATGAATCGGATTCCGTGACCGTGACTCCGTGCCGCCGGAGGATTTCGGCCGCAGCCATGGCGCCATCAGGAGCGGCATTGCGGGCGGAGAGGGGTGCCGTGTCCGTGTTCGTCGGGGACTGGAACACAGTGACAGATCCGAGTACCGCCACGATGGCCCCGATGATGATCCAGGCCATATGGCGGCGCAACCAACCCCGCAGTTGCGCGGACCACCGGACTGTTTGAGTGTCCGATGTCATCGCGGCACCGCCAAACCGTTGGCGGACTGCCCGGCGAAATCAGGTTTCATGGCCGATAGTCCGGTGTCCAGTGAGAGGACGGCTGCATGGTCGGAAGCGGTGGCGGTCGCCTTTCCGTATTTCACGCCATCGAAAATCCTGGCGGCTTCCTCAAGCCGCGAACTGGCGTCCCCGAACGCGCGCCCCAATTGGGCAGCCGCCTCGTCCGCGGTCCGGCCAGCCTGGACATCAATGACTGCCCGGTCCTCCGCAGAGCGAACCACGGCGCGGAACTGTTCGACGACGGCCGTTTGCCAGTCTTCACGGCTTGCCGCTGCAGATGCGCGGGCGCGGAACGTATCGGCATCAACCGTCGGCTCGCCGTCGAAAACCTTCGCCGACGCCTTCTTCCGCGCGTTGAGCCTCGGCCTGACGACCATCACGGCAACCACAATGAGGACCACGGCCAGGACGCCGATCAGCGGCACGCCGATATTTGCCCCACCCATGGAATCGCCGTTCAAGGAACGGAGCCAGTCGACGAACTGATTCCATACCTCGCCGATCCAACTTGGCTTGGCCGATGCGTACTGCTGCCTGGACAGTTCTTCGGTCGCCCACCGCTGGGCCTCGCCGCGGTCCGGATCAACGGGAGGCTCGATGGCAGGGAGAAGAAGAGCAAGGGACGCGGAGACCGGGATCATCCTTGTGGGGTACCCTGGGCGGTGTTCGGCGGCCATGGATGCGCACCGACTTGACGTGCCCTGCGCCGGCCGGGAACGCCGTCGGGATCTTCCCCGGTCTCCAGAAGCCGCAGGAGTTCCACGTCCAGCCCGTCGCGTCGCATCCTCAGGTCCATGTAGATCAGGGCTGCTACGGAGGTTTGGAAAGCGAAGCCAACTGCGCTTACGAGGACCCCTACGACCAGCGAGGCCACGGCGAGGACAATCGCCGTCGTGGTCACTTGTGCGGCGCCGGCATGGGGGGCGAACACGGAGTTTATTCCACCGGAAGCCAAGCCCAGGGGAATCTGGATGACCGACCCGATGATAAATACCATGAAGGCCACCAGCAGCGTGATTCCGAAGATCCGCCACCAATTCCGGCGCGTCAGCGTCCACGAGCGCCGAAGACCGGCGAAGACGCCGAGTTCTTCTACGGTGATGGCGGCCGGGGCCACCAACAGTTTCGTATAGATCCAGAAAAATACGACGGCCGCGCCGAAGACCAACGGGAAAAGCAAGAGCACCCCGGCCGGACCCAATCCGGCCAGGACGAGGACGGCCAGCAAGAACAGGACCAGGAAGAACAACAACGATCCAGCAAGGAGGAGGGCGGCAAGTCCTACCAAGGGCCAGATGCGCGAGCGGGCCAAGGACCACATTTGCTTGAACCCCGTGGGCCGGTTCAACGCGGACCTGGCGACGGGAATGGCCATGACCCCTTGAAGGACGGCTGTGAGCACCATAGTGAGCAAGGAAATTCCCATGATCCCGGCAGTGGCGCCAACGGCCGGGCCAAGATACCGCATCGCCTCGTCCTGGCTCGTGAATCCTCCTACGGGAGGTTCGACCATCCCGAGCATGCCCAGCGCGGCCACCTCGTTCAATGCGCCGGCAACGGCCTGGACAATGAGGGCGGAGCCGAACATGGTTTTGGCGTTCCGGCGGACGGTCTGGAAGGCACCGTCCATGATTTCACCGAAGAAGAGCGGCCGGAGGGGCACGATTCCGGGTTTCGGGGGAGCCACATAGCGGGGCTGGCCGTACGGCGGCGGACCGCCTGCCGGCCAGCGCGGATCGACCGGCGGGCCCCACGATTGCCCCGGATACTGCGGCACGCCCCATTGCGGTGGGGTGCCCCATTGTGGCTGGGCGCCCGGTTGCGGCGCGCCCCATTGTGGCTGGGCGCCCGGTTGCGGCGCACCCCATTGTGGCTGGGCGCCCCACGGTGGCCGCGGTCCCTGTTCAGGCCGGTAACCCGGATCGGGTTGTGACACGTTTTCCTCCCCAAAAGATGCGTCCGCGGCAATGCACGGACCCCGAAAGGGGCCGTTCGCACCAGCCTATAGTTCCGCCGTCGCGCCTCATAGCCCATTTGCTTGCGGGCTGCAGCGCGCCATGCCGTGATCGGGCTCAACGGGACAAAGGCTTGGTCATAAGGGAATATATAACTATGAAGGCACGCATCCTGGTAGTAGACGACGACGAAGCGCTGGCCGAAATGATCGGCATCGTGCTGCGGAACGACGGCTTCGACCCGGTTTTTTGCGCGGACGGCGGACAAGCGCTGGAGGTGTTTCGTTCCTCCAAACCGGATCTGGTACTGCTTGACCTGATGCTGCCCGGATCGGACGGCATCGAAGTGTGCCGCCAGATCCGCGGGGAGTCGGACGTTCCCATCGTCATGCTCACCGCCAAATCGGATACCTCCGACGTCGTCCGCGGCCTTGAATCCGGTGCTGACGACTACGTGCCCAAGCCTTTCAAGCCAGCCGAGCTCGTGGCCCGGGTCCGCGCCCGGTTGCGTCCGGGCGACCAGAAAGCGCCCGAGACCCTGCGGATTGCCGACGTCACCATCGACGTCGCGGGCCACTTGGTGACGCGCGGCGGCGAGCGGATTTCGCTGACACCCCTGGAATTCGATCTGTTGGTCGCGTTGGCGCGCAAGCCCTGGCAGGTCTTCACCCGCGAACTGCTCCTTGAGCAGGTGTGGGGCTACCGCCACGCTGCCGACACCCGCCTGGTCAACGTCCATGTCCAGCGCCTGCGGTCCAAGATCGAGCGTGACCCGGAAGCTCCCGAAGTTGTATTGACGGTTCGTGGTGTCGGATATAAAGCAGGCGCCTGAGTCTTCCACCGGCGAGCCCGGCACCGACCAGGAGGCCCCGGAGGCCAAGGTCAAACACCCCGTTTCAGGACATCCTGTCCCGGAACACACGGACGCCCGGGCATTGAATCTCCCGTGGATCCTGGAGCGCACCCGCATTTGGACGCGCCGCGCCCTGATCCTGGCACTGCGTGTCTCCCGCCTCGTGGTGACCGGACTTCGCCACATCCGGCCAGGAATCCGGTACTTGTGGCGCGCCTTGCTGCGCCGTTGGCGCCGCTCCCTCGAATTCAGGACCGTCGCGGTGACAATCGTGCTGTCGATGGTGTCGTTTGCGGTGGTCGGCGCATATCTCTCGAACCAAATAGCGAACAACCTTTTCCAGGAGCGTTTGAAGCAAGCCGAGTCCGAAAGCCGCTACTACGTCAAGCAAGTCCAGGACACCTTTGACGGGTCACAGGCCAACGACCAATCAAGCGTCATCACACTTGTCTATGACACGCTCAAAGCGGTGGAAGGCAACGGCTCGGTCATCCAGAGGAGATACGTCTTCGAAGCGATGCCCGAACAAACCAAGCCGCGCAACCGCTGGGTGGAATCGCGGGCCTCGGATCAGTTGACGGTCCGCGTCATTCCTCCGGCCCTTCGCAAGTCTGTGCAGGAATCGGGCAAGGACCAGTACTGGGCTTCCACCGAGTTCCCCGTCGGCAACCAGGACCACCCCGGGATCGCGGTCGGGAACAAAGTCACCTTCAATGGCACGGTCTACGAGCTCTATCTCCTCTACGACCTGGATACCGCCCAACAAACCCTGGACGAAATCCAGAACGTGCTGTGGGCGGGCGGAGCCGCACTCATCCTCATGATCGGCGGTATTGCCTGGTACGTGACCAGGAACGTCGTGAGTCCGGTGAGCCATGCCGCGGTCGTCTCCGAGAAGCTGGCCGCAGGCCAGTTGCAGGAGCGGATGGTGGTCAAGGGCGAAGACGAGGTGGCCAGGCTGGGCGCCTCCTTCAACCACATGGCCGCGAGCCTGCAGGAGCAGATTACGCAGCTGGCCACGTTGTCCCAGATGCAGCAGCGGTTCGTTTCCGATGTGTCCCATGAACTGCGGACACCGCTCACGACCGTTCGGATGGCTGCCGAAGTGTTGTTCGATGCCCGCGATGACTTCGACCCCATCAACAAGCGTTCCGCCGAGCTGCTTTACAACCAGGTGGAGCGCTTCCAGTCGCTGCTTTCGGATCTGCTGGAGATTTCCCGCTTCGACGCAGGGGCCGCCGTGTTGGACTCCGAGCCGACGGACATCTTCCAAGTCGTTTCCCATGTCATCGACGGTGCCTCTCCCGTTGCCGCCGAATATGGCTCCGAAGTTCGCCTTACCTCGCGCCACAAGCGGATCATCGTGGAGATGGACGCCCGCAGGATCGATCGCATCCTGCGGAACCTGCTGCTCAACGCCGTCGAACACGGCGAGGGGAAACCGGTCCACGTTTCCGTTGCCGCCAACCAAGAGGCAGTCGCCATCTCTGTGCGTGACTTCGGCATAGGGATGACCCCGGCAGAAGCCGCGCGGGTCTTTGATCGTTTCTGGCGCGCCGATCCCGCGCGTGCGCGGACCACGGGTGGCAGCGGACTGGGACTCTCCATCGCCGCAGAGGACACCAAGCTCCACAACGGTTGGTTGCAAGCTTGGGGGCGCAAGGGATCCGGTTCCAACTTCCGGCTGACGCTGCCTCTCAAGAAGGGTGGCACCATCGTGAAATCACCGTTGCAGCTTGAACCGGCAGACATCCATTTGCCGGGCGCCGCTCCTGAGCGCCAGATGCTCGTATTGGATGCCGGCGATCCGCCACTCGAGCGCGGTTCCGCCGCGGACCCGGGGCTGGAAGACACGCCGGCGCCGCCACTACTGCCTCCCGTACTGCCCGCCGAACTGCCCGCCGTACTGCCTCCGGCAGGACACGACGACGACGACCAAGCCGAAGGGGGAACGGCACCTTGAGTTCCCGACGCCCGTACCTCTCCCGACGCCCGTACGTGTTAAGGGCCGTGATCGCCGTTCTTGCTGTCCTCATGGTGGTCCTTAGTTCCTGCGCCCAGATCCCACGGTCTGGTCCGGTGGGAAAGAGCAAGGACGAAAGCGCGGGCAACCCGAACGCTCCTGTTTTCTTCCCGCCGCCGCCCCACCCCGGTGCCACTCCGGAGTCCATCATCGAAGACTTCTATGGTGCAGGCAGCGGTTACGAAGGCGACTACGCCGTGGCCAGGCAGTACCTCACGCAGGCGCTGTCCGTCAGCTGGAAGTCCGACAAGCGCACGCTCGTTTTCCGGAAGGCGACCGTCGTCAAGACCGGTGTGGAAAACGAATTCAAGTACCAGCTGGACCTCGCCTACGCGGTCGACGCCGACGGCGTTGCGACGCAGTTCCCCGAAGGAACCACCGAGACAATTCCGGTGACCCTGGAACAGGTCGACGGCGAATGGCGGATCTCGGCGGTCCCCGACGGCACCGCGATACCCGAAGAGACGTTCAAAGTCATCTACGCGGCCCAGCCCATCTATTTCTACGACCCGACCTTCACCTATGCGGTTCCGGACGTCCGGTGGTTCATCAAGAAGAACACCGTCAAGGCAATGACCAGCGCCTTGCTCGACGGTCCTGCGCCCTACCTCCAGGGTGCGGTTGTCAGTGCCTTTCCCTCCGGCATGAAGCTGGCCAGGGAGTCGGTCCCGGTGGTGTCGGGAGCCGCCCAAGTGGACCTTTCCGCCAAGGAACTCGTGGATGCGTCTGCCGAGGACCGGCAGCGGATGCAAAACCAGCTGACCCTGACTTTCCGTAGCCAGCCGGACGTGGTCAATGTTCAGTTGCGTGCCGACCAGGATCTGGTCCGCGTGGAGGACAACGGCTCGGTCCTGCCGCCCGTGCTTGAGAAGAATGCTCCCGCGCGCCAAATCGCCGTCAGTAACAACGAACTCGTCCGCTACGAGAACAACAGGGTCTCGGCCCTCCCGGACATGCAGCCGGTGGCCGGACTGAACCCTAGCGCTCCCGCCGAGTCCCCGACGTCCCAGGCCGTGGCCTTCCTCAACAGTGCCGGAACCAGCCTGTATTCGATGATTCCCGGCCTACCCGCCCGTCAACTGACAACCAGGACAACCCTGAGCCATCCGTCCTTCAGCCCGCAGGACTGGGTCTGGACGGCAGGTCCAGGAGCCAACGGGGCCACCGAGGTGGTGGCGTTCAAACCGTCCAACGTTCCTCTTGGACAGCCCGTCCCCACGGTGACGATGGCGCCGGCCTGGTTGGCAGGGCGCGTCGTGAGGGACTTCCGGATATCCCGCGAAGGGACGCGCGCACTGGTGATCTCCGAGATGAACGGGAAATCATCGGTGCAGGTGACCGGAATTGTCCGCAATCCTGACGGCACCCCCAAAGACCTGACTGCACCCATAACCTTGTTCTCTTCCGCCCCTGTTGATCAAGGGGTCTGGGTCAATTCCACGACGGTCGCGGTGATGAAAGCTTCGTCAACGGAGAACGTGGTTCCCGAGCTGTTGTCCTTGACATCGAGCCAGCCGCAGCTGTTGCCGGCATGGCCGAACCTGACGACTATCAGCGCGGGCAACGGACCCGAGCAGATTTTTGGACAGTCGGGCGCAGGCGTCTTCCAACGGGTCGGCAATGGGTGGGAATTGCAACTCAAGGGTCCGGTAGACCCCTCCTTCCCGGGCTAGTCCCCACCGCCTCCCTAACCTCGCTTCGCTCGGCCAGGGAACCCGGGCGGCGTGGGCCCACCCACCGCCTCCCTAACCTCGCTTCGCTCGGCCAGGGAACCCTGGCGGCGTGGGCCCACGTTCCGACAACGTCGCCGCTTGTTCTCCACATAGCGCGGTTGGGGAGTGTTGTCAGCCGTCGAGGAGCCGGATGCTTGGGGCATGGGTACTGTGGGCCGTTGCCGGGTGCGTGACCCTGACCGCACTGTGGTCCCGAGTCACGACGCACGCCATCGGGGAGTCCATCCTGCACGATTGGCGAGGCTCGCGCAGGGCGTCGGCGAGGCCTTCGTCGAGCTGCTGGCTGTTCTGGCCCCGGTGGAATGTGTGTGCTGTGGTTTCGAAGATTCGGCGCTCTGCGGCACCTGTGCACGGCGACTGCGGCTGCTATGCGCCCGTCCGTTCCGCGCCGAAGGACAGGCACCGGCTTTGCTCACGGCGGAAGGGGCCGTGATCCTGCCCGTCATCGCGGGCGGACACTACCGGGACGAACTGGCCCAAGCCCTGCTTTCTTTCAAGCATCTGGGCCAGGGACGGCTCGCCTCCGTGCTCGCGCCTGCACTGGGCAAGGCCATCCGGTCTGCCGTTGGAGACGCGGCAGGCGTCTGCCTTATACCTGTTCCCAGCAGTAACGCGGCTTTCCGGCGCCGCGGATTCAGTCCGGTCCATCTCTTGCTTGGCCGCTTGGGACAACGTGGCGCTTTGCCGGGTCTGCACATGACGGATGCCTTGAAGAAGGCGCCCGGACCGGGAAGCGGGCAAAAGGGCTTGGGCCGCGGAGAGCGTGCGCGCCGTGTCCGTGGTTCCATGACCGTTCGCCTGTCCCGCAAAAGGTCATTGGAGGGCAGGGCATGCGTCATCGTCGACGACGTCCTCACTACGGGTGCGACCCTCGCCGAAGCCGCCCGGGCCGTGTCGTCGGCGGGAGGCGTGGTGTGTGGAGCGGTGGTCCTTGCCGCCACCCGGCCGCCGGCCGGCAGCGACCAACCTGCGGACGGGCTGGACACCCAGCCCGCGCCGACTCAAACAAAAAATAAGTGACGAAAGGATGAATTACCAGTGGCGATGAACTAACGTCGGTTATGGGTACCAAGAACAGATGTACCTGTCGATAGCGGCTCGGAAAGGGGCTCGACTGTCCGTCAGATCAGCCCCTAGAAGCGCCCTTATCGTGTCACCTGAGTTGTTTGGAGGGCACCATGGAGTTCATGATCAGCGGCCGTAATCTGACCGTTTCGGATCGCTTCCGCGAGTATGCCGGCGAGAAGATATCAAAGATTGAATCGCTTGGGGACAAGGTCCAGAGGGTCGACGCGAAGGTTTCAAAGGAAACCAACCCGCGCCAGACACCGGGCCAGCTCACGGTCGAAGTGACAGTTCTGGGCCGGGGCCCTGTGATCCGGGCCGAAGCGAGCGCCGCTGACAAGTTTGCCGCCTTTGATCTCGCCTATAGCAAGCTGCTGGAGAGGCTCCGCAGGGCCAAGGACCGCAAGAAGGTCCACCACGGCCGCCACACCCCCAAAGCCGTCCGTGAGGCTACTGCGACGCTCGAGCCGGCCAGCGCGAGCGAACCCATTTACGTAGAGGCAAGCAACCACCAGGAGCCAACGACGCCACCGGTGGAGACCTCGCCCTACGACGTCGACAACGACATTCCGGCCGGTGATTCCCCGGTCCTGATTCGTCGCAAGGTTTTCCCCGCCGCTTCGCTCACCCTTGATGACGCGGTGGACAACATGGAATTGGTGGGCCACAATTTCTACCTGTTCGTGGACAAGGAAACCAACACGCCGTCGGTCGTCTACCGCCGCCGTGGCTGGACATATGGAGTAATCACTCTGGACTCCACATGCGAACCAGGAGACGAACCCGTGGAGGAAAAGATCCACGCTTACCGTTCGAATGACCAAGCCGCCACAGCCTAGCTTGCATTCGTAATTCCCATGAAAGGACTGGCATGGCCGCTTCGCTGAGCCTGTTGCAGGCACGGCGGATTGCATTGGCAGCCCAAGGACTGGACAAGGAACGGCCCACCGGCCCCGTGACTTCGCGGGCGGTGGGCCGCACCTTTGCCCGCCTCCACGTGGTGCAGATCGACTCCGTCAATGTCCTCTCGCGCAGCCACTACCTTCCTTTCTTCTCAAGGCTTGGCAACTACGACCGGAGCATCCTTCATGCGATGGCCGGGCGAAGTCCGCGGCGCATGATGGAATACTGGGCGCACGAGGCGAGCTTCATCCGCCCGGAACACTTCCAGGATCTGCTGCTCTGGCAAAACCGCGCATGGGTGGGCGCAGCCCACTTGGAACATGGACTCCGGGAGGACATGGCCAACCGGATCCTCGATACGCTCGCGACCGGGCGCCCCATGACTGCCGCACAATTGACGGCCCACCTAGGGCACCAGGAAGACCGGCAGCACGATAACTGGGGGTGGAACTGGAACCTGGTCAAGAGGGTTTTGGAGCACTTGTTTGAAGAGGGGCTCGTGACGGCCGCGTCGAGGACGGAGCAGTTCGAACGCCGGTACACGCTGACATCGCGGGTCCTGCCACCGGGATTGCCTGCGGTCATCCCCCGAGCAGGAGCCCTCCCGGACGGCGGCTCCGAGCTGTCGACGGCGGCAATGGACCGACTGATCGACGCGGCAGCCCAGGCCCATGGAATCGGATCAATCCGCTGCTTCGCCGATTACTTCCGGACTCCGGTGAAGGCAGCTGCAGCATCGATCGACAGGCTCGTTGCCGCCGGCCGCCTGGAGCCCGTCACGGTGCGTGGTTGGGACCGGGCCTTGTACCGGCACGCGGAGGCCCGTCTTCCCAGGGCCGCCACGGGCCGTGCCTTGCTCAGCCCGTTTGATTCACTGGTCTTTGAGCGTAGAAGGCTCGAGGAGTTGTTCGGCTTCCATTACCGGATCGAGATCTACACGCCTGCGGAGAAACGCAAGTTCGGGTATTACGTGCTGCCCTTCCTCCTTCGGGACGCAGTGGTCGCGCGCGTAGACCTCAAGGCCGACCGCGCAGCCAAGCAGCTTCTGGTGCGTGCCGCCCACGGCGAGCCGGACGCTCCGGCGGACACCGCAGTCGAGCTTGCCGCCGAGCTGCGGCTTATGGCGCAGTGGTTGGGGCTCGACGACGTCGTCGTGTCACCGATGGGCGATCTCTCGTCGCCGCTTGCCTCGGCAGTGGCCCGCGGCTGAGGTCATGGGTCTCCGGCGGTGGCCTGCGGGCGCCTTGCGCTCCGCTCTCAGGGAAACGGGGCCGCGTGGCGTTGGTCTCTCCCGTAGACTGAAACCGCCAGAATTCGGCAGCTTGAGACTGGGAGCAACTTTACGTGGCATCACTTATCGAAAAACTTCTCCGCACGGGTGACAAAAAAACCCTGAGGCAACTGCGGACCTACGCCGATTCCATCAACGCCCTCGAAGACTCCTTCAAGACCTTCTCCGATGCCGAATTGCGCGAGGAGACGGACAGGCTGCGCGCCCGCCACGAGGACGGCGAGAAGCTGGACGATCTCTTGCCGGAGGCTTTCGCAGCGGTGCGTGAAGCTTCCTCCCGCACCTTGGGGATGCGCCACTTCGATGTCCAGCTCATGGGTGGGGCCGCCCTCCACCTGGGCAATATCGCCGAAATGAAGACCGGTGAAGGAAAGACCCTTGTGGCCACCGCTCCGGCCTTCCTCAATGCCCTGACAGGCAAGGGCGTGCACGTCGTTACAGTCAACGACTACCTCGCCGAATACCAGTCCGAACTCATGGGCCGTGTCTATCGCTTCCTTGGCCTCAGCAGCGGTTGCATCCTGTCGAACCAGGATCCCGAAGTGCGCCGTCAGATGTACGCGGCAGACATCACCTACGGCACCAACAACGAATTCGGCTTCGACTACTTGCGCGACAACATGGCGTGGGACAAATCCGAGCTTGTGCAGCGCGGCCACAACTACGCGATTGTCGACGAAGTGGACTCCATCCTCATCGACGAAGCCCGTACTCCGCTCATTATTTCCGGTCCTGCCCAGGGTGACACCAACCGCTGGTACAGCGAATTCGCCAAGGTCGTGCAGCGCCTCCAGGCTGAAGTCGACTACGAGGTCGACGAAAAGAAGCGGACGGTCGGTGTTCTCGAAGCCGGCATCGAGAAGGTCGAAGACTACCTCGGCATCCAGAACCTGTACGAATCCGCCAACACCCCGCTTATCGGCTTCCTGAACAACGCCATCAAAGCCAAAGAGCTCTTTAAGCGGGACAAGGACTACGTCATCCTCGACGGCGAAGTCCTCATTGTTGACGAACACACCGGCCGTATCCTCGCCGGACGGCGTTACAACGAAGGCATGCACCAGGCGATCGAGGCCAAGGAAAACGTCGAGATCAAGGCTGAGAACCAGACTCTCGCCACTGTGACCTTGCAGAACTACTTCCGCATGTACTCCAAGCTCTCGGGCATGACCGGCACGGCTGAAACCGAAGCCGCCGAGTTCATGAGCACCTACAAGCTTGGCGTGGTACCCATTCCCACCAACCGGGACATGCAGCGCATCGACCAGTCGGACCTCGTGTACAAGAACGAAATCGTGAAGTTCGAAGCCGTCGTGAAGGACATCGCGGAACGGCACGAGAAGGGCCAACCCGTGCTCGTCGGCACTACCAGCGTTGAGAAGAGCGAATACCTTGCCAAGCTGCTGGCCAAAGAGGGCATCCGGCACGAGGTCCTGAACGCAAAGAACCACGCACGCGAGGCCGCGATTGTCGCGCAAGCGGGACGCAAGGGCGCCGTCACGGTCGCCACCAACATGGCTGGCCGCGGTACTGACATCATGCTGGGCGGAAACGCCGAGTTCACGGCCATCGCCGAACTGGCAAAGCGGGGCCTGGACCCTGAGGAAAACTCCGAGGAGTACGAGGCCGCATGGCCCGAAGCGCTCGAAGCGGCCAAGCAGGCAGTCAAGGACGAGCATGAGGAAGTGCTTGAACTTGGCGGGTTGTATGTGCTGGGCACGGAACGCCACGAATCCCGTCGAATCGACAACCAGCTGCGTGGCCGCTCGGGCCGCCAGGGCGACCCGGGGGAGTCCCGCTTCTACCTCTCGCTGACCGATGACCTCATGAGGCTCTTCAACTCCGGCGCTGCCGAGCGCCTCATGAACAGCTCGGTACCGGACGATGTTGCACTCGAATCCAAGCTCGTGTCCCGCGCGATCGCTTCGGCCCAGGGCCAGGTTGAAGGGCGGAACGCCGAGCAGCGCAAGAACGTCCTCAAGTACGACGACGTCCTGAACCGCCAGCGTGAAGCCATCTATGGCGACCGCCGGAGGATCCTTGAAGGCGACGACCTGCACGAAAAGGTCCAGTTCTTCCTGGAAGACACCATCAATGCCTTGATCGATGCCGCGACGGCAGAGGGAACCGGCGATGACTGGGACTTCCACCAGCTGTGGACCAACCTCAAGACCCTGTACCCGGTAACTGTTACGGCCCAGGACATCATCGACGAAGCCGGCGGGAAGGCGCGGGTGTCCGTTGAATTCCTTAAAAACGAGATCCTTTCGGACGCCCAGCTCGTTTACAAGGAGCGGGAAGAAGCCATTGGCGCCGAGAACATGCGCGAGCTTGAGCGCAGGGTTGTCCTCTCGGTCCTTGGCCGCAAGTGGCAGGAACACCTCTATGAGATGGACTACCTCAAAGAAGGCATTGGCCTGCGCGCGATGGCCCAAAGGGATCCCCTGGTCGAGTACCAGCGTGAAGGATTCACGATGTTCCAGAGCATGATGGAAGCCATCCGCGAAGAGAGCGTGGGCTTCCTCTACAACCTGGAAGTGGAAGTAACGCCCGCCGAAGACGTGGTGGTAGTGGATGGCAGCCCTGAAGGCGGTCACGTGGAACATCACGATCCGCAGATCCGCGCGGCCGGCCTCGAAGCCCCGGAAAAGCCTGTTCAGCTGCAGTACACGGCGCCTGGTGAAGACGGCGCGAGCCAGACCCGCGTCGAGGGGAGGGCCTCGGGCCGCTCAGGCAACCCCGCCAAGGCTGCCGCTGATGACAAGCAACGCGGATCCAACAGGAAGAAGCGCCGCTGACACTGCGACTGCCTGACGCATGTAGCTGACGCCCGCAGCCTCCGGACGTTTCCAATAAGCCGATGCCTGCAGCGAAAACGGAGAGGGANGAGTGTACGAGGCCAGCTTGGTTGTCTCGGAAGAACTCCGCTCCCGCGCCGTAGCCATGAGGCTTGAAGGGATCAACGGCGCATGGCGGGTTACCGCCCTCGAAATCGGCTGACGGCCCGGTTCAAAGCACGCGAAAACGGAGAGGGACCAGAACGCGCGTTCTGGTCCCTCTCCGTTTTCGCGTGCTTTGAACCGGGCCGTCAGCCGATTTCGAGGGCGGTAACCCGCCATGCGCCGTTGATCCCTTCAAGCCTCATGGCTACGGCGCGGGAGCGGAGTTCTTCCGAGACAACCAAGCTGGCCTCGTACACTCCGTCGTTCACCGCGCAGACACGCACGGAACGGACCATTGGACTTCGGTGAAGGCGCGACTGCCCACCCGGGGCGTTGGCAGCATGGGCTCGCGTCAATGCGGCACGGTGTTGAAGGGCGCTGAGGCATCCGGGATCCAGGGTCCGTGAGAGCTGTTGCGCCGGCCGGGTGCCTGCAAGGACCTCGAGCGCGGCTTGGGCGATGCTGCGGGCCAGTGCGCGGATTTCGCCGTCGAGACTGCGGATCTGGGCCGCTTTGCGGGCAGGAGATGGCCCCCCGCCCGACGGCCCGTCCGTTCGGGCTTTCGCACGAGGGGAAGCCATGATCGAACGGGAGGCAATGGGTGGCGAAGCCGCCTGAAGGACTTCATTCGGCACGCTGCGGACGGCTGGTGATGCGCTCATGGACTTCCTCGGTTACGGATCGCTGGTTGGTGGTGGTTGGGCTGGGTCACTGGTTCGGCGGTGGTTGGAGGACCTGACCCGGTAGGAGGAGCCCAGGGTCGTCTCCAATGACATGCCGGTTGGTGGAGTACCACCTCGGCCAGTGGTGGGCAATGTCGACGTCGCTGGCCATGGGGCCCAGCTGCCGGGCGGCAATCGACCACAGTGAATCGCCCTGTTTCACCACCACTTCGCGTTGATTTGGCGAAGCAGGCTGTTCGGCGCCACGCTGCGGCCCGTTACCCAGGAGCCCGGGCGCAGTGGCAGGTGCGCGGGGTTGCCAATGCGGGTTGATCTCCAACGAGCCGGACTCAAACGAGGGAATGGCCGGGCGATGGGGAGAAGGACTAGGGGAGGGTTTCCATTGGGCAGAGATGCCGCTCGACGAGTTTGAGCCGTTCGCCGGGCTCCACGCTGGTTCAAACTGTGCCGGTGCCGCATTCGCCACGGGGATTCCCGCGAGATTCAGGCCCAGAATTGCAACGGCCAGTCTGCGCATGAACGCAGGGCTGAGTTTGGCAGTGGCGCTCGCGCAGCGGTTCTTTCCCATTTGCTGGAGGAGCGCGGCGGCCATTGCCAGGATGAACGTGGCGATCCACCAGGCGCCGATCCCCAGACCGGAGGCAGTTGCGACAAATCCCAGGAGGTCTTCGAACATGGGTGTCTGGAGTCGTCCTGCCGCGGAGTTCCATCGGTCAACCAAGATCAGTCCAGTGACAGCGAGCAAAAGGGCGAGCACCAGGATGGTCACCGCCATTGCAACATCGTTCCGAACGGGCCTGTTCGTCTGTTCCATGGGTTCCCCTTACCCAGTTGATGCAAGTATGTGCAATTTGATGCTATTTAATGATGTTTGAATTATTTTGGTCACAACGAGTGGCATTTGTCTAGGAATGGATTGTCGATGAAGAAAGATTGACCGTCGAGGGATGCCCGCTTACGCTGACGCAATGCGTTGGGATGCTCTGTTTGAAGACATGGAGGCACAGTTGGCCTCTGAGCGATTGCTGGGACTTGAATCGGAAATTTCAGAGCGGGCACGTGTGGAGATCGCCGGAATCGACGTCTCCGACAGGCTGCGTGGCGCGATCGGCCGGAAGATTGATGTGAAGCTCCGATCCGGAACGCAGGTGTCAGGGACGCTTAGTCATGTCGGGAGCGAATCGGTGGTTTTGGACGAAGGTCGCCACCAGTGGTTGGTCCCCGTCGCAGCGGCTTTGGCGTATCAGGGCCTGGGCCGGCAGGTCCGGGCTGGCCAATCGAAGGCATCACAGCGGCTTGGCCTGGCCAGCGCACTGCGAATGCTGGCCCGTGACAGGGCGGAACTGGCGGTTCATCTGCTTGAGTTGGCGCAGGAGGAGCGGACGATGCGGGGCGTCATTGACCGCGTGGGCAAGGACCACTTTGATCTCGCGGTGATGTTGCCGGGCGAGGTCCGCCGGTCCGGGAACGTCGTATCTGTGGCAACAATTCCGTTCCAGTCACTTGCCGCGCTGCGTTCATTGCGGGGCCAGGACTTCTAGCCCGGCCGGCTCCCCGCCGTCGTTGTCCTGGGGCGCTGGACGGAGATCAGGACGACTTGGATTTGGCTTCTTGGATGATCCTGCTGGCCTCGGCGTAGCGTTCCTCGATGTACTGCTCCAGCATCTTTTCTTCGACGCGCCACTGGCCCCTGCCGCCCACTTGGATGGCCTTGAGCTCACCGCTTCGCACCAGAGCGTATGCCTGCGGCGAGTTGATCTGAAGTTGTTCGGCGACATCAGCGAGGGTGAGGAATCGGGGCATGCATCCATTTTGCCACTGTTCGATCCACTTGCCGCGGTTATCTACAGGTTGACGTAATTTGAGGCATGTGGCTTTCGGAAGGGACCCAGATGCGGTCAGAATAAAGGCCACTGAAGGTCGACGCCGACTAACAAAACAAACGGGGGAGCAGGATGGGTGTAACTACCGCGGCCGCTGCAGCGCGGCTCAGGAAACCGTCATGGAGGGATCCGCGGCTTTTGGTGGGGATTCTCCTGGTCTTGGCATCGCTGGCCGGCGTCATCGCCCTCGTTGGAACCGCGGACCGCACCATTCAGGTCTATGCGGCGCGCGAGTCGATTGCCGTGGGCCAGAAAGTCAGCAAGGACGATCTTGCGGTTGTCAAGGTCCGGCTCGACGACGTTGAGTCCAGCTATGTCACTCTGGCTGGCGGTCTGCCGGAGGGAAGAGTTGCCATCCAGCGAATTGCCAAGAACCAACTCGTCCCGCAGGAAAGCCTGGGCGCCGCCGACTCCTTGGACCGCAAGCCGGTGGCGATCGCGATCCAGGAATCGCTGCCTTCCCAGGCTGTGGCAGGATCCCGCGTCGACGTCTGGGTGGCCCACCCCGATGTGCGCAACGGTTTCGGCACGCCGCAGTTGCTGTTGCCCGGGGCGGAGATCGCCCAGGTCACGGAGGGTGCCTCCACCCTTGGAGCGTCCAAGGAGAAGGTGGTTCTGGTCCTGGTGACCGATGAGCAGATGCCGAACCTTCTTGGTGCGCAGGCAAACAAAGCGAAGATTGCCGTGGTGTGGAATCCGGGCGGTGCCGGCAAGTGAGTATCCCGGTTGTCACAGTCGGGCAATCCCGGGAAGATTTGGTCGGCGGACTCGAACGGCTCCACGGGCCGGTGACGGTGGTGCGTCGGTGTGGTGAACTCGCCGAACTCCTGGCCGCATGCCAAAGCGGTCTCGCCCGCGCCGCAGTCATCGCCGAAGGCGCTGGGGAATTGACGGCGTCGCTGGTCGACCGGCTGGCGGCTGTCGGAGTCTCCATCGTCGCCCTGAGCGACGATCCGGGAGAGGAGGGTCGCCTGCGCAGCATCGGCGTCGTGACGGCGTCGCTCGATGTCGATTCGGCAACGCTGGCGTCGAGGATCTCCGATGCCGTAGGCCAGTCGCCCGGACAAGGAAGACGACGCGCGGAGCCTCGGGATTCCGGGTTTGCGGATACTGCGGCAGAACTCCGTCCCACCGATGCGCCGGAAGAACCGGAACACGTGCCGGCCGGGGCTGGCCGGATCATCGCGGTCTGGGGGCCTACCGGGGCGCCTGGCAGGACTCTTGTGGCGGTCAACATTGCTGCAGAGTTGGCGGCGGAAGGCAAGTCAGTGATCCTCCTCGATGCAGACAGCTACGGGGCCAGCGTCGCGGCTTCGCTGGGCTTGCTGGACGAATCCGCCGGACTGGCGCAGTCTTGTCGACTGGCGGACCAAGGATTGCTGGATACCGAATCGCTCAAGCGGATCGCCGCGCCGGTCTTCGCCAAAACCACCAGCTTCCGGGTTCTTACCGGCATTACGCGCGCGGACCGGTGGACGGAGCTCCGGGCCGCCGCGCTCTCTTCGGTGCTTGAGCTCTCCAAGGAGATCGCGGACGTCGTCGTAGTCGACGCAGGTTTCTGCCTTGAAGCGGACGAAGAACTCAGCTTCGACACCATGGCCCCTCGACGCAATGCCGCGACCCTCCGCAGTATCGAACTGGCGGACACCGTTTACGCCGTCGGCGCGGCCGATGCCGTTGGCGTTCCGCGACTCGTGCGTGGCCTCGCGGAGCTCGAACAGGCTGTCCCGCACGCGGCTCCCCGAGTGGTTTTGAACAAGGTCCGGGCCGCATCCGCTGGCCGCTCACCCGAACGTGAACTCCGTGAAGCATGGGAGCGGTACGGACCCAATCAAGGCATCGAAGCGTTGCTGCCATCCGATCCTGAAGCCTGCGACGTGGCCCTGTTGTCCGGCTCTGTCCTCTTCGAGGCTGCGCCCGAATCTCCATTGCGGCTCGCCATCGCAAATATGGTATGTGCACCTGTCCAGCAAAATCGCAAATCCTCTGTCATTTATTCCAGAGCAAGGCGTCGTCTAAAGCGTTAGGCTCGCCATGTGGGCTGCAAGGACGCAGCAATTGAGATGTGATGGAGGCGTTTGTCGATGTCGTCAGGATCCAGCGTGGAGGATCGTTCTAAACCTGCAGTAGTCCGGGAGGGATTCTTCGGGGACTACTACGAGCATCTCGCAGAGGAGGACGCGCGCCGGTACGCTGCCGAGCAGTTGACCTCCAGGGCGGCGGCACACCGGGAAGCGGGGCAGAGCCGCAAGCCGGGCACTGCCAACGTCAGGATCGCCAATGAGGGTGACCGCAGCATTCTGTACATCGTCACGGATGACATGCCGTTTCTCGTGGACTCGGTGAACGCCGAACTCGTTCGCCAGAACTGCGCTATCCGGCTCGTCATGCACCCGCTCTTCGTGGTTTCGCGTGACCACCTCACCGGCGACCTGTCCGACATTGCCCGGGTGCCGTCGAACATCGGCATCTCGAGCGGTGACACCGCGGCGATGCCGAACATCGCCCATCTGATCGCCCAAGGTGACAATGTCTCCCACATGGAGTCGTGGATCGCCGTCGAGGTTGACAGGGTGGCCGACGACTTCCAGAAGGAACTCGTGGACGGAATCCACCGCGTCCTGAACGACGTCCGGGCCGCCGTCGAAGACTGGCCCAAAATGCGCACAAAGGCGCTCGAGCTGGCATCGTCCCTGGACAAAGTGGCCCACCCGGAAGACATCGCGGAACTCAGGCAAGCGCAGGACCTGCTGCGTTGGTTGGACAACGGCAACTTCACGTTCCTTGGTTACCGGGAATACGACCTCATCACCGAGAACGGTGAAGACGTACTCGAGTTGCGTGAAGCAAGCGGTTTGGGACTCTTGAGGGCGGGGGACCACCCGCACCAAATCCAGCACCTCACCGATGCCGGACGCCGGAAGGCGCGCGAGAAGCGTGCCTTGGTCATCACCAAAGCCAACTCGCGGTCCACCGTTCACCGCCCTGCGTACCTGGACTACATCGGTGTCAAAAGCTTCGATGTTGCCGGCAACGTCAACGGTGAGCGCCGCTTCATCGGCCTCTTCGCAACGAGCGCGTACACCGGTTCCGTAAGGAACATCCCGATCGTTCGGGAAAAGGTCGACGCCGTGCTCCGCTCGGCCGGTTTCCCCCAGGACTCACACTCTGGCAAAGACCTTGTCGGTATCCTCGAGACCTACCCCCGTGACGAACTCTTCCAGATAGAGACCGAGGACCTGGCAGCAACGGCTTTGGGCATTCAGCGTCTGCAGGAGCGGCGTCGTACGAAGCTCTTCCTGCGCCCGGACATCTATGGGCGATTCATGTCGGCATTGGTCTACCTGCCCCGTGACCGCTACACCACCAACGTCCGGCAGCGAATTGAACAGGAACTCCGCGAGACTTTCGAAGCCGAGAGCATCGACTACGAGGCCCGGATCACGGAGTCCGCACTCTCAAGGGTGTTCTTCCGTATCCGGCTCCCGCGGGAGGCTGAGCTTCGCGATGTCGACGCCGGTGAACTCGAAAAGCGGCTTGTCCGGGCTTCGCGGTCCTGGGCCGAAGGAATTGCGGAGGTGCTCCGCGAGAACACCAGCGGTTTGGATGCCGAGCGGTTGTCCGCCCTGTGGGCAGATGCGTTCCCCGCCGGCTACCGGGTCGACTACGAAGTCGAAGACGCCCTCAAGGACATTGAGCGTTTCGAGAAGTATGCCGCCACAACCGACCGCGACGCCGTCGCTGTCCAGGCGGTCCCCGGCGTGCATGTCTACCTGCCCAACGGCGCCGGCGAACTGCTCGAAGAGGATGCCCGCGTCAAGCTCTACCTTTTGGAACCGAAGAGCCTGAGCCAGATCCTGCCCTACTTCCACAATCTTGGCCTTGAGGTTCTCGATGAGCGGCCTTTCGAGATTGAGACTGCCGACCACCGGGACTTCTTCCTCTACGACCTTGGCCTGAAGTACCCCGCCGGTGTCGATCCCGTGGCTACCGGCCAGCTCTTGGCGGACTCCTTCAGCGCCGCCGTGACCGGTGCGGTGGAGTCCGACAGTTTCGACCGGCTCGTCCTCCGGGAAGGTATCCACTGGCGGCAGGTTGTCATGCTCCGCGCCTATGCGAAGTACATGCGCCAGATGGGGAACACCAACTCCTTCGAGTTCATAGCGGATACCCTCCTCGCCAACCCGGAGGTTGCCCGCGGCCTTATTGACCTCTTTGGGGCGCGCTTCGATCCGTCGTCGCCTGACGCCGCGCGTCCGGCCCGCCAGGAGGGCGCCCGCGCCGCACTGGCCGAAGCAATTGACCAGGTGGCAACGCTCGACGCCGACCGGGTCCTGCGGACTTTCGTCAACCTCATCGAGTCGACGCTGCGCACGAACTACTTCCAAGGCAAGTCGTACGTCAGCTTCAAGCTGGATCCGACCACGATCGACGGACTGCCGTTCCCGCGGCCAAAGTACGAGATCTGGGTGTACTCGCCTCGCGTTGAAGGCGTGCACTTGCGCTTCGGCAAGGTGGCCCGTGGCGGTTTGCGGTGGTCGGACCGCCGTGAAGACTTCCGGACCGAGATCCTCGGGCTGGTCAAGGCACAGACCGTCAAGAACGCCGTGATTGTGCCGACCGGTGCCAAGGGCGGATTCTTCGCGAAGCAACTTCCGGATCCGGCACTTGACCGTGCCGCATGGATGGCCGAGGGCATCGAAAGCTACAAGACCTTCATCCGCGGCCTGCTCGACCTCACCGACAACCTCGTGACCACAGCCGACGGCGAGAAGATTGTGCCGCCGTCGGACGTTGTCCGTCAGGATGACGACGATTCGTACCTGGTGGTGGCAGCTGACAAGGGCACCGCTACCTTCTCGGACACCGCGAACGGCCTGGCCGCCGAGTATGGATTCTGGCTGGGGGACGCATTCGCTTCCGGTGGTTCCGTGGGGTACGACCACAAGGCCATGGCCATTACGGCCCGCGGCGCATGGGAGTCGGTCAAACGCCACTTCAGCGAGCTGGACCTAGACACCCAGAGCGAGGAATTCACCGTGGTTGGCGTCGGCGACATGTCCGGCGACGTGTTCGGCAACGGAATGCTGCTTTCCAAGCACATCCGCCTGCTGGCCGCCTTCGACCACCGCCACATCTTCCTGGACCCGACGCCGGATGCGGCTTCGTCCTTCGGCGAGCGGCAGCGTCTCTTCGAGCTTCCCCGCTCCTCCTGGGACGACTACGACCGCTCGCTCATCAGCGCAGGCGGCGGGGTCTACCCCCGCCAGGCCAAGGTCATCCCGATCTCGCCGGAAGTCCGCCGTGCCCTTGGCCTGCCGGACGGAACGGTTCAGCTGAGTCCGCCTGAACTTCTGCGTGCAATCCTCCTCGCTCCGGCCGATCTCCTCTACAACGGCGGAATCGGAACGTACATCAAGGCCAGCACCGAGTCCCACGCCGAGGTGGGAGACAAGGCAAACGACGTCATCCGCGTGAACGGGCGCGAACTCCGCGTCAAAGTCGTGGGCGAAGGCGGCAACCTCGGAATGACGCAGCGCGGACGTATCGAGGCCGCTCTGCAGGGTGTCATCCTCAACACCGACGCAATCGACAACTCTGCCGGCGTCGATTGCTCCGACCATGAAGTCAACATCAAGATCTTCGTCGACCGGATGGTTGCCGCAGGAAAACTGGATGCTTCCGAGCGCACTTCGTTCCTCGCCGACATGACCGACGAGGTCGGGCGCCTTGTGCTCGAAGACAATATCGATCAGAACATCCTCTTGCTCAACGACCGCACTCGCGTCGCCGAATGGAGCCCGAGCTACGAGCGCCTGATGGACTGGCTCGAGAAGTCCGCCGACCTCAAACGGGACCTCGAAGCGCTGCCGACCACCGAGACGCTTCGCGAACGGTTGGAACAGGGCCAGGGCCTGACGTCCCCGGAACTGTCCGTGCTCGCCGCCTACGCCAAGATCGAATTGGGCTCGGCATTGCGGGACAGTGATCTGGCGGACGACCCCTGGTTCCGTAAGACGATCCGCTCCTACTTCCCGAAGCAGCTCCGAGAGCGGTTCGACGCGGAACTGGACACCCATCCCTTGCGCCGTGAAATCATCGCCACCGTGGTGGCCAACGATATGATCAACCTGGGCGGGATCACCTTCGCCTTCCGCACCATGGAGGAGACCTCGGCTACCGAGGTCGCCGTCGCCAAGGCGTTCGTAGCCCTCCGTGAGATCTACGAACTCGAGTCGATGGTGCGGGAGCTCAATGCCCTGCCTGCCTCGTTCCCCACGGAACACTGGAGCACCGTCCACCTCGACATCCGGAGGCTCCTGGACCGTGCCGTTCGCTGGTTGCTGAGCCAGGGCAACGCCTCGAAGCCGATCTCGGAGATCGTCGCGGAATTCAAGCCGATGATGGATCCGATGCGGGCCCGGGTGCTCGACTACTTGCGCGGCAGCGACAAAGAGCGCGTTACCGGCTGGCTCGAAAAGGCGCGCTCGTGGGGACTTCCCGACACGCTCGCCCATCGCTGGGCCGAGCTGTTCGAGAGCTTCGTGCTCCTGGACATCGCCAAGATCACGCACAGCCGCGACGCCCGTGTGGAAGAGGTCAGCCACGTCTACTACACAGTATTCGACCGCTTCCACGTCGATTCATTGCTGGAGCGAATTACCGCGCTCCCGCGCGATGACCGCTGGCAGGCTCTTGCCCGTGCAGCCCTGCGCGACGACCTCTACTCGACCGTAGCGGACATGACGACATCGGTGCTCGAATCGACCGACGCCGACCTCGACGCCGAGGCCCGTTTGCGGGCCTGGGAAGGCATCAATGCCGAGCAATTGGGCCGCGCGAAGAGCATGTTCGACGAGGTCAACGCGCTGGAGGCCGACGACATGGCTTCTCTGTCGGTAGCATTGAGGCTCTTGAGGTCAATCGTTCGACGCTAGGGACAAGCCCGGGCGTTATATGGAGGTGCAGTGGCAATCTTTACAGACCCCATCAGGGAGCACGCTGATTTCGGGCCTGGAGATGCCGAATGGCTGCACCTCCTGGTCGGCGACTGGCAGATGGTCGCCGACCTGGCGTTCGCGGACTTGGCCCTATGGTTTCCGCATCCTGAATTCGGTTACATCGCGCTTGCTCACGTGAGGCCGTCGACGAGCCACACGGTGTTTCATGCGGACTTCGTCGGGGAAGGCATCCGCTCGGATCTGCGACCGATAGTCGACAAAGCGTGGTCCAGCCGTTCCATCGAACGCTCCAGCGAAACGAGCTGGAGCAGCGAGATGGCCCTGCGCGTCGAGGCGGTTCCCATGGTCAGGAACGGACGGACCCTTGCCGTCGTCACGTCGCATATGGACCTTTCCAGTTCGCGGATGCCTTCCCGCCTGGAGCTCACCTATCGGCAATGCGCCTACGATCTGCTCCGGATGGGAACGCTGGGACTCTGGCCGGATTTCGCTTCACCGACGGGTTCCCGCCGTGGCGCTCCCCGCGTGGGTGACGGCCTGATAAGGCTCGACGCCGACGGGATCGTCCAGTATGCGAGTCCAAACGGTGTCTCCGCCTTCCGTCGCCTCGGCGAGGTGGAAACCTTGGAAGGACGGTCCCTTGCGGAAGTAACCGCAGGACTCCTCAAGGACCGGCGGATGGTGGACGAGACATTGCCGCTGGTCGTCACGGGTCGGATGCCCTGGAGGAGCGAGATCGAGTCCCGCGGTGTCAGCTTGTCGTTGCGCGCGATTCCGTTGCGTGACGAGAAGCATCGCTTCGGAGCCTTGGTGCTGTGCCGCGACGTGTCCGAACTGCGACGCCGTGAGCTCGAGCTGGTGACCAAGGACGCGACAATTCGTGAAATCCACCACCGCGTCAAAAATAACCTGCAGACGGTGGCGGCTTTGCTGCGCATGCAGTCGCGACGGATGGTCAGCGATGAGGCGAAGCAAGGCCTGGAGCAGGCAATGCGGCGAGTGGCGACGATTGCCTTGGTTCACGAGACACTTTCGCAAGGCCTCACGCAGAGCGTTGATTTCGATGAACTCATTGGACGCCAGTTCCGGCTCTCTGCAGAAGTAGCGTCCCCTTCGCAGCACGTCCGGACCGAGCGCGCGGGCCTGTTCGGCGAGTTGCCGAGCGACTTTGCCACGCCCCTTGCTCTTGTCATCAATGAGCTCGTGACGAATGCGGTGGAGCACGGCCTTGAAGGACGGGCCGGAACGGTTTGGCTCATGGCCGATCGGTCCACGGGGGAGCGCGGCGATGAACTCCTCACGGTGACGATCGCCGATGATGGTGTCGGGCTGCCCGAGGGGTCATACACGGAAGGTCTAGGCCTTCAGATTGTGCGGACGCTCGTCACGAGCGAATTGGGTGGCAGCATCCAGTGGCGGCCGCGCGACGGCGGCGGCACCGCCGTCGAGATCGTCGTGAACCTCGTCCGGAGCTGACGCCGTCCGCTGGCGACGCGCTCTGTCTCTGACCGCGGTCAGAAATGCGAAGATGGCCCGGACTTATCAGTCCGGGCCATCTTCGTGTGTTCTCTTTGCCTCAGGCGTTGTGTTTTGCGGGCCGAGTCGCTTAGGAAGCGCGGCGGGCGCGGGCGGCGCGGCGCTTGAGTGCACGTCGCTCGTCCTCGCTCATTCCGCCCCAGACGCCAGCGTCCTGACCCGACTCAAGGGCCCACTGAAGGCATGTGTCCACGACGGGACAGCGACGGCAGACACTCTTCGCTTCCTCGATCTGGAGAAGCGCAGGGCCGGTGTTGCCTACGGGGAAGAAAAGCTCCGGGTCCTTGTCAAGGCAGGCTGCGCGGTTACGCCAATCCATGCTGATCAGTCACTCCATTCGTGAGTACTAGTTAAGCCTTTTGTGAAAATATTCACGAGAGGCTTCATAGGAAAGGGGACCCATTGGGCCCCCTTGGTCGTCTGAGTCAAGCGTGTCATGTTAACGCCATGTAAACAAGGGGTTCAAGCGTTTGAAACCGTGAGCGATGCATCACATTGGATACCGGCCTACTCACAGGTATTCGACTATGTCCGGTAGTGTGCCAGTGTGTCAAGACCCCCTCTGAACCCCCACCATCACCCAGCAGCGCCCGGCGACGACGGCCAGGGGACCAGCCGCGATAACTTAGGCCGGGCAATCGGCGGAGGACCGCGTCCTGCAGGAATCGTTGTTATTTCGATTGTGGTTGTGCTGGAAGCCCTCGCACTATTGATCGCCGGGGCGCTGTATATATACGAGCTCGTGACAGGGGCTCCGGTGGCCTCATTCTGGGGAGCCGTATTTACTTTGGGCCTTCTGCTGGCCTTTTCTGCATTGTTGTTTGCCGTGGGACACTTCCTGTTCCGTGGCTACCGTTGGACCCGGGCACCGGCGTTGGTTGCCCAGCTGTTCGCCCTGACCATCGGGTTTCCCACCATGACCGGAGGCCTGGTTCTCGCCGGCCTGGCCATGGTGGTGCCGGCTTTGGCCGCGATCGTCTTTTTGTTCGACAAGCGGGTGGTTGCCTTTGCTTCCCGGGCGGGCGGATCCCGCGCCGCCCTCTAGCTGTTTTCGCTTTGGTACGGCTTCCTAACCCGGAGCGGCGATCTGGAGGGAGCGTGTTCGTCCATTCTCAATGAGGACAGCACGACCCGGTGGCGGCGCTTGTTCGGCGGCGATGCGCACGCCGAAGAAATCCGCAGCGGCAGGCGGCGCATTGCCAAGGAGAAGTCCGGTTCCGTGGTTTCCGGCCAGGGAAGCAAGCGGCGTCCGCTGCATGAGGGCTGGGCTTCCCGCAGTCGCCACGACTGAGAAGCCCATGCCGGGAAGTTCAGCCAGGAGGACGGCGGTTTCGCTGCTGAGGCGATCGACGTCGTCCACGAGGGGGATGACTTCTGCTCCCACGAGCCTGCGGCGCGCATCCCGGTGGAATGCAGCCCAAGAGGCATCAGGATCGGTCCCTTCGGGTGGCGCCCACCAATGATGGCCTGGATTGAGCATGGCCAACGCGGTGAGCAACGAGGACTTGCCGGAACCGGGAGTGCCAAGGGCGAGGAGGATGCCTGGGCGCGGCAGTGTGATCCAAGCAGGTTCGTGTTCGTCCCCTCCAATCCCGAGGAGTACCGACCCCTGCGCACGAGCGCGGGAGAGGGAAGCGGTTTCGGTTCGGCTATGGGCAGCGAGATCCGAAGCCCGGATGAACTGCGGCAGGGGATCCACCCGGAATGGGCGCCGTGCGGGCTCCGGGGGCACGCCGTATGGCCAGGCCACGCCTGGAGGGGGCGCCACGAGCTGCGCGACTGCCGTGTCGACGTCAAGCAGGTTGCCACTCACGACCGCCCGGCCTGTCAGAGGCTTCATAGCCACGAAACGCGGCCACGCCAAGCGCCCTTCTTCCGTTGTCCCGGTGGGAAAGTAGGCGCGGTTGGGGATTGACGCGAACATGCGTGACGCTGTCAGTTCGCGATCGCCGGTGACAAGAACAGCCACTCCTGCCTTTGGTCCATCGCGGACGATCGCATGAACAACGTCTTCTGCCCAGGCCAGCGCTCCGGCGCGCAACTCGGAGACCCACGAACCCCAGTTCGAGATAACCAGCAGAAGCGGGACCTGCCCGGCGGTTCCCGGGGATTGCCGCGACGACATCTCAGCCGCGAGCCTCTCCAGGATGCGGACTCCCCTCCTGCTGTCGGTGGAGGAGGCGACGGACGCCACTCGTCCCTGGGCTGCCACGTCGGTGTACGAACCGTCCCCGTCGAGGATATAGAGATGGAGTTCCTCGGCACTTCCAACAAGCTGCGCCGCTGCCGCCTTACAGGTATCGTCGACTCCACTCCCAGGAGGACCAACGAGTCCAAGATTCCCGTGGACGAGCGGAGTCCAATACAAGCCGGCAACTCGTTGTTGCGCCGGCAAGTCTGCCAAGCCAAGGTAGGCTGTCGGCCCTGCCGGCGATCCGCTTGCCGCGCGCTTTCCCGTGATTGCCGCTATGCCGGGGGAATCGTGAAACGGAACGGATTCGGGAAGCGGATGTGCAACGGGTCTCCGGGGTGCTGAACGCCCGCGGACGTCCCAAACCTGGTTGATCGCCTTAATAATGGAACGGGCGGCTTCTGCTGGCGTCGCGATCGCCCCCTGAGTCGCTGCGTCGGCTGTTTCAGACCAACCGCCGAAGCGGAGCGACCCCGTTGTCGGCAATGCAACGGCCTTTGTGAGCGCCGGGGCCTTTTCGCTGCCCGCAAGAGTTGCCGACTGAAAGGGCTCGGCATCCTCCCCTCCGCGAACCATATATGCCCGGCCAGGTCGAGACACCGGAATCGATGCCGCCGCCGGTGAGTTGATGATGTCCCGGGATTCCATTTCTGATTGGACGCGAAGGGCAATGCTGGTAGTCACGTTGGCCCGGATGTCCGCACTCAGGGCACCCTGTGGACGTTGTGTAGCCATGATCAAGTGAATGCCCAGAGACCGTCCTACCGTGGCGATCCGCATCAATTCGGCCAAGGCATCGGGGGCGTCTTCAATGAGCATCCTGAATTCGTCGATTACAAGTACAAGACGGGGCAGTATTGGAAACCGGCTCCTTCGTCCCGACTCGCCCCCGCCCCCGGTTCCGCCGGCTTTGGCCCAATATGCTGGCAAATCAGGGACCCCGGCCTTCGAAAGGGTCGCTTCCCGCATCCGAACCTCGGCCCGGAGGGAGGAGAGGGTACGTTCGAGCTCGTGTTCGCTGAGGTCCGTCAGCATTCCGACGCATTGCGGAAGGTCGAGCAACGGCCCGAGGCCCGAACCTCCCTTGAAATCAACAAACAGGAAGTTGACCCTGTCCGGGCTGTGGGCCAGCGAGATTGCGGACACTATCGTGCGCAGAAGCTCTGACTTTCCCGATCCCGTAGTTCCAGCAACGAGGAGATGCGGGCCGTCTGAAACCAGGTCCAACGACCGGGGTCCGTCGGTTCCTTGCCCGATGACCGCAGACAGCCCTCCGCGTACTGAAGAAGCGCTCCAGCGGTCCGCGATGCTTGAAGGCTCTGGCGGAAGCAATTCGGCAAGTTGGCAACAAGAGGGGACAAGCGGCGCCCCTTCTGCCGCCGAGCCGGGCAATCTCGCCAATGACCGACAGTAGCGGTCGAAGACAAGGTGCGGTACAAGGTCAGGGTCAAATTCCGTTTCCGATAGACACGAGCGGAGGATTGCGCCATTGCTCCACAGTTCGACCGCGCAACTGCTTTCGTCCCCGCCTGCGGAACGTTGGAAGACTCTCCATCCGGACTCGATCGCCGCCGCCCGGAGTGCGCCGAGGGTGGGATCACGTTCCGGCCCCACCAGAAACAGTGCTCCCGGTCTGTCCGTGGGCGCGGAAAGAACAGTTGCGGCTGAAGAGGAGTCCGTGGTCAAGGTGACGCGGGGGAGGAACCGGGCACTTGACGGCAAGTGGGTCATCGCTCCGTGTATGAGGACGGGGACGTTGCTTGCGCCCGGAAAGGCGGCCAGTTGCATGAGTAGGAATCTGAACATTCCTTGCACCTTGGCTTCGGGTCCCGAGAGGGAAACGGTTTGCAGGGAGGGATCCAGAACTACCGGAACCGGGCCTAAATGCGGTGGCTGAAAGCCCGGGTCCGCGGGATCGAGCGCAACGCGGGCATTCTGCGGACTGGTGCCGAGCCGGAGCCAGACATCGCGGCAGCCCGCCGTTCCTTGCGTTGCGCCCGAGGCTTGCTTCGTACGGGCTCCCTTAACCGTGCCGGTTCCTTGCGTTGTGCTGGTTCTTGGCGGTGTCAACTGCCTTCGTCCGTGTTCCGTGGGGAGGCAGGCTGCTGAGCTGACGGCAAAGGCGAGCTCAGCGGCGGATGGTGAACACCGCCGTCGTCTGGCCCGATCCTGTTCGACGGCCGCCGCGATCGCGGCAGCCAGAAGGCGGCGCTCGCGTTTTCCCGAAATTGCCGGGACAAGAATCGCAATGGCCGAAATTGCGGTGAATCCGAGGAACATCCACATGCCGGTGGCAAGTGCCATTCCGACTCCCAGCAGGACTGGGAGCCCGGCCGTGAGGAGAAGTTGCGTTCGGTTGCCGGCATCATGGCGCCGGGGAACCAGGATCGGCTCGGCGACGCCCAGGCCTGCGGTCCCCAGCGACTCCGCTCCGTGCTCATCGTCGCCGAAGACTATTGACATGACCGAGCCACCACATCGAATCCTGGAAGCGGTTGAGAGGTGGGCGGAGCGGACTTTGCGTCCATCCACCACTGTTCCGTTCGCGCTCCCCGTGTCGCTTATGGTGACGGCTGTTTCGGAGATCGTGAGGACGGCGTGAACCCGGGAAACATCGGGATCCGGGAGGCAGATATCAGCGTTGCTCCGGCCAATCGTGTAAGCGCCCCGTTCCAACGGTATGACCAGGCCCGCGGCTGGTCCGGCATGCACCAGCAAGGACAACGCTGCCGGACTCCGATTGCCGTCACGGGTGTCCCGCGCCTCCTGACCGGCCCCGTCCACCAACACAGCTCCCGAGATGAGCGGCGCCGAACCAACGGTGAGGCCGCCGAGGGGCAGTCCATCGACCGCGAGTTTTCCGGTTCCGAACTCAGCCGCGACTGCGGCCTCGACGACGGCGCCGGGTGTGCCGTTTCCCGCGGCCATGGTCAGTTCGATGGGCTCACTTTGCCGTAACGCCCCCGGGGCCCGGACAAGGGTGCAATGGAATGTCATTGTGTCCGCTCCTTCGGTTCGCGCGTCTGCTGTTCTCCCACGATATTTGTGCTGAGCACCGGGTGTTCTTGGGCAGTTGGCCTATGTGGAAAACGTGGCACTCGTTCGCCCGGGGAGGGGCCGGCTCGAAAACCGGGCGCGCCATCTCGGGTAGGCTTGACCTGCAGCCAATGCACACCATTGGGCTGCCCATATTCGAACCAGGAGATTTTGTGACCGCTGACCTCGTCATTGTCGGGTCGGGCTTTTTTGGCCTGACAATCGCAGAACAGGCAGCCACCGAGCTGGGCTTGAAGGTTGTTGTCATCGACCGCCGGCACCACGTCGGAGGCAACGCATACAGCGAAATGGAAGAGCAAACGGGCATCGAGGTGCACCGGTATGGTGCGCATCTGTTCCACACCTCGAATGAACGGGTTTGGGAATACGTCAACCGGTTCACTACCTTCACCAATTACGTGCACAAGGTGTACGGCGTCCACAAGGGCGAGGTCTACTCCCTGCCCATCAACCTGGCAACGATCAACCAGTTCTTCAGGGCCAACCTGAAGCCCGGCGAGGCGCGGGCACTCATTCAGGAGCAGGCTGGCGAACTTGCGGGAACCGATCCGCAGAACCTCAACGACAAGGGCATCCAGCTGATCGGCCGTCCACTCTACGAGGCCTTCATCAAGCACTACACCGGCAAGCAGTGGCAGACGGACCCCAAGGACCTGCCGGCAGGGATCATTTCCCGGCTTCCCGTCCGCTACAACTACGACAACCGCTACTTCAACGACAAGTACGAGGGCCTTCCGACCAACGGATACACCGCGTGGGTCGAGAAGATGGCCGAGCATCCGAACATCGAAGTGCGGCTGAACACGGACTTCTTCGACAACTCCCATGAGTATTCGAAGGACAAGGTTGTCGGCAAGATTCCCGTCGTCTACACGGGCCCGGTGGACCGCTACTTCGACTTCGTCGCCGGAGACCTGTCCTGGCGCACCATCGATTTCGAAGAGGAAGTCCTGGACATGGGCGACTTCCAGGGGACCTCCGTTGTGAACTACAACGACGACGACGTCCCGTTCACCAGGATCATCGAGCCGCGGCATTTCCACCCCGAGCGCGAATACCAGACGGAGAAGACCGTGATCATGCGTGAGTTCTCTCGATTCGCGGAAAAGGGCGACGAACCGTACTACCCGGTCAACACGGCACTCGACAGGGAGAAGCTGCTCAAGTACCGGGATTTGGCGGCGGCGGAAGAGAATGTACTCTTCGGCGGGCGTCTTGGCACCTACAAGTACCTCGATATGCACATGGCCATCGGTTCGGCGCTGTCGATGTTTGAAAACAGGATTCGTCCGCACTTCGAAAGCGGCGCGGCAATTGAAAGTGGAGGAGTAGACGCGTGAGCAGCGAAATCAAGATGCAAGTATTGCAGCGGGTTATCCTGCCCGCTGATGACCAGCTGGACACCACAGCGTTGTACGTCGACGCCGGACCAGCGAACGGTATCCGCCTCCGCGAGAACGACGAATTCGCCAGGAACCCCAAGTCGACCGAGGAGAAACTTCACTTCGTCAGTTCGGGCGGCGAAGAGGTCCATTTTGAAGACGTCCTCTCCAGGAGTTCCGTAAGGCTCCGCGCGGGAGAGCAGCTTTCCTTCGGAACGTACTTCAACGCGTTTCCCGCGAGCTACTGGCGCCGCTGGACGGACCTTCAAATGGTCCGCCTTGTTGTCCGTACAACGGGCCACGGTACAGTCACGGTCTACAAGTCGAACGCGCGGGGCACTCTCCAGCGTGTTGATGGTGCGAGGGTCGAGGGCGCCGCTGTCACCGAATTCGAACTCTCCCTCAAGCCCTTCGGCGACGGCGGGTGGTACTGGTTCGATCTGGCCTCCAGCCGTGAGGAACTGACGCTCGATTCAGCGGAATGGCAAGGCGCGGAGCGCGAGGGCAACCCCGGCAAGGTGACCCTCGAGATCACCACCATGAACAAGCCGGACTTCTGCCTGAACAACGCCAGGATCCTCTCGGAGCATCCCGAGGTGCTGGAACACGTCCAGGAAATCCTCATCGTGGACCAAGGAACCCAAAAGGTTGCCGAGCAGCCAGGCTTTGCCGAAGTGAAGTCCGCCCTCGGTGACAAGCTGCGGATCATCAACCAAGCCAATCTCGGCGGCTCGGGTGGCTTCTCCCGCGGCATGTACGAGGCCGTGGAGAACGGCAGCGACTACGCGCTCCTGTTGGACGACGACGTCGTGATCGAACCGGAGAGTATCGCGCGCCTGCTGACGTTCTCGGACCATTGCCGGAAGCCGACTATCGTCGGCGGCCACATGTTCGACCTCTACAGCCGCAGCGTTCTCCACACCTTTGGTGAAGTGGTGGACCCCTATCGATTCGTGCCGGCCATGCCCCATGCGGACATGGAGATGAGGCACGACTTCAGCGTTGCGAACCTTCGGCAGACGCCGTGGCTGCACCGGCGCGTCGACGTCGACTACAACGGCTGGTGGCTGTGCATGATCCCGACGGAAATCATCCGCGAGATCGGGCTGTCGCTTCCCGTCTTTATCAAGTGGGACGACGCCGAATACGGACTTCGCGCCCGTGAAGCCGGTTTTGCCACGGTTTCCTTGCCCGGCGCGGCCGTCTGGCATGTCTCCTGGATCGACAAGGACGACCTGGTCGGATGGCAAGCCTATTTCCATGGCCGGAACCGCCTGATCACCACGCTCATCTACAGCCCCTATAAGAAGGGTGGCCGCGTTATCCGGGAGTCGTTCCAAGCCGATGTAAAGCACTTGGTTTCGATGCAGTACTTCACCGAACATTCACGCCTCGATGCCCTCAAGGATCTCTTCCTCGGGCCCGCGCATCTGCACGGCAATCTCGCCACGAAGCTCGGCGAGATCAATGCGTTGAAGTCCGACTATCCCGACGCGGAGATGCGCGAGAACGTCGATGATTTTCCAGCCCCGGCATTGGGCCGCGGTCCCTCCGGTCTCAATCCCATTGGACTTCCCAACAAGAAGGACCTCGTTAAATGGGGTGTCACCACGGTTGCCCGCCAGTTGGTGAAGAAGCCGGCCGCGGAATCGGCAGAGCGGCCGCAGGGCTTCCTGGCACACCGGGACAACAGATGGTTCCGCTTGGCGCACTATGACAGCGTTGTGGTTTCGAACGCCGATGGCACCGCGGCTTCCTGGTACAAACGCGATCCTGACAAGCTCAAGTCCATGCTGGCGGAAGCAGGAAAGCTCCACGCCAATCTCTACCGCCAGTGGGAGGAGCTCTCGGAGCAGTACCGCAAGGCCCTCCCGGAGATCACCTCCATGGAAGCTTGGAAGAAGACGTTTGGCTTGGCCGACGAGGAAGGCCACTAGATGGCACAGCCCGTGACCGACTTGGTCCAACCGGGCCGCGGCCGCGGCATCGTCGACGTCTACAAACACAAGTTCCTGCTGCAATTACTGGTGCGCAAGGAGATCAAGATCCGCTATCGCGGCTCCGTCTTGGGACTCCTGTGGTCCTACGTGAAGCCGCTGATGCAGTTCTTGATCTACTTCGTCGCTCTCGGCGTCTTCCTCGACATGCAGCGCGGAACCCCCAACTACGCGATCTATCTGTTTGCTGGAATTGTGCTGGTCAATTTCTTCACGGAGTCGCTGGGCAACGCGACCCGTTCGATTGTGGACAACCGAGACCTTATCCGTAAGATCTACCTGCCCCGGGAGCTGTTCCCCGTCTCGACCGTGTGGGTTTCCGCAGCCCATTTGCTTCCCCAGGTAGTGGTCTTGCTCGGAGCCTGCCTCTTGACCGGTTGGAGTCCCTCGGTCTGGCAATTGCTGGCAGTCGTCGGGGCGTTTGTGCTGACAGCGATTCTTTCCACCGGCCTTGGCCTCCTTTTCGGTGCCGCCAACGTCTACTTCCGCGACTCCGAGAACATCGTGGATATGATCCTCATGATCGTCACGTGGGCCTCACCGGTCCTTTACGTGTGGCCGATGGTGCAGCGCGTCATGGGTCCCTGGTTCTTTTTGTACCAGCTGAATCCGGTCACAGTCGCCGTCGAAATCTTCCACTGGGCATTTTGGTCCCCGACGCTGAGCGCTGCGCAATCCGGGTCGATTTCCATGCCGCCGGACCTGCTCACCGTCTGGTTCCCCTCTGCCTTTGGCGTCGCTGCACTCGTCCTCGTGATCGGCCAGCTCGTCTTCATGAAGTTGTCTGTCCACTTTGCCCAGGAGCTCTGAAATGACTGTACCCGCGGAAGTTTCCGACAGGGTGGCGATCACCTGCCGGAATTTGCGGAAGAAGTTCGTGCTCCGGCACACCCGCAGCATGAAAGAAGCAATTGTCTGGTTGCTGACGGGGCGTAAAGGGGACCTTTCGAAGAAGTTCGATGCGCTGAAGGACGTTTCGCTGGATGTCGAACAAGGCGAAACCGTGGCGTTGCTCGGGCTTAATGGCTCAGGCAAGTCAACTCTCTTGAAGCTCATTTCGGGCGTGCTCCAGCCGGACGAGGGTACCGTGCATACAAGGGGAAGAGTCGCTGGACTGATCGAAGTCGGAGCCGGTTTCCACCACGACCTCAGCGGGCGCGACAACGTGTACCTCAACGGGGCCATCCTTGGGATGAGCCAAAACCAGATCGATGAAATGTTCGACTCGATTGTGGAGTTCTCCGAAATCGGAGAGTTCATCGACACCGAGGTCAAGTTCTATTCATCGGGCATGTACCTGAAGTTGGCTTTCTCGATCGCGGTTCACACGGACCCGGAGGTCTTCCTCATCGACGAGATCCTTGCCGTGGGCGACGAACCGTTCCAACGCAAATGCATCACCAAGATCAACGAATTGGCAGCGGCCGGCAAGACGCTGTTCGTAGTGAGCCACGACTTGGATCTGGTCGCCTCGGTGTGCAAGCGTGGTGTGCTCCTGGAGCACGGCGAGATCATCATGGACGGCGAAGTGCATGACGTCGTCCGGGAACTCCGGCGCCGCTCGGCGGACTAGCCCAGGGGCGCGGGACTAGCGAAGGGCCGGCCAACCCGCCAAGGCCGGCCTGGATACCGCTTCCGACACCTGAGGACACCAACTGGACAGTGCGCCTTCTCAGCTGGCTCAGCAGGCGGTTATCTTGTAGAGCTTCGCATTTCCCTGGCTGTCTACGAGCTGAACTCCGGGGTTTTGGTCCAAGCGGGCCAGACCAGCCGGAGTGTGGTTGCCTCCATGGACTTCCAGCAATCCGAAGTCAAGGACGTAATAGGAATGCTCGCTCCGAACAGCCCTGCACACCGCGGGGTCCTTTGAGACTGCATCCAAGTGGTCGTAGATCTCTTGGAGATCAGGCGAAACATAGCTAAGGATATGGAGCTGAGCAGACTTGCGATTACCGAGGGCATACGAAAGAGCCGCTCCGGTGTAGGGATTCCCGATCAAGATCGCGTCTTGCGGGACGTCATTGTGCAGTCTTTGGAAGATTGCCAGCTCGTCGCTCGAAACCAAAGGGGAGTCCGCCGACAAGGCGTACTTTGACGCCGCTTGCTCCACTTCCTTGTTCACTCCGCCCACTTGTCCGACGACGACGGCAACGGCGACGAGAACGGCAGCCAAGGCGTATTGAAGTGCATTCCGGAGACCGGACCGGCGGATCCCTGGGCCGCTTCGACGGAAAACCCGCTTGAACAGTTGCGAAAGGTATGGGTTGTGGCAGATCCACTCGACGCCCACGGCAGCAAGCAAGACAGCGACAAGGGGCAACAGTGCTGCAATACGGTAGCTGTCGTTGTACCAGACGCCCGTCAAAATACTACGGACCCTGGAAATGGGGAAGCCGGACACAACCACAAACAGCACCGTGAAAATCAGGAAAACTCCTGCGAGCCATTTGTACCGAATCCGCCCCAGCGCCGCCCAAAGGCCCAGGAGCGCCACCGGTGCCACCAGCCAGGCGGCAGGCAAATCCAACGGAGAGAAAACAATGGCTTCGCCGAGAGCTTGCGGGACCGTATGGTACGGGCCCCAGAATGAAGCGTCCGACGGTGGCCTGAGGACGATCCAGAGGATGAGGAATACAACGCAATAGCCGATCAAGGGGACCATGAACCTGGCCCTCCCAAGACGCAGCAAACCCCGTCTCCGGAGCTTGAAGGCCTTCCACGCAAGGACACCGACCATCGGGGCCGTCCATGTGAGCCAGGCCATGAAGGTGGTCGGATGCGCCACAAGGAGCCCCGCAAGGCTCAACAAGAGCGCGAGGACCGCCGACAGGTCCCGGGGCACCCAGGCCGGGGAAACCCTGGAAATTGCCGCAGCCAGGGCTATGGAACCCGGCAGGATGCTGATCGACAGCAGATTGGGGTACAGGACACCGAAGTCCATCATCAGGAGCGGGAATGCGCCAAGCGAGGCGGACGCTATGCCGGCCGCCAGTGCAACCGCGGAGGAACGGCCGATGGTCCACCTGGCCGCCAAGACGCAGCCTAGAGGCCAAAACACTGCCGCGAGGACTATGCTCGTGAGGTTCACGGCGACCGGAACGTCCAGCGCGAAGGTCGAGGCGACCAAGGTCGCCACCGCGTTCCAGCCTGCGGGATAGAAACCACCGCCGGTCATGTCGCCTATCGTCAGGGACGAGGCATTCCCGGTATCAAGGGCGTACTTGACGGAGTTGAGGTGAAACACCGCATCGTAGGTCTGCGAAAAATGCTCGGGGCCGCCGATAGCCTGCATAACCCTGGCGCCGACCACCGCGAGTGCGAGCGCACAGGCCACAAATGGTGCTGACCGCCGCCAAAGACCCGGCCTCGGCATTTCCCCGGCGCGAGGACGGAACCGGGAAACGAACCACGCGATGACGCCGAGCGCGACCGCCACGATAGCGACCGGAAGCACGGTGAACCGGACATGCAAAAAGGGGCTCAGCGTCGAAGTCAGGACAATCACGCCTACCGAGAGGGCAGGGGACAGCCCTAGCGCATCAAATCCTCGATAGCGCAATCCGAGTGCCACAAGCAGTCCGGGAGCAACCAGCAATAAGGCAGCACCGACTAACTGCGGAAGGACAGACCACCACACGGGCGGGGACTAGTCTTCCAGCAGGCCGTGGAGGTACGCTCCGTAACCGCTCTTGACCAACGGCTCGGCACGTGCCCGCAACTCGTCGTCGGAAAGAAAACCCTGGCGCCAGGCGATTTCCTCGGGAGCTCCGATCTTGAGGCCTTGGCGGTTCTCTACCGTGCGAATGAAATTCGACGCGTCGTTGAGGTCGTTGAAGGTACCGGTGTCGAGCCAGGCCGTGCCCCGCGGAAGGATCTCGACATGAAGCTTTTCGTTCTGAAGATATGTCCTGTTGATGTCCGTGATTTCGAGCTCGCCACGGGGTGAAGGCTTGAGGTTCTTGGCGATCTCCACAACATCGTTGTCATAGAAATACAGGCCCGGAACGGCGTAGTGCGATTTGGGGTGTTCCGGCTTTTCCTCCAAGGAAATGGCTTTGCCATCTTCATTGAATTCGACCACGCCGTAGGCCTTGGGATCCTTCACCCAATAACCAAAGACCGCACCGCCGTCGATGTTCGCATGCTTCCGAAGCTGCGTTCCCATGCCCTGTCCGTAGAAGATATTGTCTCCCAGGACGAGGGCAACGGTTTCATTTCCGATATGTTCCTCACCCAGGATAAATGCTTGGGCGAGACCGTCGGGCGACGGCTGCTGGACGTAGGAAATGTTCACGCCGAATTGGGAACCGTCGCCAAGGAGCCGTTGAAACTGCTCTGCGTCGTGGGGAGTGGTGATGACGAGAATGTCTCGAATGCCCGCCAGAATGAGCGTGGAGAGGGGGTAGTAGATCATCGGCTTGTCGTAAACCGGGACCAGCTGCTTGCTGATGCCGTGAGTAATCGGATGGAGACGAGAGCCGGTGCCACCGGCAAGAATGATTCCACGCATGGTCCCCATCATCCCTTACCTTCGAGTCCGCGGCAAAACCAGCGACTGGCCAATGGCCACCGACTCAACTCCTAGCCGAGGTGCGCTCTTCCGCTCCGGCCGCGGAGGCCGTCGATGGTTCCCCTCAATGCTGACTGGAGCCGGGCAGCGCGGCCGGGCGCCAACACTGACACGAAAACGAGGTGCCTCATGTCGAGAAACAAGCCAGAGGCAACCCATCCTGGATGTGCCTTAACGTATCGCCGGCCAACCAGAATCCTGTTTCGGAAGATGTAGTAATAACGCCAGGAAGCAGCAATGCGGACTTTCAACGGACGATCTTGAAGTTTGATGTCCCTGCCCAGAATATTCGCATCTACCAAGGTTCCTAGCGAATGGTCGAATTCTGCGTCCGCAAGTACAGTCGGAAGCCCGGCATCGAGGGCGCGGAAGTAGTATTCCGTGTCCACGAGGTCGATGAAAAGGCCATCCCAGAAGTTACCGATAGCGTCCAGGGTGGAAACCGGAATCAGCAGTCCGGATTGAATCGGTTCCCGTCCCAGCTGGATCCCGGATTTCGAACCGGCTTTCTTCACGGGATTGCCATGGATGCGGGCCGGGGAAACAAGGCCCGGGGTTATGCCTGCGGCCTCGGCCGACTGGGCGGCCTCCACTAGCCGGTGGACATATTCGGCGGTCAGGAGCGAATCCTGGTCGACGGTGATGATGTAGTCGATCGGCGCTTTGCGCGCCAAGTCGATCCCCGCGTTCAACGCGGATGCGATTCCGGAGTTTTCTTCGAGCCGCAGCACCATAGCGCCGGCGTCCGCCGCGTCCTCGAAGATCCGATCGAAACCGGGCCCGCCGCCGTCGTCGACTACTACAACGGTGGTGAGTTGGCCCAGCAAGGACGAGACGTTACGGACCAGGTGCGACGTCGGACGATAGGCGGTGACCACCGCGGCTACGTTGTTTAGCCGCTTCGACGGATCAATTTCGGGTGGCAAGTCGAACTTCCTAGTTTCCAAGGGTATGCCTCAGGAGGGACCCGACAGCTGCGGGGCTGCCGTGCAAGGCGGCATTGGGCAGGAGCAAGAAAGCATGGGCCCGGGACGTCAGGCGCAATGCAGCCGCCCGTGATGCCTTTCTCCACCCCTTCTTCCTGCAGAGCTCTGCAGCAAGTTCGAAGTAGCCGCGTTCGCCGGCAAAACGGGAGCCGTCCAGCAATTTGCTTGAGGAAGCGCTGGCGGTGTGCCTGCGGTATGCGAAACATACCTCCGGCTCGATGAGTAACTCAGCTCCAGCCAAGACCATGTCGATGATCAAGCCAAGGTCCTGGATGACGTGGAGACCATCCCTGAAATCGAAGTTCCCGATTTTGTCCCGGCGGAAAATCAGGGACGGCCAGTAGAGCCAGTCACCATGGAGAAGGCTGACTGCCAGTTTCTCGCCGCTGACCACCCTGGGCCGGGACCCGTGTGGCTTGACGAGGTGCTGCTTCACAAGATCGGCAATCGGCCGGGCGTTCTCCCCGGCCTCGTTGATCACTTCCACGCCTGGCTGGATGATCCAGGCTTCCGGGAAATCCCGGTGCGCGCGAAGTGCGACATCAACGAAGTTAGGGAGCAGGATGTCGTCGCAACCCATGACCACAAGCGTGTCCTGCGTTGCCCGGGAGACACACGTGCGGAAGTTTGCCGTAATTCCTTCGTTGGTTTCCTTGCGGACATAGGTGATGCGTGGATCGTTGATTTCTTCCAAGTATCGGCGGACCTCATCGCCCGGATAGGCGTCGTCCACAACGGTCAGGAGCCAATCGTCCGAATTCTGTGCCAGTACGCTGTCGACTGCCTGCCGCATGTAGTCAGGATCCCCCCAGTAGGGGATGAAGATATCAAGGGCCATTCGGTTCCTTACTTTGGTCCGGAAGGAGCGGAGGTGTCGTCCTCCTGGGTCTCGGCGGCCTGGAGGCGCTCAAGGAGGGTGCGCATGATCGCAACTTCCTCAGCCAGCGTCCTGGTCTCATCTTCGACGACCGAGATCTCCCAGGAAAGGTGCAAACAGACGCCCAGCAGCAGCAGGATGCTGATGATGAACAGCAAGTTCGACGGAAGCTGCACGCCAACGAGTTCGGCAACGATTGTCAGCAAACTCGGGAACGCGGCAAGCACCAAAGTTCCAATGCCCACCACGAGCCATAGTGCCGCATATTTCTCGCGGAGCTTCTTGCGCCGGAGCATTTCGAAAACGATCCCCACGATCGCCAACGAGAGGAGGAAGGCCGCCAGATTTCCCATTAGGATGCCTCCTGGGCCCATGTTGTTGATGCGGATGGAATAGCGGATCTCTTACGTGTAAGCGCGAAAAGGAGTGCGAAAGTGGAACGGCCGAGATAAACCGCTGCCTTGGCAGGATTGTGGCTTGGAGTTCCGCCCTGGCGCGGGCGCATGGCCACGGGGATCTGGGTCACTTTGCACCCGGAACGTATTGCCACGACCAGGGAGTCAATCGTGTCGCCGAGGTACTCCGCGGGATAGTGGTCAAGATACTGGCTGATGGCGCGGTCGTTGGCGGCACGAAATCCTGACGTCACATCAGTGAGGCGCGTCTTTGCAAGGCCGGAGATGACTTTTGCGAGGAACTGCATTGCCCATTTCCGGGGGCCGCTCACCTTGTATTCACCTTTGTCCGCGAATCGGGCGCCGATTGAGATGTCGGCGTGCTCCAGTCCGGCGAGCACCTCGCCGATGTTCCGGGGATCATGCTGCCCGTCGGCGTCGACCTGGATCACGCGGCTGTAGCCGAGGCGCTTCGCGTATTTGAAGCCGGCGCGCATGGCACCACCGACGCCGAGGTTGAAGGGAAGGTTCAAGACTGTCGCTCCGGCTTCGGCGGCAACTTCCGCGGTGGCGTCGGAGGAGCCATCATTGACGACCAGTACGTCGTAAGGGCATCCGACGCCGAGGACTTCGCGCACGGTGTCGCCCACCGACTCGGCTTCATTCCACGCCGGCATGATGACCAAGACCCGCGTTGAGTCATGATTTTCCATCGTTCTCCTATATGTCATCGTGGCTGGATGCGGTTGAGGAGGTCCTGGCTGATGCGACCCTGCCGTCCGCGACATGAATCGATGAGCCCCTCCCAAGCGGCGATCGCCAAGTACCGTCGATCCGGGCTGAATGCGAAGCGGAGAAGCTGTGCTTTCGCGTCTTCCAGCATGCGCCGAATCACCCAGGCCGGGTTGCGGCGCCAGTACCTGCGGGCGAGTGTGGTGCCGTTTCGCATGATGTAGTACATCCGGAAAGGCGAGTAGTAGTTGAAGGACAAATCGTTGCCACGGAGCCGTAAGGGCCGCCCAAGCACCTTCGCCGGGAGGCGCGCCCCGAGCCTGTGCCCGACTTCGCAACCTGCCCCGATGAGGATGCTGTAGCCGGCTGCCCGGACTCGCGCGGTGAACTCGGAATCCACGCAGTCGATGAAAAAGCCCGACTCGAAGTTGCCGACGTCGGCCAAGGTAGTCATCGGGATGAAGAAACCGGACTGCATGGGATCGAAGGCTTCCGGAAATCCGTGGGATGCTCCGAGGACCGGCACCTGGTGCCCGCTGAACGTCTCAGCGCTCACGAAGCCCACTTTTTGTCCTTCGGCCGTGGCCCTGTCATAGGTGGCGAGGGCGCTTGAGACGTAATCCGGGACCGGCAGCGAGTCTTGGTCGAAAGTCAGCACGAAATCCGGGCGGCTGGTCGATTCCAGCTCTTCGAGTCCGCGGTTCAGTGCGGCTGCGATTCCGGAGTTGTTGTCCAGGCGCAGTACCTTGGTTCCGTTACCGGCAAGGTGGTCAAAGATCTGCTCCGACGCCGGAGACGTACTGCAGTCATCGACGACTATGAGTTCGTCTACTTGCGTCGCGATGGATTCAGCGTTGGTGAGCAGTTCGTCGTCTGGGTTGAAAGCGGCGATCACCGCTGCGGTTCGTCTTTGTGGACTTTCAATCACGGAGATGATCCTACCCGTCCACACTTACGGGGAGCGCCTTGGCGGGCAGCAGCCTTGACGCGGGGAGGAGGAGGCCGAAGAAGAGCAACGCTTCGCTGATGGCCATTCCCAGTGCTACACCCGGAACATTTGACGCCAAGCCGGCCACTACCATGAACGCGACTCCCGCAGCTGCCGACAGCCCGGTCCACAAGAGGACAGTCCTTTGGCGTCCGGCGGGAATGAGGAGGTTCCTGATGAGGGGCGTTGAAGCCGAGAGGAAGAAGAAGGAAATCCCATAGAAGACGGACGTCGCGGTATCGGCCTTATTCGCGTCGCTGAACAGGATGGCAGAAGCCCATGGACCCAGCAGGCCCAGGCCGAGCGCTCCGGCGGCTCCGAGCGCGAGGTGCGTCATCAGCGCAACTGTGTGGCGCCGTCGGGAGTCCTCGGGGTTTCCCTCAAGCGTCCAGCTTTGAAAAGTGTTCCCGACGGCCACCACGCTGAAAAGGCCAAAGCGGTAGATGCTGTCCGCGGAGGCGAATCCGGCAGTGGCCGTTGCCAACGGCACCGTCGCCGTGGCTATCGGGACGGGGGATGAGGCGTAAGCGCTTCCGGCAAAATTGATTGCCGCGGTCCCACTTTCGGGAACGATCTCGCGGATGGCATTCCCCGGGCGCCGGGGGAACCACGTCCCGCTTTCCCCGAATCGAAGCTGGAATGCTATCGACGCCACAATGGTGGCAAGGAGTGCAAGGACGCCATAGATCCAAATCTGGCCGGTCGCAAGAATGAATGGCACGCTGAGCAGTGCTGCGCAGAACCGGGGAAGGGTGTCATAGACGGCCAGAATCCGCGGTTGTCCTGTGCCGATACCAAACCAGGCCGGGGAGAAGCCGGTGAGGGCAGTGGCCCACGCCATGGTAATCGCGTCAAGGCGGTAACCGTCGTGCGCTACGAGGGCAACGATGATGCTCATGAGCGGAAAGACGACGAGCGCAATGATGATGCGCGTTCGGATGCTTCTTGAATAAAGTGATGCGCGAGCCTGCGGTGAGGGACTCCGGGCAATGGCCACGGGACCGGAAATGTTCCAGCTCCACAGAATGATCGTGGCGGCAAATACTCCGATGGCCTGGCCGGACGTGATGCTTGACCAGCCGGCCGGCCCTGCGACACGGGCAATGACGGGCAGCAGGAGGAAAGGCAGTACCAGTGCGAGAAGCGGAAGCAGCGTGAATCCAGCGAGTCGAAGCAACACGGGTTTCATTACTGGTAGGTCCTATTGCTCGACGGCGTGACCTTACGATGATACGCGATGATGCCTGCCCGCTAACGCCCTGGTAACTCGCCTAGAGTGGAGGTCATGAACGATTCGACGACGCCGGACGGCCAGGCGATCCGGGTGAGTGTCTGCCTTGCGGCCTACAAGGGATCCCGATTCATCGAGGAGCAGATCGCCTCGATTCTTCGGGATCTTGGTCCCGACGATGAACTGGTGGTCGTGGACGATGCGTCGCCCGATGACACCGCCGAGATCGTCAAGGGCATTCGGGACCCGCGGATCCGTTTTGTCGGTGCATCTGTGAACAAGGGCTATGTCAGGACGTTTGAACAGGCCGTGGAAATGAGCCGTGGCGAATTCATCATGCTTTCCGACCAGGATGACGTATGGATTCCCGGGCGAGTGGAAATCATGCTCGATGCGCTGGCCGACCACAAGGTTGTCGCAGGAAACTTCGACGTCCTCGGCGGTGGACCGAGACCTTGGATTCCAAGGCTTCGTTCTTCCGACTCGGCGAGGCACCTGGCCAATCTGTTCGCGATCCTGATCGGGTACCGGGCCTACTACGGATGCGCCATGGGCATCCGCCGGGATGCGCTCAATTACTTCGTGCCGATCCCGTCTTATGTGAACGAATCGCATGACCTCTGGCTCGCCATTTGCGGAAACGTCGCAAGGTCCATCCGCCACCTTGACGAATCGACCGTGCTCCGACGTCTGCACGACGACAACCAGACACCCGCCGGGTGGCGTTCGCTCGTCAAAATCATCAAAGCGCGGATGATGATCGCCCGCCTGATGTTCGAAGCGCTACGCCGGGTACGCCTGGGTTCTTGACGGCCTTCACCTTGGGGTTCGGTAGGCTGTTCCCATGCAGAAACTTCTGGTTACCGGCGGTGCCGGCTTCATCGGTTCGAATTTTGTCCACTACGTCCTGGAGCGCACTGAGGACAGTGTCACCGTTCTCGACAAACTAACCTACGCCGGCAACGTGGACTCCTTGAAGGGGCTTCCGGAGGAACGGTTCCAGTTCGTCCTGGGTGACATTTCGGACGCGGAACTTGTGGATCGGCTCGTTGAAGACTGCGACGTAGTGGTCCACTATGCCGCCGAATCACACAATGACAACTCGCTGCATGACCCGCGCCCGTTCCTGGATACAAACATCATCGGGACGTACACGCTCATCGAGGCTGCCCGGAAGCACGGCAAGCGGTTCCACCACATCTCCACCGATGAGGTGTACGGCGACTTGGAGTTGGACGACCCCGAGCGGTTCACCGAAGCGACGCCGTACAACCCGTCCAGCCCCTACTCTTCGACCAAAGCCGGATCCGACCTTCTGGTGCGCGCATGGGTGCGATCGTTCGGACTGCAGGCGACCATCAGCAACTGCTCAAACAACTATGGGCCGTACCAGCATGTGGAGAAGTTCATTCCACGCCAGATCACCAACGTGATCGACGGCATACGCCCCAAGCTCTACGGCAAGGGTGAAAACGTCCGCGACTGGATCCACGCGAACGACCACTCCTCCGCCGTGCTTGCAATCATCGAAAAAGGCCGGATCGGTGAAACCTACCTGATCGGTGCCGATGGCGAGAAGAACAACAAAGACGTTGTTGAGCTCATCCTCAAGCACATGGGTCAGTCGCCCGATGCTTACGACCACGTCGTTGACCGGCCTGGCCACGACCTGCGGTATGCGATCGATTCGAGCAAGCTCCGCGATGAGCTCGGCTGGCAGCCGCAATACTCCAACTTCGACGCAGGAATCGAAGCCACCATCGATTGGTACCGGGACAACGAGTCCTGGTGGCGTCCGCAGAAGGCAGCCACTGAAGCCAAATACAAGGAACAGGGCCAGTAGACCAATGACGATCGAGTTTTCGAAGCCGCTTGCGGCCCGCGAAACGCCGATTCCCGGCGTCGTTCTCTATGAGCTGCCGGTTCACGGCGACAACCGCGGCTGGTTCAAGGAGAACTGGCAGCGGGAGAAAATGGTCGCGCTTGGGCTGCCGGACTTCCGTCCTGTCCAGAACAACATCTCGTTCAACGAGAAGGCCGGCACAACGCGCGGCATTCACGCCGAGCCCTGGGATAAGTTCATTTCGGTAGCGACGGGCCGGATATTCGGTGCGTGGGTCGACCTGCGTGAAGGTCCTTCTTTCGGCGCGGTCTTCACCGCGGAGCTTGATCCGAGCCAGGCCATCTTCATTCCGCGTGGGGTGGGCAACGCATTCCAGACCCTCGAGGACAATACGGCCTACACGTACCTCGTCAACGATCACTGGTCTGCGGACGCACAGAGCCAGTACACATTCCTCAACCTCGCCGACGAGACCGCTGCCATCGACTGGCCCGTGCCGTTGGACCAGGCTGAGCTGTCCGACAAGGACAAAGCGCATCCGCGCCTCGCCGAGGTCGAGCCGATGCCGTCCCGGAAGATCCTTGTGGTGGGTGCAGACGGCCAGCTTGGCAAGGCATTGCGTGGACTGTACGACGGCGACCCTTCGGTTGAGTTCGCGGCACGAGCCGACTTCGACCTATCAAAGGAAGAGTCGTTCGATGGACGGAACTGGAAGAACTACTCCGCGATCATCAATGCGGCCGCCTACACCGCGGTTGACGCCGCCGAGAGTCCCGAAGGCAGGGAAGCCGCCTGGCAAGTCAACGTCTCGGCCGTCGCGCGCCTCGCCAGGACCGCGATCGAATACGATCTCACGCTCGTTCATGTCTCCTCGGACTATGTCTTCGACGGGTCGCGGGAATCGCACGACGAAAACGAGCCGTACACCCCGCTTGGCGTGTACGGTCAAACCAAAGCCGCCGGGGACGCCGTCGTCAGCGTGGTTCCGCGCCACTACATCGTGCGGACCAGTTGGGTGATCGGCGAAGGCAGCAACTTTGTCCGGACCATGGCCTCGCTCGCCGATCGCGGGATCAAGCCGAGTGTCGTCAACGACCAGATCGGGCGGCTCAGCTTCACGGAAGACATCGCTGCTGGAATCAGGCACCTGTTGGAGTCCCGCGCGCCGTACGGCGCGTACAACCTCAGCAACGACGGTGAGCCGCAGTCGTGGGCGGACATCGCAGGAGACGTCTACGAGCTCCGCGGTGCCTCGGGAGACGACGTCACCGGCGTGAGCACCGAAGAATATTTTGCGGGCAAATCCGCAGCCCCGCGGCCGCTGAAGAGCATCCTCGACTTGAGCAAGATCAAGGGCGCAGGGTTTGTTCCGGCGAGCAGTGCCGAGAGACTGACGGCCTACCTTCGGGGCTAACACTCCGGAGAACGACTGCGTCAATGCAAAAGGTCTGGCCAGGCAGTGCCTGGCCAGACCTTTTGCGTTGGGTTTTGCGATCTTTACTCGACGCGCTGGCGTTCCGCGGGTTCCTTGCTTGCTTGGTTCCCGACGGCGGCAGTCGCCGGACGGCGCGCCGCCCAACGCAGCGCCCGGATCACCGGGACCGGGAAGAACGGCAGGCCGGGGTAGAGGAAACGGTACAGCTGGGCTGCCGCAACGACCAATGCAACGGCGAAGAGCAGGGTGAGGACTTCCCAGGAAAGGGGCGGCTGCCAATCCGGCTTGGTGAACATCACCAGCCAGTTCGCGAAGTCCGGTATTCCCACTACGTACCGTCGCAGGATGTACACGAAGCCGTAGACATGGGCAGCGCAGGTTGCCCAGAGAAGAATCTTGGCGACCCTGCGGCTGATGAGATTTGCGTGGAACTTGCGGAACCGAAGCGCCAACCCGGCCGAGATGACCGCGATCGCGAACAACGGGAGGCTGTACCTTCCTTGCCAGATGAATCCGCTGCTCGTGACAAGCGCGGCCTGGACCAGGGCGGGAACTACCGCAAGCATTCCGATCGCGGCCCAGAAGCCCAGCTGCAATCTAGCCGGACGCATCAGGAAGACCAGCAGCAACAGGGCAATGAGCAGCATGTTCCAGAACATCAGGACAGCTTGCGGCACCGGAGCATCAAGCCAGCCTGCGACTCCGATGTACTGATTGACGAAGTCGAACGACCTGTCCAGCATGGTGGCGAAGGCATTGGAGGGCCGAAGGCCTTCAACCGCATTGGAGATTCCGGCGGGCGCCTCGCCTGCCGACGGAGGCGCGGTCAACATGATGAAGTTCCAGATGACACCCAGTGCAACCCCGATGGCGGACAATCCGGCAACTATGAGCAATAGCCGATTGCGGAAGATTGCAACGATGTCGGCGCCCCGGAAGAAGAGGCAGGCCACAATCGCCCCGCAAAGGAGCCACAACAAGGACACGTTCCTGGTGTTGGCCAAGGTCGCTGCCGATACTCCGACTGCCAGGATTCCCGGGCGGGCCAGGTGAAGCTGCCTTGAGTTCTCAAGCACGGAGACCAAACCGCAGAAGGCTGCCATCGACGCCGCGACCTCCAAGGAGTTCGGATTGATTCCCGTGGCCAGGAAGAAAACCATGGGCGTTGTCGCAACCGCGGCCGCAACCATGGGCCACTTGGGATGCCGCAGCCTCGACAGCGCGGTGAACCCGGCCGCATAGAAGGCGGCCGACATGAGTCCACTGACAATCCGCATGGCAAAGATCGCGGGGGCTCCGGACATGAACAGGCTAGGGAGCCCGACGAACCAGTAGTAGAAGGGGTTGTACAAGCCGGCCGAGGTCACGCCGATGGTGGTGTAGGTGTCGCCAACGGGAATGGCAGGCGCACAGCCCGCGGGCATCTCCTTGAGGAAGGCAAAACACCGCTGGGAATCGACGTTGGCGATGTAGGAGGGGACCTGTACGTGGATCCCGTTGCCATAGGACTCGCCGGGACCCGGGAAGAACTGCCCCCTCGCCACGGCTGCTGCCTTGATGGTGTGGGCGGGTTCGTCGGGATACGCCATCAGCGGCGTGGCCAGGATCCAGAGTGTGATCAGGGCTGAGAGCAAGGCAAAAACGCGGATGAAGAAACCGAATCCGGCCTTGGTGGCGGGGGACACGTTGCGAGTCCGGGACCGCAATCCGCCTGCCCGGGGGAGCGACTCCTGTCGAACGTCGGGACGAGCGGGGCCTTGGGCAGCTGGTTGGTCGATCATTGGTCGCTCCCGATCTTCTCAATCAGGCGTGACGCATCCCGCAAGGACTCTTCACTCGGGGAGGCCACCCCTGCGAAATAGGTCGAAGCGACCTGTCCGTCGGGGCCGACCACGAAGTCTGCCCAGGATTTCACGAGGGACGCAACCTCCCCGTTCTTATAGCTGGTACAAAATGCCTGGTAGTTCACGTTCCCCAATGCGTAGCCGTGGTCGGTCTTGTCCGGAAGGCGAAACTCGACTCCCGTGGCCACCGTTCTGGTGGTGCCGTCCTGGACGGCCGCAGCCACCGAGTCCTTGGACATTCTGACGAAGCTGCCGCCAAACGAGAGCAACGCCGTGTCAAACCGGGACCCGATGGACGCCGAGTCCATGAAGGCTATTGCGCCGGCGGTGCCGTCGACTTTCTTGGCGATGTCGCTGAAGTTCTTGACCTCTTGGCCGCCGGGTACCTTGGCCCACTTGTTGCTTACCCCGGACGACCAACTGGGGGAGGCCGCCAGATAGCCCGTGCTGGCCGAGGTCAGCGCTGAAGCTGTGCTCGCGGTCACCGGGACGATCGGCGCGTCCGGGAGCGTGGTTCCCGGATTGATCGCTGCGATTGCCTTGTCATCCCAGCGATTGATATCTCCGGTGAAGATCCTGGCGAGCAGGTCAGGCGTGAGCTTGAGGCTCCGGATGCTTGGCATATTAAGGACGACGCCGATAGAGGTCACTGAGGTCGGAACGCTGAACGCCCCGTTCGGACCGCATTCCGCCTTGGTTGCGTCTTGTTGCTGAGCGGTCAAGGGGGCGTCGAGGGCTGCATAATAGGCCTGGCCCGTGGCCAAGGCTGTCAGCCCAACGTCAGAGCCGTCCGGAGAATAGCTCAATGACGTGGCCGTGAAGGTCTTTTTCCAAGCGCTGGACCATGCTCCGATCGGATCGCTCTGAATGGGACTTCCAATCGCAGTGAGCGCGCCGCGGATGTTTTGCTCTTTGGCTGGGGGACTGGCACAGGCGGCCAAGCTGATACCGACAAGCAGGAGGCATCCTGCCGCTCGGTGAATCGACCGATGATGCACCGGGGGTCCTTTCGATTACGGGTATAGCTGAGACTTGCGTCTTGATAACCCTAACCGTTCAACCTGAGCGTCGTAGCCCGTTTCGGCTCGATGCCCTCTGGTTGAGGCGCGGTACACAGGTCCCGCTCCGTGCAGGAGACTTAGTAATTCAGGGATTGACATCCTGCAAGCGCGTTGCCTGAGCTGTACTGCGCTATCCCGATCCCATAAGTGCAAACCGTATATCTGCCCCGTTGAGTGACGGGGACCAGCGTCGAGTAGCCGTGATTTCCGGTAATGCCGAAAGCGTTGTTCACATCAGCCCTCGAAACGTTCGCCGCGAAGGCATACCCCTGACGGCTCCCGTCCGGATACGTAATGTAGACATGCACTGGATTGGACGAGCCCGGAACGGCTGGGTCGTATGTCCACCCCGTCGCCCTGATATTGGCTTGTCCTGACACCGATGCAACTCCGACGGAGTCGAGGTAGCCGGCCGGGACTGGCGTATTGCTTACCTGAATGGACATGCATCCAAGCGCCGTGTTCCCCGAAGCGAGCGGGGCAACCGGGATGGCATAGGCACAGGCGGTGTAGGTGCCGGTGCCCTTGGTTGGCAATGAGGCGCTGAAGCCGTGATTACCGGTAATGCCGAAGGCGTTGTTCAGATCGGGACGGGATTGATTTGCCGTGAATGCCGTGCCGACGTTGCTTCCATCCGGTGCCTGGACGTAGACATGGACAGGAATGCTGGCCGCGGTGTTGGTGGGGTCGAATGCCCAGCCCGTCGCAACGAGGTTGGCCGCGCCGGGCGCCTGCGAGATTCGAATGGAGTCGTAATATCCCTTCGGCGGCGGGTTGGATCCGACAGTGATGTCTTTGCAGCCAAGCGCGGTGTTGTAGTACTGCCCGATGGCATAGGTACACACGTGATATGTACCGGCTTTGCTCAGGCTGATCGACTTGTCGAAGCCATGGTTCGAACCGTAGCCGGTAGCGCTTCCCACATCCGGCCTGGAAGTGTTGGCCGTGATGCGGTAGCCCGTGGTCTGTCCGCTGGGGTCGGTGACGTAGGCGTCGGCGAACGAGGCCGTTTGCGGGTTGGCACGGTCAATGGCCCAGCCCGTCAGGCGAAGGGAAACGTCGTCGGGAGCACGAACCTGTCCGAGCGTGTCGAACGATCCGATGGGAGGTTCAACACCGTTTGCCTGAAAACTCTTGCAGCCAAGGTCTACAGTGCCGTTGACGCTGACGGCGGTGGCGCAAACCTTGTACGTGCCGGATGCGGTGATCTGGATGTTGTTGTCAAAGCCGTGTGCAGGGCCGTAACCGAAGGCTTGATCAACGTCCGGGCGATATGCGTTCGCCAGGAACGAGTACCCGGTGGTCGCGTTGCCCGGATCGGTAACTGAAATATTGACGGGAGTCGATACCCAAGGTCTGGAAAGGTCTACAGACCAGCCCGTGACCCTCAGGTATGCCGAGGTGGTGTCCCGGACGAGCGACAGTGAATCGAACGAACCCCTGGCTGGATTGCCGGCAAACCTTTGGAGGGAAGCGTAGTCCCCGTTCCAGACGTCCGAGTCGCCGCTGAAGGGACCCGTACTGCTGTACTGCCACATGCTGTAGTTGGCCCAACTGGAAGGAAGAATTCCAGCGTCGTTCGACGGCCCGCCTGGATACGAGGCGACCCAGAGGGGGTAGTCCCCGAATCCGGCAGGATCTCCGGTGCACTGTTTCCACCAACTCGTGTTGGTGTAGATCATCGGGAGCCGTCCCGTCAGGGAACGCATGGTGTTGCCGAAATTCTGTACCCACGACGTGAGCTGGGCGGGCGACATGTCGTAGCAGGTGTTGCCCATGTAGACGCCGTTGATGGTCTGCCCTGCATACGGATTGAACTCAATGTCCAGGACGGGCGGCAACGTTGCGCCGTCCGAGCTCCATCCGCCACCGTTTTGCACGAAGTAGTTGGCTTGATCGGCGCCTGAGGACCAGTTGGGAATCGCGAAGTGGTAGGCGCCGCGGATCATTCCGACTGCCCGCGAGCCTTGGTACTGCGAACTGTACGAGGGGCTGGTGTAGTAGTTTCCCTCGCTGGCCTTGACGTAGGCGAATCGCGCCCCCATGTTCCACTGCTGCTGCCAATCGACGCCGGCCTGGTAGTAGCTGACATCGAGACCCTGGATGCCGAAGGTGGGTGTCCAGCTGCCCTGGGCGGTTACCGCGCCCTGGACTCGTGGGGAGCGTTGGCCCATCTGCGCGCCCCCTGGTCCGGCAGCTGCGCGCATTGCGGCTTGGCGATCTGTGCTGCTTTGGGCCGTCGCGGTTGGTGACGGCGTTGCTGTCTGGCTTTTTGCTGCCGGCTGCGTCGGTGAAGGCGTTGAGCTTGCGCTCGGCAACTGGGTCGCCGTCGTTTGTGGGGAGTTAGCGGGAGACGACGTCGGGGAGCTCGCCGGGGAGGGCGTCGGTGAAGGAGCCGGTGCTGCAACGGCCGTCGTTGCAGAGAGAAGCAAGACCGCCGCGCCGCACATCGCTGTTAGCGCAAGGTCTTGAACGCGGCGCACCCGGGAAGTGGAGACAGGGGCTTTAAATTGAATGGTCTTCATCTCTTGGCTCCACACGAGATTGCCGGCTCCCGATGGGGCGGCACTTGATTCATTCCGCCGTTTCAAACCCGCGACGGTAAATGGCTGTTGGCACTTCTAATTCGAAGGCAACCATAACACTGATGTGCAAGGTGGTGCTAATGTGGCCAATGGGATTTGAGTGAGTGGTTCAATGCAGTTCGGATACTGTCTGCACGGCCGCCAACAGCCAAACACCGCCGCTCCGGCCTGCGCGGTGCAGGCCGGAGCGGCGGTGTTTTTTTACTTGGGTGTTGTGTATTCAGTAGTTCATGGCAGGAAATACCCGGAGACGTCCGCGATGAGCTGCGCCGTACCCGAGGATTGGCTGTAGAGCGTGACCTTTCCGTCGGCACCCACGGGGACCGTGACCAAGTTGGGGACAATTTGGTTAGTGGCGTAGTTCAAATTGGAGGTATTCGGCCGGGCGGTTCCGGACGCGTACGCCGTGACGAAGCCGAACGACGTCGGATTGGCCACCGTGAGGTTGAAAGTGACGGCCGAGACTGTCGCCGGGATGCCGCTGATCCCGCCGACCTGGAAGGACACCGTGCCGTTCGGTGCCACCGCAGTGCTGTTCCGCGTATCGAGGAACCTGTTTGGCGCGATGGGTTGGAAGGTTCCCGACGCCGTTGCGGTGCCGGCCAGGTAGTAACCGGAAACGTCCGCGATGAGTTGCGTGGTTCCCGAGGACTGGTTGTAGAGCGTGACTTTTCCGTCCGCGCCCACTGGAACGGTGACACTATTGGGGACGATCTGTCCCGTGGCGTAGTTCAGGTTGGAAGCGTTCGGCCGGGCGGTTCCGGACGCGTACGCCGTGACGAAGCCGAACGACGTCGGATTGGCCACCGTGAGGTTGAAAGTGACGGCCGAGACTGTTGCCGGGATGCCGCTGACCCCGCCGACTTGGAAGGACACCGTTCCGTTCGGTGCCACCGGGGTGCTGTTGCGGGTGTCCAGGAACCGGCTGGGCGCCAGCGCTTGGAACTCACCAGGAGCCGATGTGGCAGCCGGGACGTAGTACCCGGAGACGTCAGCGATCAGTTGCGCGGTTCCCGAGGACTGGTTGTACAGGGTGACCTTCCCGTCCGAACCCACCGGGACCGTGACCAAGTTGGGGACGATCTGCCCCGTGGCGTAGTTCAGGTTGGAGGCGTTCGGCCGTGCGGTTCCCGATGGGTAGGCCGTGACGAAGCCGAACGACGTCGGATTGGCCACCGTGAGGTTGAAGGTCACTGCCGAGACATTCGCGGGGATGCCATTGACGCCGCCGACTTGGAAGGACACCGTGCCCCCTGGCGCCACCGGGGTGCTGTTACGGGTGTCGAGCAGCCTGCTTGGTGTCATCGATTTGAACACGCTGGCCACGGCAACCGAGTCGTACAGCGCGTAGTCATCAGTTATCAGGGTTCCATTGCTCAGCAGGTTCAAGCCCATGCTGATTGCGCTCGCACCTGCCGGAACCGGTGGGGAGGTCCAGGTGGCCTGGGTCCACGCTGTTGCCGCGGCAAAGTTCGGACTTGCGGTCCAGTAATTCCACGTGCCAAGGCCCGTTCGGTAGTAGAGCTCGAATTGCGTCGGAGCCGTCGCCGTGTACCAATCGGACATTTGATAGATATGGCCGGGCGTAGCGCTCGGCGCACATTGGCCCAGGTCCAAAGTCGGCAGTAGCTTGGCATCGCCGTCAACGTAGCCGGAAATGACCATCTGTTCTGCAACGGACCCCGTGTGGCCCGGGGACACGCTGGTGAAGGTGTGGGTGTTGGTGCCATATGCTCCGATTGCCCAGCAATAGGGGAGTCCGGTGGCCACCGGGCCTGCTGTTTCCAAACTCGGGTTCTGGATCAGGTTTCCGACCGTGATGGGTGGCGGGGCGGCCGGCCCATTGACGAGTGGCTTATCCAGGTCGAGCGCCGGATTTGCGGGATCCGGGAATTGGGCGGCCATCACCTGGCGCACCGTCTTGACGACGATCCTGCCTGCCGTTTGCTCCGTCACCAGCCAATTCACGTACGCCTGGAAATTGGTGGTTGTGACAGTTAGAGGGTCTGTAGCCGAGTCGAAGTGGTGGAAAGTCAATTGAACCCATCCGCCGCCGGCCTCCGCCTGGGTCACGACGGCCTGCATGTCGGCAACTGCCCACGTGTTGTCTACCTCATCGGGCGCCTTGGTGAAAAAGAGGTCCGCGGTAGGAACGGGCAGCGGTTCAGCAACTTCGGTCAGCGTTGGGGCGGCTTTGCTTTTCAGATCGCCCAGGCCACGTGCGCTGTTGTAGCCGCAGTTGGCGACTTGTTGCTCGACGGCCGGAGTGGCGGAGGCGAACGGGTAGGCGAAATTCGTGACCCGGAAGCCCATAGTGGTCAGGTTGACGCGGTCATTGCATATCTGGCGTGCCACCTCGTTCGCGTCCATCTGGGCAAGGTCGGGGTGCGTGACCGTGTGCCCGGCAATTTCGTTGCCTGCCGATTGAAGTGCGAGTGCCTGGGCGGTCGTCATGTAGGGAGGCGGGCCACCATTAGGATCGGTCGCGTTCAGGTAACCGGAGGGAAGGAAGAACGTCCCAAACATTCCTTTGGAATTCAAATAGTTCGCCGCAGCCACCTGATCAGCGTTGGCGTCGTCAAATGTCAACGTGACGACAAGAGGACCCGCGGCCTGGGCCGGCCGGGTCAAAAGCGCCGCATTGAAGAGCGTCGCCAAAAGAAGCGCGGCTGCGGCCATGGCAAACGCTTTTCGGTGGTTTTTTTGAGCTTCAAAGGAGGGCCTCCGCCCAATGCGGGAGGCCACCATGCACCCGTCTTGCATCTCAAGTCCGTTCGTCGCGCCTGCAACCTGACCGGTGCGACCTTCTGTGCAGTTTTACCCTCAGCACAATTCGGGGTCGCCAGTACTCATCGTGGGCATTCAATTATTATTAACCCGGTTGCGCGTCGATGGCTTAACAGCAAAAGGCGCTTGGCCTTTTGGCCAATGGCGCGCGCCTGATTACTTGACGCTACGAGCGGCCAATCAGGGTGTCAACACTCGTATTTAGTCACCGTCAACACTCGAGTAGTGCCTCAAATCCATCCCGGTTTCGTGCATGCCGTGCCGCGGATAGTCCCCGCAAAATCCAGCCGCGGCAGGTTCAGTTGAATCCGGGGACTTCCTAGTCAATCGCCGTGCTGTTCGTGGTTATCCACAACGGCCCAAATTTACTTGGCAGGGAGTCGCAACCTCCCCTAGCCTTAACTTGGTTGAAGGTTTCCGCAGCGCCTGGGCGCATGCTGCATTGGGGGGAACATGGAGGCATTGCGCATCGTCGAGGATGAAGTGCGAGAGCTGATTCGTCGGCGTGGACTGGATCCTTCGAGTCAAGCAGTCGAAATTCACCGGCTCGTCGAGGCCGCCGTGAATGATTACGATGAGCGGGCTCTTCTGGGCCCCTTGCCTCCTTTGGGACACTTGGACACTGCGCGCAAGTACGTGTTCGACGCCGTTGCCGGCTTCGGGCCGATCCAGCCACTTCTGGATGATCCCACCATCGAAGAGGTCTGGCTCAACGCGCCCAACGAGGTTTACGTTGCCAGGAACGGCGAATCAGAACTTACCTCGATCAGCCTCACCGAGCAGCAGGTTCGCGACCTCGTCGAGCGGATGCTCAAGAGTTCCGGGCGGAGGCTCGACCTCTCCTCACCTTTTGTGGACGCGGCCCTGCCCGATGGCTCTCGGCTCCACGTCGTCATTCCCGACGTCACCCGCCGCCATTGGGCCGTGAATATCCGCAAATTTGTGGTCAAGGCAACCCGGCTCGAGCATCTCGTGGAGTTGGGGACGTTGACGCCCGAGTCAGCCCGGTTCCTGGGAGCCGCGGTCGCCAGTGGATTGAACATTCTCGTCTCAGGAGCCACCCAGGCCGGAAAGACCACAATGCTCAACTGCTTGGCAGCCAATATCGGCTCCCGCGAGCGGGTCATCACCGTCGAAGAGATCTTTGAACTTCACTTCCCGCTACGCGACGTCGTTGGCCTTCAGTGTCGCCAGCCAAACCTTGAGGGGCAAGGCGAAATTCCCCTCCGCCGGCTCGTCAAAGAGGCTCTTCGTATGCGGCCGGATCGTCTCGTGGTGGGCGAGGTCCGGGAAGCCGAAAGCCTGGACATGCTGATTGCGTTGAATTCTGGCTTGCCGGGCATGTGCACCGTCCATGCAAACTCGGCCCATGACGCCGTGACCAAGATTTGCACCTTGCCGCTGCTGGCCGGCGGGAACATCTCAAGTGCGTTCGTCGTTCCAACCGTGGCCTCATGCATCGATCTCGTGGTTCATTGCAGCCGCCACGCGGACGGTCGCCGGCAAGTCACCGAGATCCTTTCGCTGGGGCGACGCGTGGAGAACGGCATCATCGAGTCGTCCAAGGTATTCACGATGCAGGACGGCCGGCTCCAAGCCACGTCGAATTCCATGCCGGCCGCCGAGAAATTCGCCCGGGCCGGATTTGACGTCGCCGCGCTCCTGGGGCACTTCTAATGGCGCCGCTGCTAGGCGTTCTCTGCGGGCTGGGTGTCTTCCTCATCTGGTGGTCGGCATGGGAACAAGACCCGCTTGCCGTCAAGGAGCCAAAACCTAAACGCCTTGAGTCCTTGCTGCTCACTGCCGGGATCGAAAAAGTGAGCGGCGGGGGATTCATCGCATCGTGCCTCGGATTGGGCCTTTTCGCCGCACTGGTGATCTACATCATGACCGCGTCGTTCTCGATCGCAGCGTGCTTCGGCTTGTTCGGTATGTGGCTTCCCTTGGCCGTTGTCAGTTGGCGGGCGCGCAAGCGGACCGCCATGCTCCGGGAGCTCTGGCCCGATGTCGTCGACCATTTGCGCTCGGCGATCCGTGCGGGGCTTTCGCTGCCCGAGGCGCTTATCCAGCTCGGAGACAAAGGTCCCGAAGAGCTGCGGGCTCTCTTCCGCGAGTTTGCCGCGGACTACCGTTCCGGCGGCCATTTCGATGCGGCGTTGAGCAAACTAAAGGAGCGTTTGGCCGATCCCGTTGCCGACCGGATCATTGAGGCGCTCAGGCTGACCCGGGACGTGGGCGGATCCGATCTGGGCCGCCTTTTGGGAACTCTTGCCGAGTTCCTTCGTGAGAGCGCGAGGACTCGCAGCGAGCTTGAGGCGCGACAATCATGGACCATCAATGGTGCTCGCCTGGCCGTTGCCGCCCCATGGATCGTCCTGATGTTGCTGGCCAGCCGGCCGGAAGCCGTTGCCGCGTATAACTCGGCGGCCGGAGCCAGCGTTCTTGGAGGCGGATTGTTGGTCTCGGCCTTCTGCTATTGGGTCATGCTGCGCATCGCCGCCCTTCCTGAAGATGAAAGGGTCCTTCGATGACTGGGCTGACTGCCTTGGCTGCATTCTGCGGACTTCTTTTGGGAGCCGGATTGTGGCTCATCTTTGTTCGCATGCCATTCATGCGGACGATTCCGTTCGTGGAGCGCATCGAGCCGCAACTCAGGTCCCAGAACCTCGAATCGCGCCTGCTCTCCGCACCCTCGGACATCGCACTGTTCGGCCCCTTGGAGCGCATCCTGCGGCCGGTTTTTCGCGACGCCCTCGGCTACCTGGCGAAGTTCAACCTGGGGACCACATCCCTCAACAAAAAGCTGGCAAAGGCCGGTTCTGGAAAGTCCGCGCTGGACTTCCGCGCGGAGCAACTGCTGTGGGCCGCCGCAGGCTTCGCCGCGGCGCTCGTCGTGGTGGTCGTGAATGCCACCGGGGGTCGGTTCAGTCCGGTGCTCGCGGTTGCTACGGTCCTGGTTTGTGCACTGGCAGGGTTTCTTTTCCGCGACTACATGCTCCGGGTGCAGATCAAACGAAGGGAAAGGCGGATGCTGGCGGAATTCCCGAGCCTTGCCGAGTTGATGGCTCTTGCGGTGGGTGCGGGGGAGAGCGCCAGCGGTGCCCTCGATCGAGTGTGTCGCACAGCCCGCGGCGAACTGGCGAAGGAGTTTGCCCTGGTGTTGGCCGCCACCCGGGCCGGCACACCCCTGATCGAAGCCCTGCACGAGTTTTCGGGACGAACCGAGCTCGGCCCGCTTGTTCGGTTCGTGGATGGAATTGTCGTTGCCGTCGAACGCGGAACTCCCTTGGCCGATGTTTTGCGGGCCCAAGCTGCGGATGTCCGCGATTCAGCCAAGCGGGAACTGATGGAAGCGGCGGGCCGCAAGGAAATCGCCATGATGGTCCCGCTGGTTTTCGGCGTCCTGCCCCTCACGGTGATCTTCGCGGTCTATCCGGGCTTGGCCGCGTTGGATCTTGGCTTCTAATGACGAATCTCAGTCAAGCCTTTTCACATCCGTCACATGGGCGTCCGCCTGAATACCAAGACAGCACGGATCACAATGGATTCCTGCATAAGGAATTGGGAAAGATGAAATGGGAAAGATGAAATGGGAAAGATGAAATGGGGAAGATGAAATGGTGAAAATGAAAAAGCTCGGACGCGAAGGCCTATCCGCTTCAGGACTCTTGCTGTGGCAGCTGTGGACACTCCCGTCGTCCAGATCAGAGCTTGGAACCAACCTGCACAAGTGTCCGGTCCCCGACGACGATCATCCGGAGCGGGGCGATGTACCAGGTTGGGTCATGATCACCCTGATGTCCGCCGCACTTGTCGCGGGCCTGCTGGCGCTGGCCGGCCCGGCACTGGAAGGACTCTTCAACCAGGCGATGAGCAAGGTCGGAAAGTAAGTCCATGCCGTTCCGCAGCCGGGTAGCGGAAGATGGCAGTGGCGTGAGGGTCGGCAGGGGCGATGAACGCGGCTCCGCCGTCGTGGATTTTGTGCTGGTCGGCGGTCTGTTGACGGTATTCTTCCTCGCTGTCATTCAACTGACCCTCATATTGCACGTGCGCAATACGCTCATTGATGCGGCCTCGTCCGGAGCCCGTTACGGCACTCTCGCCGACAGGACATCGTCCGATGCCCGTGAGCGCACAGCAGAGCTGATCGGAACGGCGCTGAACGCGGACTTTGCCCGGGACATCTCGACATCGGAGGCCAGCTTCCAGGGAATCCGCACCTTGGAGGTGACAGTCCGTGCACCATTGCCAGTTATCGGACTGATTGGTCCCGTAGCAGGGCTGGAGGTGAGGGGCCATGCTGCGACTTCGGGTTGATCCTGGCCGTGCAGCGCTCTCCCGCTTCAGGGAGGTGGTCTGCCTGCCGGCGGCGGAGGGGCCGGCGGCGGAGGGCCGCGAACCTGCCGGCCCTCCGTGTGCCCCTGAGAGGGGAAGCGCGGTGGTCGAGTTCATCCTCCTCTCCCTCCTACTCATGGTTCCCGTGGTCTATTTCATCGTCACTATTGGACAGATCCAGGGCGGTTCCTTCGCCGTTGTGGGGGCAGCGGACCAAGCCGCCAAGGTCTATGTCATGCAGAAGGACACCTCCCAAGGGCGCGTCGCCGCTGAACAGGCTGCCCTTCTGGCCCTTGCCGACTATGGCCATTCCGCGGAGCGGGCAATTGTCGACGTCGCGTGCGACCGCGGCGATTGCCTGTCCGCCGGCGCTGCGGTGACGGTGACGGTCAAGCTCACGGTGCCGTTGCCCATGCTGCCCTTTGGAGACACCCTGAATCTGGACGCCGCGAATCTGAGTGCGTCGGCTACGCAAATCGTCGGGCGGTTCCGGTGAGAGGTCTTCCCGCGAAGACAGACATCCTGCTATCCCGAAAATCAGAGGCGGAAGGCGGCCATTTGATGGTCTTGACCATCGGCTATGTCGTGGTCGCGTTATTGCTTGCAACGGTCGTTGCTGCGGCCTCGGCCATCTACATCGAACATAAGAAGCTCCTCTCCGTGGCGGACGGAGCTTCTGTGGCGGCCGCGGACAGCTATGCCCTCGGCCAAGTGGACAGCGGCGCCGAAACGCCGTCGGCCGTCCTCAACAGCGCGCGGGTAAGAGGTATTACCGAGTCATACCTCAGCCAAAACGGCGCCCATTCACGGTTCGATCAACTTGCCGTCGGCCCGGGTACCGGGAGTCCGGACAACACCACGGCCGAAGTGGTGCTCAGCGCGGTTGCCCATCCGCCTGTGGTCAGCTTTCTGCTTCCCGACGGTGTTCCGATCGAAGCCCGTTCCACTGCGCGTTCCCGGCTGACCCGCTGATTTTCAAGCGTCACACGTCCAGGCTCCGTGCCAAGGCCGTCAACGGATGGCGTACTCTGGAACAACCATGGCTCAGATTGACTTTCCCGCAGAAATCCGCGCGCTTCGCTCCACTTACCGCTCCATCGAACAGGTTTCCGATGTCGAGAAGCTCAAGGAAGAGATCGCAGAACTGAGCGAGCGGGCTGGTGAACCGAACCTCTGGGACGATCCAGCTGCCGCCCAGGTAATTACGTCCAAGTTGTCCCACCGGCAGTCGGAGCTTGAACGGTTGAACAGGCTGACGGGCCGCATCGACGATCTTGAGGTCCTTGTCGAGCTCGGCCAGGACGAGGACGACGACGCCTCCATGGTGGAGGCGGCCACGGAACTCGAATCAATCCGCAAGGCCCTCAAGGAACTTGAAGTGGTTACCCTGCTCTCGGGCGAATACGACGAACGCGAGGCCGTCGTCACGATTCGTGCGGGCGCCGGCGGTGTTGATGCGGCGGACTTCGCCGAAATGCTCATGCGCATGTACCTGCGCTGGGCAGAACGCCATGGCTACCCGACTACCGTGATGGACACCTCGTACGCCGAAGAGGCCGGCCTCAAATCGGCTACTTTCGAGGTCAAAGCGCCGTACGCTTTCGGTACCCTCAGCGTCGAAGCCGGGACGCACCGGCTTGTCCGGATCAGCCCGTTCGACAACCAGGGACGGCGACAGACGTCCTTTGCCGCCGTCGAAGTCATCCCGCTCATTGAGCAGACCGACTCGATCGACATTCCGGACAACGAGATCCGCGTCGATGTCTTCCGCTCTTCCGGCCCCGGCGGGCAGTCCGTCAACACGACGGACTCCGCAGTACGTTTGACCCATATCCCCACAGGGATTGTCGTCTCCATGCAGAACGAGAAGTCCCAGTTGCAGAACCGCGCAGCCGCGATGCGCGTGCTCCAATCAAGGCTCCTCCTCCTGAAAAAGGAGCAGGAAGATGCCGAGAAGAAGGCATTCGCAGGTGACGTGAAGGCATCGTGGGGGGACCAGATGCGTTCGTATGTGCTCAATCCGTACCAGATGGTCAAAGACTTGCGGACTGAGCACGAAGTGGGCAACACGTCTGCGGTGTTCGACGGCGACATCGACGACTTCATTGACGCAGGGATTCGCTGGCGCACAGGTAACCGCAACGCCGAGGGATAAGGCGCCCGGGCTGATTACTTGATTGGGCGACACACCGCGCCAAGCCCGCGATTCCATCGCGGAGCGTGCGTATAGTCGAAGAGCCGGCGCTCAACTTCCCCCAATGAAAGCCCGTGCGCTGGCGGTTGGACTGGTCGAACGTGGCATGTCCGGCGGGGTTCTGAAGAGTCATGATCCGATTTGAGAATGTCACCAAGGTCTACGACCCCAATGCCCGTCCGGCGCTGGATGCTGTCAACCTTGAGATTGACCGTGGAGAATTCACCTTCCTCGTCGGGGCCTCGGGTTCCGGCAAGTCGACGTTTCTACGACTCATTCTGAAGGAAGACCGGGCAACATCCGGTTCCGTCTACGTCGCGGGCCAGAACGTGGCCAACATTTCAAGCTGGCGGGTCCCCAAACTTCGCCGCGGAATCGGTGTCGTTTTCCAAGACTTCCGCCTGTTGCCGCAGAAGAATGTCTTCGCCAACGTTGCCTTCGCCATGCAGGTGATCGGAAAAAGCCGCAGCATCATCCGCGAGACGGTTCCGGAAGTGCTGAAGACTGTTGGGCTTGAAGGCAAGGAACGTCGCATGCCGCATGAGCTGTCCGGTGGTGAGCAGCAGCGCGTGGCCATCGCCCGCGCCGTCGTCAACCGTCCCGGCATCCTGCTGGCGGACGAACCCACCGGAAACCTGGACCCCATTACCTCGATGGGCATTATGGGCGTTCTCGACAAGATCAACCAGAACGGCACCACTGTGGTCATGGCGACGCACGACGACGACATTGTGAACGAGATGCGCAAGCGCGTGGTGGAGCTCCGGAACGGAGTGGTGGTCCGCGATGAGGCAAGGGCCCTCTACACCTCGATGATTCCGGTAGTGGGAGAGTCCCGGCGGATGAAGGACGCGAGCGATGCGGAAATCGACCGCGCGCAGGGGGTCCAGCAGTGAGGCTCGCTTTTATCCTGGGCGAGATCGGCAGCGGTCTGCGCCGGAACCTGTCAATGGTGATTTCCGTCGTCCTGGTGACTTTTGTCTCGCTCACCTTTGTTGGTGCGGCCGGAATGCTGCAGATGCAGATCAACCAGATGAAGGGCTACTGGTATGACAAAGTCCAGGTCGCCATCTTCCTCTGCAACGACTCCTCGACGTCGACCGGATGTGCCTCGGGTGCGGTCACCAAGGAGCAGCAGGCCAATCTGGCCAAAATGCTCGATTCGCCGGCTGTCAAGCAGTACATCACCGACTACCAGTTCGAATCGCAAGCCGATGCGTTCAAACACTTCAAGGAACAGTTCTCCAACTCTCCGATCGTTGATTCGGTAACCCAGGACCAGCTTCCTTCGTCTTTCCGAATCAACATGAAGGACCCCCAGAAGTACCAGATCATCAGCGAAACGTTCTCGTCCCAGGCCGGGGTGGAGACCGTGAGCGATCAGCGTCAGGTCCTTGAACGGATCTTTGAGTGGATGAACGGCGCCTCTGTGGCGGCAATGGTGGTGGCGGGAGTCATGATCTTCTGCGCAGTCCTGCTTATCACCACGACCATCAGGCTGTCCGCGTTCAGCCGGCGACGGGAAACAGGCATCATGCGCCTCGTTGGAGCATCGAAGACCGTCATCCAACTGCCGTTCATCCTCGAAGGCGTCATCGCCGCCGTCGTGGGTGCAGTCCTGGCCTCAGGCACACTGTGGCTGGTGGCCCAGTTCTGGCTCAACGGAGACTTGTCGCGGCAGTTCCTGAACACTCCGTTTATTTCCTCGACCCAGGTACTCGTGATTGCGCCGGTCCTGATAGCGTTGGGCGGTGGCCTGGCCGGGATATCGTCGCTCCTGACCCTCCGCCGATATCTCAAGGTCTAGCCATGAAGAGCACTGATCCCGGGCGAACAGGACAGCCGATGACACGGAAGTACCAGGCTGCGCTGCAGCTGCGCAAAGTGAGCGGCCGGGCGAAGGTCGCCGGTTCCGTGCTGGCCATTGCACTCGCCGCGAGCCTCGGCACCGCGCCCGGGGCGCACGCTGACAATCTCGATGACCAACAGGCTGCCCTCAACGCGGAGTCGGCGCGTGTGCAGCAGTCGCTGGAATTCGTCGACGCCAACATCGCCAAGGCGGCCGGCGACCTTGTGGTCTACCAAGGACAGCTTCCGGGAGCGCAGCAGGCACTCCTCGAAGCCCAGGGCAAGGTTGCCACAGCAGTCAAGGAGGCTGATGCCTTGGCCGCCCGCGTGGATCTGGCGCAGCAGAGTAAAGCCCAGATCACCCAGCAACTGGAAAACGACAAGCAAAAGATCACCGATACCAAGAAGCTCATCGGCCAGATCGCGGCGCAGGCGTATAAATCCGGAGGGGTTCCAACGAATGTCGCTTTGCTGTTCGGATCGAACGACGGCGGCAACCTCACGGAAACCATGGACCTCGCCAACCAAGCGATGCGCAGCCAGAACGCCGCGATGACGAAATTGACGCAGCAGAGCGCGACGAACGTGAACTCCCAGGCCCGGCTCACCGCCGTCGAACAGGAAATCCGCGATCTCAAGGCAAAGGCGGACGCCGCACTTGAGCGTGAGAAGGCAGCCCGGGATGACGCCGCTGCCAAGAAGGCGGAGGTGGACAAACTCATCTCCGACACCACTCGTCTCAACGCCCAGCTTCAAGCAGCCAAACCCGGGATCCAAGCCCAACTCCAGCAAGTGAAGGCGAACCAGGACGCCGTCGCCGCGGAAATCTCGGAACGTGACCGTAAACTGCGCGAAGCTTGGTTGGCCGAACAGCAGCGCCTCGCCGCAGCCGCGGCGGCCGCGGCCCAGGCGCAAAACCAGGCAGCCCCGCAGCCTTTTGTCCCACCGGCGAGCAACCCGCGCTCGAACTTCGGCCTGATTCACCCGGTGCCTGCGAACATCCCGATCACGTCAGGCTTCGGTTGGCGTGCGACGCCGCCTGGAACCATCGATTTCTACGGCCAGGGCGGCTATATGCACACGGGCATCGACTTCGGTGCCCCCTGCGGAACGCCGGTATACGCAGCCGCTGCAGGCACGGTGTTTTCTGCAGGTTGGGGCAACGACGGCGGTGGCAACCGTGTCAAGATATCGCACGGAGTCATCAATGGTGATTCCCTGACCACGGTTTACTACCACAACACCAGCGTGGTGGTTTCCTCCGGACAGCAAGTGAGTCAAGGTCAGCTCATTGCCTATTCAGGTACCACGGGTAACTCCACCGGTTGCCACGTGCACTTTGAAACCTGGGTTAATGGGCAGGCTGTTGACCCGATGAACCTTTTGTAGCCCGCACGACAGGGATCTGCTGGCGTAGACTAGTGTGATTCTTCGACAACCAAGGAGTTCTACCGTGCCCAAGGAAAGTGGCCGTAAGGTAGTGGCCACCAATCGCAAGGCTCGGCATGACTACCACATATTGGATACCTATGAGGCCGGCATTGCCCTCATGGGAACCGAAGTAAAGTCCCTGCGTGAAGGCCATGCATCGATGGTCGACGGTTTCTGCACCTTCTACAATGACGAGTTGTGGATGGAGGGCATCCATATCCCTGAGTACAACCAGGGGAGCTGGACCAACCACGCCGCGCGCCGCCGTCGGAAGCTGTTGCTTCACCGCGAGGAACTCAACAAGATCTCCGGCAAGATCCGCGAGACCGGGCTGACCGTAGTGCCGCTCCAGCTGTACTTCCTGGATGGACGCGCCAAAGTCGAGATCGCCTTGGCTCGAGGCAAGAAAGATTACGACAAGCGGCAGACCCTGCGTGAGCAGCAGGACAAGCGCGAATCGCTACGCGAACTGCGCGAGCGCAACCGCCGTTGATTTCCCCCAGGCCGCCACGCGGGTAGGCAGCCAAGGCGTGTCCCGGAATGTTCGGGCGCCGCGATGCGTTATGATGATTAACCCGGCAGGTTTTTAGGTGGTCGTTTTCGGGCGGTCGTTGTCCTGCGGGGATTGATAACAAAATACGGGGATGATCGGTTTCGACGATGTTAGTCGCGACAGGTGAAGCGGGCCGAGGATGCAGAATTATCTCGTAAACGCTGTCTGCAAACCAATAAGTGCCAATTCTAAGCGCACTGACTTCGCTCTTGCTGCCTAAGCAGTAAGACAGTCCGTCAGCCCGAGGTTGCTATTGCCCCGGATCCTGGCGTCATTTAGATAGCCACTGCTGTTTGCCTTCGTCATCGAGGCAAGCGGGACTCTTAGATGACTGGGCCCGGATCAGCTACTTGTTCGCAGGATAGCTGGGGCCGAGAAAGTCCGACGCGAACTGCGCCCGGAGAAGCCCTGACAACACGACATCGGACGGGGGTTCAATTCCCCCCATCTCCACTTTTTGTGATGAGTCGAGACATCCCTCATGGATGAGTCGGGTCATCGGTAACACCCCGGTCTTCGGACCGGGGTGTTTTTCTTTGCCCGCGGGAGCATCAGACCACGATGGCCGGCCGTTGCCCGGGTATGTTCACCCGCACCAACTGGGGAGGAAACCGGGAACGCTTTTCACGACAGTGCCCGATTTCAAGTCCACGAGGTCTGTCCGCATGGGAGTCGGTTCGGGGCGGACCGGGTATTGGTCGCCCGCATATTGGGGTGCCGCTGTTTCGACGGCGAGGTAATCGCTGGCCGGTGAGACACAGGTGTCCAGGATGCGCGACCAGGCAGCGTCAGGCCGGTAGAGCACGCGCGATCCGTTCCGGTCGGTGAGATTGACCAATGAGGTCTCCTTTCCGGCGTCGAACTTTCTCACCACCTGCGCAAACTGCCCCGAACCGTCGAGGACCACGGGCTGGCCCACGGTGGTCGTGGCGCTTTGGTTGTTCTCCGGGGCGGCGCCTCCCGCGAGGGTCGCCGGCGTGAGTGCACCGTTGGAGAGATTGATGGTCGAATACCGTGGCGGGTCGACGCCCACCTTCAGCCCCGGGTCGCTCACCGCAAGCTCGTTCGTCCCGGGGAATCCGAGGATTCCGGCATGCGTGCCCAAAGGGGACACCTTGCCGGAGTCGAGCGGGTCGATGAGGAAGATGGATTGGTCGTCTGCCTGCGCCACCAAGGTGGCGGCGCCGGGAACAAAGCGCCAGTCCGTCGCAGTGACCGGACCGTGGATGCCCTGGACAGCCCACGGAGCGGACGACGGTTTGTCGACGTCGTAGACAAAGAGCGTTTTCCAGTACTGGCCAGTGGCAGAAGAAGCGGTGAACGTGAAGCCTATGAGGTGATTGGATCCTGCCGCGTGAAGGTTGGCCACCGTCCCGAGGCTTGGCAAAGGAACGAGCGTCGGCGGGCCGCCGGTGAGCGGGACCATCTCAAGTGAGCTGGTGTTGTCATCGTTGACGGTGACGACGGCGAGGGCGGACGGCAGGGCAGCATACTCCTGGATGCGGGGGGCACTGAGAATGACGGTGCCCTGATCGCTTCCGGAGAGGCTTGAGCCGAGGATCGTGTCCGGCTTCTTCAGGCCTGAGTTGTCTTTGCCGGTGTCCCTCTGCAGGGTGTACAGCGAGAAGGCGGCCGGAGTGGCCGAGCGGGCCAGGGCCGACGTGGAATGGGGGTGCGGTAGCTTCGAAAGGTTTGCTACGGTCAACCCGCCGGCAAGGACGGCAAGGATCGCGATGGCGCCGTAGAGGCGCCGGGCAAAACGGCGTCCGGCCAGTAGCTCTGCTGCGGCAGCAATGGCCGCGGCCCGCTTGGCTGAGACGGGACGGCGCTTAGTAGACATAGGGCTGTGCCGGCTGTGTGGTGGGCTTGATGGAGTCCGGTATCAGAACGATTGACTCCCGGCTGGCCGCATTGGGGTTGGCACGGAAGCTGCTGGTGACGGTGACCCAGCTGTCGGTTTTGTACTCGTTCTGCCAGCCGGGATGATAGACCGGAACACCGATCGGCTGGGCATCGACGGCGCAGCAGGTCACTACGAAACGGGTCACGAAGAATACATTTGGATCTGTCTTGTCCGCGCTGATGAACCCGGTCACGGTGGCAGTCTTGTCGGCAAAAAAGTCCTGCCCCGCGCCGGACCGAAGCAACGATGCCCAGTCCCTCACCGTGAAAGCGGAGTAGTCTCCCTTTCCGGGCAGAGCGGGGGCTTTCAGGGTCAGGGCGGATGCCGAACCGTTGAGGTCCCGTTGCGCGACGGTGGCAGTAGTAAGGGTCGACGGCGGCAGGATGAGTAAGGCGACGACTGCGGCGATGATGGTCAGCACGCTTCCGACTGGCCACAGCCAGCCCCATCGCGAACCGGGCTCATCGGTGTGCTCGTGCCCGTCTTGGGTGCCGGGAGCAAAGGCGAAGGCCGCGAGGGCAAGTACTCCTGCGATCACGGCCATGATGACCGTGAACACGAAATACCGCGGATGGATATACAAGGCAAGCTGCCCTGACACGCCCAGCCAGATCGTTGCGATGAGGCCGATCAGGCTGAGGACCACGCCCTGCCACCGGCCCACGAGCCGCCTAATGACCATAGTTGACCGCCAATCCGAGGACCGCCGCGCAAAGTGCCACCAGCAGGCTGAGCTGAAGGAGGGTTTTCGCGGTGAACGTGGTGCGCATCAGGGCGAGCATTTTCACATCGATCATGGGCCCGAAGACGAGGAAAGCCACAATGCCCCCCGGCATGAAGGTTGCTCCGAAAGACAGGATAAAGAAGGCATCCACGTTTGAGCAGATCGCAACGACGAAAGCCAACACCATCAATGCCAAGACAGACCAGACCGGGTTGCTACCCAAGGCGACCAGCACTTCGCGGGAAACGGCAACTTGGATCAGCCCCGCCATGCCTGCACCAACAAACAGTGCAGGCATCATTGCGCGTGTCTCCTGGGCGAACATCTGCACGCTGCGCCTGATCCTTCCGGCAGAGCCGGCGTGGTGGTCTGCTATTGAACATGTCTCCTGGAACCGGGCGGTCAGCAGCTCACCTGGCCGCGGATGCCGGCTGTAGATCCAACCGACAAGGTTGGCGATGAAGAAGCCGCCCAGGACACGGGAGGCCAGGATGCCGTTGTCCCAACCAAACGCCTGCGCGGTGGTGACGATGGTGACGGGGTTCAGGATGGGTGCCGCGAACAGGAAAGTCATCGATTCCGCAACCGTCAGGCCGTTGACCACCAGACCCCGGGCAAGCGGAACATTGCCGCATTCGCAAACAGGCAGCAGCATTCCCAAAAGCGACAGGACGAGCCTCCGCAGCACCGGGCTCCGCGGCAGGCGGCGGAGCAGCATGCCCTCCGGCAGCCAGACCTGGACAGCGATCGAGAGGACGATCCCGAGGAAAACGAACGGCAGGGACTCGACGACGACGCTGATCGACAGTGTGGCGAAGTCGCGGGCAGCGTTGGGTAGAGCAAAGACCTCCGGCGTTGATGATGCCAGCACCCGGACGGCCGCGAACAGTGCAATGAGGGCGAGCCCGACGATGAGACCGGCGGCAGACTTCGACGTGAAAGCACGTGACGGACTTCCGTGCTCGCGTCCCGGCTGTTCGCGTTTGTCGACTGCAGGCAGCGTCACAGTCACTCCTTACTCCTCGGACCCGGTCGGGGACACCGGAAGGGGCTGCGAAAACCGACTGTACACGCCGCTCACGTTCGCGACTAGCCTGTCAGCCCTGCCGGTTTCCGAACCGGGCAGAGCTCCGCTACTCGCTGCGCGGGAGACCCGGACGAAACCGAGTGGCGTGTCCGAAAGACAGGTAGCCGACACTCAAGTCGCTGTGTGGGAACGACAGTATTTTGGGGAGGGTCGATCACTTGTGGGTGTGGGTGGCCGGCAGTGAGAATGCCCGTTCCGGTTTCGTTCGGGCCATATCCGGGCAGGACATGGGGGACGAACCGCATTTGTGAAACGAGTTCGGTCCTATGAAACGATCAAGGCAGAATGACGCGCCAGTCCAAAATACTTCTGTGGGGGCAGACCGGTGGACGGTTGCCTCAGTGCCCGAGCGGGGCCAGCCGTGGAAAATACTCGAGTGGTGGAAAATTCTCAAGTCCCGTGGCACCGCAGCCACGGCCATCGGCACAGTGGTGCTTGTCCTTGCGACATTCTTCAACGCGGTCCTGCTGGCGCCGGCAGCCCAGGCGGCAAGCCTCGTCACTGTGACCCTTACTTTTGATGACGCCCACGTGGATCAGATGGCAGCCGCTGCCTACATGAATTCGAAGGGCCTTCACGGAACATTCTTCACTCCGTCAGGCTTCCTGAACTCTGACTCCCTGCACATGACGACTGCTCAGGCACTCGCGCTTCAGGCAGCGGGTAACGAGATCGGGGGGCACACGGTGACCCACCCCGACCTCGCCCAGGCTGACGCGGGTGAGGTTACCCGTCAGGTTTGCGATGACCGCACAAACCTGACGAACATGGGGTTGCGCGTAACGAACTTTGCGTACCCCTATGCCTCGTCCACCCCGGCCATAGAGACGATTGTCCAAAGTTGCGGCTACAACAGCGCCCGTGGATTGGGTGACATTGCAAGCCAGATCCCCGCATCGGCCGGCATGCCGCTCTCCGAAACCATGCCGCCAGCCGACCCATATCTGACGAAGGCACCGGACCAGATCGACAGCACGTGGACACTTCAGAACCTGAAGGACCTGACCCTCAAAGCCGAGCCCGGCGGCGGCTGGATGCAATACACCTTCCACCACATCAACATCGCGAACAATCCGCTCAACGTGAGCACCGCAAACTTCAATGCCCTCATTGACTTCCTGGTGGCCGAGCAGGCCGCAGGCCGGATCATTGTCAAGACCGTCGACCAAGTGATCGGCGGCACTGTCAAGACCAACCCGGCCGGGCCGCCGCCGCCGGCGCCCATCACCTCCGGAAATCTTCTCCGCAATCCCGGTTTTGAGACCGCCGGCCCCGTCGCCGGAGGGGCGCCTTCGTGCTGGGTTCCGGGAGGCTACGGCAACAACACCTACACCTACAGCACGGTAACCGGGGCCCACACCGGGACTGCCGCCGAACAACTGGTCATGACCACCTACCTGGACGGTGATGCCAAAATATTGCCACCGCTTGATACGGGCCAATGCACCCCGACCGTGACGCCGGGCAAGAGATACACGATGTCGGCCTGGTACAACTCGACGGCGAATACCCAATTCGAGCTCTACTACAGGCTGGGTCAGGGCAACTGGCAGTATTGGACGTCGAGTCCGCTCTATCCTGCCTCCGCGGCCTACACCCAGGTCACCTATACCTCTCCACCCGTGCCTGCCGGCGCCACCGCCATGACCATGGCACTGACCCTTACCAGCCTGGGAACACTGGTTACCGATGACTACAGCCTGACGGAAGCAGTATTGCCGCCCGGCGCGTTCGAGCCGTTGACCCCGATGCGCTTGCTCGACACGAGGACCAGCAGCGGCCCGGTGGCTCCCGACGGGACCGTCTCATTCCAGGTCGCTGGAGTGAACGGAATACCGGCAAGCATCGCCGCGGTGACGTTCAACCTGACGGTCGCGAACTCAACCTCATTCGGGTTCGTCACGGCCTACGCCTCCGGCACCGTGAGACCTAACGCATCGAACCTGAATTATGACACGGGACAAATTATCCCGAATAGCGTCACGGTTCCGGTCGGGGCCGACGGCAAGGTCACGCTGTACAACCGGTCCAGCGGCACGGCACAACTGATAGCAGACGTTTCCGGGTACTACGTCGCAGGAACAGCGGCCGCCGCAGGCGCATTCCAGCCGATCGCGCCAACCAGGTTCCTTGATACCAGGAACACCCCAACGCCCGTGGCTCCGAACGGCACCGTTTCGGTCCAGGTTGGGGGAGTGAGCGGAGTCCCGGCAAACGTGTCGGCCGTGACCTTCAACCTGACGGTCGCGAACTCGACGTCATTCGGGTTTGTTGCCGCCTATGCCTCGGGAACCCTGAGGCCAAATGCATCCAACCTGAACTACGCCACCGGGCAAATCGTCCCGAACAGGGTGACGGTCCCGGTCGGAGCGGACGGCAAGGTCATACTGTACAACCAGTCCAGTGGCACTGCGCAATTGATCGTCGACGTCTCGGGATATTACCTGTCGGGCGTAGCAACGCTCCCGGGTACGTTCGAGCCGATCGCCCCAACGAGGTTCCTTGATACAAGGAACGCCACGGCGGTGGCAGGGGACGGAACAATCTCCTTCCAGGTGGGTGGCGTGGGCGGAGTCCCAGCTACTGCCGCTGCGACGATTTTCAACCTTACGGTGGCCAACTCGACGTCCTTCGGTTTTGTCACGGCCTATCCCTCCGGGGCGGCACTCCCGAACGCGTCGAATCTGAACTACGCCACCGGCCAGATTGTCCCCAACAGCGTCACCATTCCAATTGGACCGGATGGCAAGGTCAATCTGTACAATCGCTCCGGCGGCACCGCCCAACTCATTGCGGATGTCTCGGGTTACTTCCTCTAACCACGGCGCACGAACAAACCGTCTCACTGAAAACACCCCGGTCTTCGGACCGGGGTGTTTTTATTTGACGTTGTGCTTCTTTGCCTCGGATCGTGATCCCGCCGAAGATTCGACGTTCCATTCCCGGGTGATCTTAATGGTTCGGACTTCGGGCCGCGGGCTCGTCATCCGAGTTCTCGACGTTGTCCGTTGAACTTCCAGGTTCCCCGTTGCGATGTTTGGCAGTGCTCTTGCGATCAACCAGCCTCAGTCGCCGGTGTCCAAAGACCATCACAACGGCTACCACTGCGGCTCCGATGAGGACCATCACGACCCAAATCCATTGTTGCCCGTCCACGTTCGCCCCAATCTCAGCCCGTCGGCTGCGTCCCGCTTGTACTACGAAAGGCCGTTGCCCTGCCTGCCTAGGCCGGAAGGCGGGCCCGCTGAGGAGTCAGTCTTTCTCCTGATGGTTTGCGTAGGCGATGCACCGACCCCGGTTTTTGAACTGTGGGTAGTCCATTCAGCAAGCCCCCTTGCCTTATTGGCTGCGACCCCTCGCCGGTCTGAGCCCAGTCGTTGCAATCCGCCCATCTGTTGTCGCATGGACGCTGACCGACACCATAGGACTGCGGGCGGTTGCCGTCTTGAGTGGTCCCTACTTGTTTTCGGGGATTCGTACGCGACCGCTGTTGCGGTCCGTCGAGTGTGGTTGTTAACCAGTTCAAAGAAGGTAACGACGGCGGCACTCACCGTGTCGGCGTGCAGTGGCAGAGTTCACCCACGGCGTAGGACGGAACGGACTAACCGAAGCAGCGTATTCGTTGATATAGACACCACCGGTTACAGGAGGTGCACGATGAGTACGTTGCCGGAACAAGTTTTTCCCGAGGACATCCCTGACGCCCCGTCAGATGACGAAGCCTTGGACGCCTACTCGCGGACAGTGATGCACGTCGCAGAGACGGTCACGCCGCATGTTGCAGCTTTGGAGATGAGCAGCGCCCGCAGGAACGGCCAAGTCAGGATTGGAAGCGGATCGGCTGTCGTGTTCACGGGGGACGGCTACATGCTGACCAACGCGCACGTGGTCTCGGGTCTCCGCTCCGGGCGGGCAATCTTCGCTGACGGAACCCACACCGACGTCGAACTCGTCGGTGCGGATCCTTTGTCTGATCTCGCCATTGTCCGCGGGCGCCACACGCCGCCGCCGGCCATCCTGGGCAACGCGGAGTCGCTGCACGTAGGCCAATTGGTGATTGCCGTGGGCAACCCGCTGGGGCTGGCAGGATCAGTGACCGCAGGCGTCGTCAGCGGGCTCGGGCGCTCCATCCCGGTCAGGTCCGGACGGCACAGCAGGGTCATCGAGGACGTCATCCAGACCGACGCTGCGTTGAATCCAGGCAATTCCGGGGGAGCCCTGGCCGACGCCAAAGGGCGGATTGTGGGAATCAACACCGCCGTGGCCGGTTTGGGCCTCGGACTCGCAGTGCCCATCAACACCACCACCCAGCGGATCATCGCCGCCCTGTTGAAGGACGGCCGGGTCCGCCGGGCATACCTTGGCTTGGTGAGCACCCCTATTCCGTTGGACGCGAGTGCGGTGATCCGGACAGGCCAGAAGGAAGCGCTGCGGGTGGTGGAAGTCATCGCCGAATCTCCCGCGGAGCGGGCAGGACTGCTCGCGGGCGACCTTGTGCTCAGTGCTCAGTCGCGGGCCGTATCCAGTGCCGAGAGCCTTCAAAAACTCTTGTTTTCGCAGGCCATCGGGGAGCCGTTCTTCCTGACGGTCCTCCGGGACGGAAAAATCCACGCAATTGTGGCAGTTCCCAGTGAAATGACTGACGCGGATTCATGAGGAGCCGCGGACCTGATGGAGCCAGTCCGCGAAAAAGCCGGAGCCAAGCTGGCTCCGGCTTTTTTGCTACTTCTTCCGCATCCTCAAATGGGCCACCGGATCCACTGCGGCGTCGGATTCGTGCTTGGCACGCTTCACTGCCCGTTTCTCCTTGATGGACTTGATGCTCTTCTTCGTCTCGTGCTGGTGAGGCGCTTTGTCAGGCATGTCATGCTCCCTAACTACGGATCTTCCCTGCAGATCCTGCAAAGAGGGTCCTGAAAGGCCCTCTCCTTGTAAGCTACGCCTGTTTCACCCGAAATCAACCGACAGCCGGACGGCCTAGTGGCCAGCCTTCGGAGCCGGGACGTCCACGACGCCCACGAACCGGGAGCCGATTCCTTCGTACTCGCTGCGGACTTCGCCGGGCAGGATTCCGGGAACCTCGCTGTTCCGGTGGTGGCCACAGAAGACGTAGGTGAACTCCGGCCACCATTTCTTGGGACGCGCGGCCTCTGTGTAGCCGCACACGACGCAGCTCAAGTGGACCCAGACAGGGCGCTTGCCGGTGCGGTTGGCGCGGGATTGGACGAGCCACTGGGGCGGATTGTCTTGCAGTTCGTTCAGCTCGGCTTGTGAAAGCCTGGAGGGGATGCCGTGGCGTTGGGCCATTTCCATCGAAATATCAAGGGCCAGTGCGGCGTCACGTCTGCTAATCACCATTCAACGATACGGGACTTTCGCCGCGGCAGGATCGGGCAGGAATCCGGACGGGAGCTGACAAGCAGGCGTAGGCTGTGCTCATGACCGACGCAGCGGCCCTGCAGCCAAGCACCCCGCTTCAAAAGCGGGTCCTTGTTGTGGCTATTGTGGCTTCCTTCATCGCCATTTTGGATGGCTTCGTGGTGAACCTCGCGCTCCCGGCGATTGGCCGCGAGCTGGGTGGTGGGCTTGTCATCCAGCAATGGGTGGTGGATGCCTACTTGTTGACCTTGGGCGCGCTGATCCTGGTCGCGGGATCCCTGTCCGACCACTTCGGCCGTGCACGCATCCTGGAATGGGGACTCGCCGGTTTCACCCTCACCTCCGTCACCTGCGGCCTCGCCTGGAACGGCGAGGTGCTGGTGGTATCGCGCGCCCTCCAGGGGATCGCCGGTGCCCTGCTTGTCCCGAGTTCGCTTGCCATGATCGTCACGTTCTTTTCCGGTCCCGCGCAGTCCAAGGCAATCGGCCAATGGTCCGGTTGGACCAGCGCGGCCGCCATCGTCGCGCCGCTGATCGGCGGCGCATCGGTCGATCTGCTGTCCTGGCGCGTCATCTTCTTCATCAATGTGATTCCGGCCGTCGCCGTCTGGCCGATCCTCGCCGGGCTGCGGAAGTCCGATGCCGCCACGGACACGAGCAAGAAGATCGACTACCTCGGCGCGTTCCTTGCCATGGTGGGACTCGGTGGCCCTGTCTACGCCTTCATCGAACAAGGGCGCATGGGCTGGGGCAACATGGTGGTCTGGATGCCGCTCGCCCTCGGAGCCGTCGGCCTGGTCCTCTTCCTGGTCCACGAGGCCAGGACCCCTGAACCGATGCTGCCCCTGAGGCTCTTCGGCATCCGAAATTTCGGCTGGGGAAACATTGCCACGCTCGCCATTTACGGCGCCCTGTCATTGGGCTTCTTCGCCGTGGGCATCTACTTGCAGCAGGTGGGAGGGATGAAGGCCACCACGGCGGGCATCGCGTTGCTCCCCGCGACGGTCCTCCTGATGCTCACGGCCTCATTCTTCGGCGGGCTGGCCGGCAAATACGGTCCGCGGTGGTTCATGACGGCCGGACCATTCATTTGCGGAATCGGTTTCCTCATGACCTTGGCCGTCCAGGAGCCCTTGAACTACTGGACGCAAGTGCTGCCCGGGCAGATCGTCTTCGGGATCGGCCTGAGCACCTTGGTGGCGCCCCTCACCGCGGCCATCCTCGGCGCGGTACCCACGGAAGAGGCAGGGATCGGTTCCGCAGTGAACAACGCTGTTGCCCGTATCGCAGGCCTGATCTGCATCGCGTTTGCCGGGCTCATCATCGGCCCGGTCTTCAGCCGCCAAGGCCTCATGAACGCCGTCGTGGTCACGGCCGTGCTGTTCTTCCTCGGGGCGGTGGCATCCGCCGTCGGGATCCGGAACCCGGTGCTGGGCGCTGCTGTAGTGGACTCTCCCGAAGGTCAAGCGCCCGACGACGGCGGGACGGCTGCCCAGCGCGCCTGAACAGCGCCTTCCACAACAGGGCTTCGTTAGTGTTCCGCGAGGACGCAGCCGTCGTGTTCGACGTCGGTGGCCACCCAGAGCGCCGAGGCGACCTCATCCGCGAGATCATAGTCGCGGCTGCCCGGACCCTTTCCGATCCGGACCACCAGGGCACCACCGAACGGCTTGCGGCCAATCACCTGGATGGTGGCGTCGAGGTCGATTTCCTCTGCGGACAAGTACCGCAGCAACTCCGGGTTTTCGTCGCTGATCCGCGTGATCTTGCCGGAATGGCCGTCGTCGAGCTCGATCATGCGGTGCGCATGCGGCAGGCTCACCGAACCGTCCGCGGCAGGGATGGGGTCCCCATGGGGATCGCGTCCGGGGTTGCCCAGCTTGGTGGCCATGCGATCGATGAAGGTGTCCGAAACGGCGTGTTCGAGCATCTCGGCCTCGTCATGGACTTCGTCCCAGCTGTAGCCCAACTCCCTCACGAGGTAGGTCTCGATCAGGCGGTGGCGGCGGACCATGCCCAGGGCAAGCTGCATTCCCCGGGGGGTCAAGGAAATGGCGCTGTAGGGCTGGTGGTCCACCAGGCCTTGGTCCTTGAGCTTGCGGACCATCTCCGAGACGGAGGAATTGGCGACGCCGAGCCGTTGCGCGAGCTGTGAGGACGTGATGGGTTTGTCCTGCCACTCCGTGAAGGAGTAGATGACCTTGACGTAGTCCTCGATCGAGGAGGAGGGCGCACTGGTCTTCACGGTTCCAAGCCTATCGTGAACCGGCCGCATCAGGCTTTCCGCGCCCGCCAGCTCTGCGTGAGATAGGGCAAGGGGATGACCTCGCCCTCGGCATGGCCCAGATGCTCGAAAAGGTACCACTCGAGATTGCGCGTCACCTTGGCCCGGGTGGTCTCATTCGCCCTCAGGTAGTAACTGCGCGACTTCACGAGTTCGAGGATGTCCGCCGGAGTCACGGGATCCTCCCAACGCGTCACATGGCTTTCGAGGCCGGCGAACTCCCGGCCCACCACAGGCCGGAAGTCCGGTTTGTGGACATCGCCGGCATGCATGATGCGAGACAAACGATGGACCCAGGGCACCGACGTGTCCAGCTGGTTCCAGATCAAGCCGATCACACCCTGGGGCCGAAGGATCCGGGCGATCTCGGTGCTGGCGGCGAGGGGATCGCACCAGTGCCAGGCCTGCGCAACGCTGACGACGTCGAATGCTGAGTCCGCCAGTCCAGTTGCCTCGGCCGTACCCTCCAGGGCGATCACTTGTGGATACGTTTTGCGCAGTTGCGTGAGCATGTCCGTGGAGGGGTCCACTGCGGACACCGCCAGCCCGCGCTCGACGAGGAGCGATGTGAACTTTCCGGTGCCCGCGCCGATGTCTGCCGCGTCCCGCGCGCCTTCCGGCAGCAGCCAGTCAGCTGAATCCGCGGGGTATCCGGGCCGGACACGGTCATAGTGCTCTCCGCCGTCCTGGAAACTCTGACCGAGTTCAAGGCGCCGTTCCTCATAGAGCTTGGGGCCGGCTGACGTGCCTTTGGGTCGCGGGGCCACGCGGAAACTCCTTCGTAGGACAGGAAAAAATACCCTACGAATCTACCGCAATCAGTCGGTGCTGCACGGAGCTGCGCCCGCGGTCCCGGGAGTGTTGGGAGCCCATTCCGGGTAGCTGCGGTGATCGTTCGCGGGCACCCAACGGCCGGCGTCCACCACGTAGTCCCAACCGAGGCCATTGCTCTTGAGCGCCTGGATGCCCGCGATGAGCCGGGTGGCGTCTTCCAAACGCGACCCTACGCCGAAACTGGCCCGGAGGGATCCGGAGGGAAGGCCGAGGCGCTTGAGCAGCGGGTGGGCGCAGAAGCGCCCGTCGCGCAGGCCAATGCCGTGCTCGGCCGCGAGATAGGCCGCCACAAGTCCGGCGTCGTAGCCCTGGAGCGAGAAGTTCACGACGCCGATGGTGTCCTCGGGATCCGTGTCGCTGAAGATCTGGTGCACGGTCACGCCGTCGATTTCCTTGAGGCCTTCGACCAGGTGTGAGCGGATGGCGGCCTCGTGGGCGTGCCATTCGTCGTGGTCGAGGCTGGCGATGACTTGTGTGGCCCGGGCGAGGGTGGCCGCACCGAGAACGTTCGGCGAGCCGCCTTCGTGCCTGGCCGGTCCCGTGGCCCAGCTGACGGAATCGAGGCGCGCCTCCCGGACGGCGCCGCCTCCTGCCAGATGCGGCGTGCCGGCGTCGAGCCAGTCGGGACGGCCCACCAGGACACCCGCGCCGAACGGTGCATAAAGCTTGTGCCCCGAGAAAACCAAGTAGTCGACATCCGCGGCGGCGATGTTGATGCGGCGATGCGGGGCAAGTTGCGCCGCGTCCACCACAATCCGCGCCCCGAATTCGTGGGCCAAGGCAGCTAGTTCCTTGATGGGCAGGATTTCGCCGGTCACATTCGACGCGCCGGTGACAGCCAGGAGGCTGACGCCACCATGGGAGAGGGCTGTGCGGACATTGGCTACGGTCTCCGACAAGGTTTCCGCGGCAACAATGCTTCGGTGGGGGACGCCTTGCCACGGCAGCAGGTTTGCGTGGTGCTCGATGTCCAGGTAAAGGACTTCGTCGGTGTGCTTGCCGTCTGTGACCGGCAAGCAGCCGGCCAGGAGATTGAGGGAATCGGTGGTGTTGCGCGTGAAAATGACGGAATCGTCCGGCCGTCCGCCAACAAAGTCACGGACGATGTTGCGGGCGTTTTCGTAGACGGAGGTGCTGATTTGGGAGGCGTAGCCTGCGCCGCGGTGCACACTCGCGTAGTACGGCAGGATCTCGTTGAGGTACGCGGAAACAACCGTCAGGGCAGGTGCGGATGCGCCGTAGTCAAGGTTGGCGTAGCGGATGTGGCCGCCCTGGATCAGGGGTGCCTGCAACTCCGCGCCGGTGACCGCGGCCAGCGGGCGGGATGCCCGAGGCAGCTGCTGTGCGGTTTCGTGGTGCTGCGAAAGAGCCGTGGAAGTAATTGTGGCTGTGCTCATGGGACCTCACTCAAGAGGGACCCCTGCGTGCAGGGGGTCCGCGCTTGCCGCATCCGTTCCGGACCGGCCGGGTCGTCACCCGGGGCACCCCGCCGCGATGGAGGGTTGCCGGCCAGCAAACCGGGGTTTCGCGCTGGCACTCGTGACCTGTAAAGAGAGTAGGACACCGGCGAGGCGGGTTCCAATGTGACCGCGATTGTTAAGCGGATTGTTACACCGCCCGAAAAATGTGCCTTCAGCCGAAGAAAAAGCAGCGGACGCCCCCAAAAGGGGACGTCCGCCGTCGTTTATTCAGTGAACAGGAGGGGCTACAGAAGGTCGTCGAGTTCGGGGTTGAGCCTCTTGAGGACCTCGGAGTGCAGGATCGAGTTAGTGGCGACGGCGTTTCCCCCGAAGGGGCCGTCCGCGCCATCCAGGGATGTGAAGCGTCCGCCTGCCTCGGTCACGATCGGCACTAGGGCGGCCATGTCGTAGACCTGGAGTTCGGGTTCGGCCGCGATGTCCACGGCACCCTCGGCAACGAGGCAGTAGGACCAGAAATCGCCGTACGCACGGCTGCGCCAGACATCGTTCTCGAGGCCCAGGAAGTTGTCCAGCTTCCCGTGCTGCTTCCACTCGGAAAGCTCGGAGTAGGAAAGCGAGGCGTCTTCGAGCCGGGACACGTTGGAAACTTTCAACCGGGTGGCGGCGGCCAGCGACCGGCCCATGTAGGCGCCGGAGCCCTTGGCCGCCCACCAACGCTTGCCGAGCGCCGGAGCGCTCACGAGCCCCACTACTACTTCGCCCTCGTCCACGAGGGCGATGAGCGTAGCCCAGACGGGTACGCCGCGCACGAAGTTCTTGGTCCCATCGATGGGATCGATGATCCAACGCCTCGAGCCGTGGCCCGTGCTGCCGAATTCTTCGCCGAGGACGGCGTCGCGGGGCCGGGAGCGGGAGAGCTGCCCACGGATTGCTTCCTCGGCGGCTTTGTCGGCATCGGTGACTGGGCTCAGGTCGGGTTTGGTCTCCACCTGGAGGTCCAGCGCCTTGAACCGCTCCATTGTCAGGGAATCGACGGAATCGGCCAGCACATGGGCCAGCCGCAGGTCGTCGTTGTAGCTCGAATCGGGTTGGGTCATGGTTCCAAACTACCGTCTATTCGCCGGTGAGCCGGGGAGGTAGGACGGCATGCGCTGAGTTAGTTGACCGTACCCAGTTCCTTGGCCTCTTGGGCTTCCATGCGCGGGTCCGCACCAAGGAGCCTGCGGAGCGATGCGAGGCGGGCGGGGCCGGCCTCGCCCGCGTGGCCTTCGGCGACCCAGGAATCCAGCCCGCATCGAACGGCGGAGGCATCGTGCTTGCAACCCCGCTCGCACCTTTCCGTCCCCGGTTCCAGGTCCGGGAAGGCGTGCAGGATGCGGTCCGGGTTCACGTGGGCGAGGCCGAAAGAACGGATGCCGGGCGTATCGATGATCCAGCTTCCGCCAGGGGCGTCGCTGAGCTTCAGTGCGAGGGCAGAGGACGAGGTGTGGCGTCCGCGCCCCGTCACGGCGTTGACCCCGCCTGTGGCGCGCTCGGCCCCGGTGAGGGCGTTCACCATAGTGGACTTCCCGACGCCGGAATGGCCCAGGAGGACGGTGACCTTGCCGTCGAGGTAGTCCCGCAACTGGCCGACGGCGTCACTGTCGAGGCGGGCGGACAGGCCGTCGTCGGAGCGGGCGTCGATTCCGGAGGCGCCGGCGTCGGCCGTCCGGCTGATGATGATCGGGAAACCGAGGCTCACATAGTTGGCGAGTAGTTCCGTCGGATCCTTGACATCTGCTTTGGTGACGAGCAGCAGCGGCTCGATTCCGGCGTCGTACGCTGCCACCAAGGCGCGGTCGATGAATCCGGTGCGTGGTTCCGGATTGGCTGCCGCAACCACCACCACGAGCTGGTCGGCGTTGGCGACGACGGCTCGCTCGATCGGATCCGTGTCATCGGCACTTCGCCGCAGGAGGGTCTTTCGCTCCTCGACGCGCACGAGGCGGGCGAGGGTGTCCGGTGCTCCGGACACATCGCCGACGAGCGCCACGAAGTCTCCGGGAACCACAGGGGAGCGACGGAGCTCCCGGGCGCGGGCCGCGATGACGATGCGCTCGTTGTCCGAGCTTTCGCCCACGATCGCGGTGTAGCGCCCGCGGTCGACTGTGATGATACGCCCGATCACGGCGTCGTCGTGGCTGGGGCGGTCCTTCGTACGGGGTCGTGTGCCCTTCTTGTTGGGGCGGATCCGGACATCGGACTCATCCCAGGAGCGTGCGTCGCGAGCCATCGTCAGTTGCTTGTCTCCATTGAAACGGTGTCCGCGGCAGCTGCGCCGGCAGTGAGCATCGACGCCCAGATGTGCGGGAATTCCGGCATGGTCTTTGACGTCGTTGCGATGTCTTCAACCTGGACACCCTCGACGGCGAGCCCCAGGATGGCGCCCGCAGTAGCCATGCGGTGGTCGGCGTAGCTGTGCACGACGCCGGCGTGCAGCGCTGCGGGCCGGATCACCAGGCCGTCGCTGGTTTCCTCGGCGTCGCCGCCGAGCCGGTTGATCTCGGCGACCAGCGCGGCCAGCCTGTCCGTTTCGTGTCCCCGCAAATGCGCGATGCCGGTGAGCCGGGAAGGACCGGTTGCCAGGGCGCACAATGCCGCTACGGTAGGAGCGAGTTCGCTGGTTTCGTCGAAATCCGCTCCCAGGATTTCCGGTCCGCCGGTGACCGTCAGTGTGCCGTTGTCCAGCGTGACGGTTGCACCCATGGTGGCGAGGATGTCCCGCCAAAGGTCCCCGACTTGCGTGGTGTTGGCCGGCCAGTTGGGGATGCGGATGGTTCCCTTCGTGGCCAACGCCGCGGCGAGGAAGGGACCCGCGTTGGAAAGGTCCTGCTCGATCCTCTCGTCGAACGCCTGAATGGTGCCGGGGGCGACCCGCCAATGGTTCGGCACGGAGTCATCCACCTGCACTCCGACGCCGCGCAGGACCGAGACGGTCATGTTGATGTGGTCGAGGCTCGGCACGGGCTTGCCGACATGCTCGAGGTGAAGGCCCTCATCGAACCGGGCGCCGACCAGCAACAGGGCGGAGACGAACTGCGACGAAGCGCTTGCGTCGATCACCAAGTGGCCGCCGCGGACAGAGCCTGTGCCGGAAACCTTGAACGGGAGGGAGTTCGCTGTATGCCCGTCGAGGCCGCTGACTTCCACTCCGAGTGTCCGGAGGGCTTCGATGATGGTGCCCATGGGACGTTGGCGTGCGTGGGGGTCGCCGTCGAACACCGAAGCGCCGTTGCGGAGGGCCGCGAGCGGCGGCACAAAGCGCATGACCGTGCCGGCCAGGCCACAGTCGATGGCGGTCTCCGACGCCGTGGCCGCGGGATCGATGGGGGTGACTTCAAGGTCCGGGCCGTAGTGTCCATCGCCGGGAACTTCGGTGATGGTGGCGCCAAGCTGGCGCAAGGCCTCGACCATCAAGGCGGAATCCCGCGAATGCAAGGGTGCCCGCAGCCTGCTTGGGCCGTTGGCCAAGGCCGCCAGGACCAGATAACGGTTGGTCAGCGACTTCGAGCCGGGAACCGTGACCGTGGCATCCACAGGGTGGCTGGCGAAGGGTGCCGGCCACAGGGGGAGTGCGGGCGGCGTGGCGCTTCCTGAATCGTCGGTCTGCGTGGCGGGGGATCCTGGCATGCTTCCTTATGCTCCAACTGCGTTGTCTACGGCCTTGCGGACGGCACGGTCTGTCTTCTTGAACTGCTTGCCCGTGGCCTTCTTGGCGTCCATGGCGAGGTGTTCGGCACGCCATGCGAGGCTTGGTTTGCCCGCGGTGTCGACGGCGGCGAGGAAAACGCCACCCGTCAGCGAAATGTTCTTGAGCAACTGGGCGCGGCGGGCGAGCCGGCCTTCCTTGGTGCTGATGTCGGCAGAACGCCACTCGACAAAAGTGTTCAGGACCGAGATGCCGGCAAGCACGCTTGCCGAGAACCGGGAGCATTTGCCGAGTGCCAGCAAGGCGCCGGCGCCCACTTGCGCACCGCCGATGACCCTCGCCAGCGTCTTCTCGTCCGCCGGGAAAGGCAGTGACTCGGAAGCGCGGCGGAGCAGCGGAGAGAGCTGCTTGGCAGTGTCATCCGCGTTCTTGAGCTTGTCCAGCCCTGCGACGACAAAACTGGAAGCCAACATTGGCCTGGCGAGAAAACGGACGAGGGACATGTTTTGCCTCCTGGATGGCGTGCCACGGTGTTCAGGTGGTGCTGCGTTCAAGTGGTGCGGTGTTCACGGGGTGCAGTCGGATCTAGTCTTGCATCTTTGCGGAATATTTGCCCGGAGCTTGCCGTTGTCAGAAGAAGGTGCGGTATGGGCTGGACCTTGGATTGTGGCGTGTGTGTGGTGCCGCGCTTTGTCATGTCGTTTGAGTGGAGATGGTTTTTTGGCCTTGGTTAAGGACCGCGAGGGACACTTGGCGCTTGGGCGGGAGCTGCCAGGGGACTCCCGGAGGGTGACAGTAGACTTGGATGCAATGAGCACCATGGATCCGGCCGCAGCGGCCATGTACAAGGCAGCGACCGAAGTCACGGACGCAACGTCCGACGGCGACGCGACGGTTGAGTCCGACGTCGAGATTGCGGTGGACTTCGCAACGGAGACCCCCGAACAACGGAGGGCGCGCTTCGAACGCGACGCGATGCAGTATGTCGACCAGCTTTATTCGGCCGCCATGCGCATGGCCAGGAATCCGTCCGACGCCGAGGACCTGGTCCAGGAGGCCTACACCAAGGCCTTCTCCGCCTTCCACCAGTACAAGCCGGGTACCAACCTCAAGGCGTGGCTGTACCGCATCCTGACCAATACGTACATCAACCTCTACCGGAAGCGGCAGCGAGAACCGTTGCAGTCGAATTCGGACACCATCGAAGACTGGCAGCTGGCGCGGGCGGAGTCCCATACGTCGGCGGGGCTGCGTTCTGCGGAGGCGGAGGCACTGGACCATTTGCCGGACTCGGACGTGAAGAGCGCCCTGCAGTCCATTCCGGAGGAATTCCGGCTCGCGGTGTACTTCGCTGACGTCGAAGGCTTCGCCTACAAGGAAATATCAGACATCATGAATACCCCGATCGGCACGGTCATGTCCCGGCTTCATCGCGGCAGGAAAATGTTGCGCGATCTGCTGGCGGACTACGCCGCAGAACGGGGAATCAGCGCCGGCGCGGAAGAAAAGGCCTTGGCCGTGGGCGCGGCCACAAGCAAAAAACAGGAGAAAAGGAAATGAGCTGCCAAGGATTGGGCGACTGCGACGATGCTCGGATGCAGCGTATCTACGAGTACCTCGATGGTGCGTTGACCCGCGAGGACATCGCAGAGATCAAGGTGCATCTGGAAGATTGCCCGGAGTGCACCGAGCAATACGACCTTGAGTGCGTCATTCGCACCGTGGTCAAGCGCTCCTGTACGGAAGCGGCTCCTGAGAATCTCAAGAACTCGATCCTGGACAGGATCCACGCTATGAAGTCCGTGGACGTCTAACAGCCTCAAACGGCAAGGGCCCCGGAAACCTGATGGTTTCCGGGGCCCTCCGCATTAAGTCTTACGCTAAGCCGCTGGCTTAGGTGTTGGGACGCTTGCCGTGGTTTGCGCCGCCGCGCTTACGGTCACGACGCTTACGTGCACGCTTGCTCATAGCTGGCCTCCTTAGATTCTTGATACTCAATAAAGCTGCCCTCCAGTCTCCCACATCACGGGGCCGCCCCGCGAACCGTGCCGGCCAACCGCGGAGGGAATCGGGGGACTCAGCCGCGCAGGGAATTCCGGATGGAGATCCTGGCCTGGTCCAGGACAGTGCGCACGGTCTCAAGGGCGACCGGAGTCAGGGCCTTGGAGCCGGCGTGCTGTCGCAGCTCCACCCGGATGTCATCACGGAAGGACTGGACCATCATTTCGGCTTCCTTCAGGATGCGGTGTCCCTCCGGAGAGTAGCTTCCGGCCCACGACTGGAAGTCCGCGGACTTCGCATTGGCTCGCGCGGCTTCGGCAGTCGCCGCCAGGTCTGCACGCAAGCCGCGCATGTTGCTGCGGATGTCGTCTCGGAGATTGTCGGCCAAGCGCCGCACGGAGGCGGAGATGTTGTCCTCGACGTCGGCCAGTTCCTGCCGTCGGCTGTTGAGTTCGGCCAGTCCGGCCGCGGTGATGGAGTAGTTGGTCCGGCGCCCGTCGCTGCTGGTGGCTACGAGTCCTTCTTCCTCGAGTTTGCCAAGGCGCGGATAGATGGTTCCGGCACTGGGCGAGTAGGTCCCGCCGAAGCGTTCGCCGAGGGCCTTGATGAGCTCGTAGCCGTGCTTGGGGCCTGATTCCAGGAGCGCCAGCAGGTAAAGCCGGAGGGCTCCGTGGGCAAAGACGGGCGGCATCAGGCTTCCTCCTCTCCGGGTGCTGAGTGCGTTGTTCCGGGGGCTGGCGCACTGCCATGGATGATGGAGGTCTTTCCGGACACGGAATTGGTGCGTGCCACCATGAGCCGCTCGTCAGGGCCAACGATGGTCTGGACCCTTCCACCTGACTGGGCATAGAGCTGGTCATCGATCATCACGGTGCCACTTGCCGTCTTGGCCACGATGTCCACGCCCACGTCATGCGGAAGGCGGACAGTGAGGTCCCCTGAAATGGAGTTGGCTCCGAAATCCTGGGTGTAGCCGTGAAGGTCGAAGCTGAGGTCGCCGCTGACAGTATTGGCCCGGATGTTCTTGAAACGGCCCGAAGCCGTGACTTCGCCCGAGACGCTCTTGGCGGTCATGACGCCGTCGTGGTTTCGGGCGATGACTTCGCCGCTCACGGTGTTGACGTGAAGCTCGCCCCGCGTGCCGTCCGCGAGGACTGACCCGGACACCGTGTTGAGGCGGATATGGCCGGTGACTCCCGACACCATGCCGTCGCCGCCCACGGTTCCTGCTTCGACGTCGACGCCGGCTGGCAGTGCGATGCTAATGACGATCGTGTTGGTGCTGGTGTTGTTGACGGTCCCCATCAGGTTGCGGAACCAGCCCTGGGGGCCGTGCAACTGGTGGCGGACCTCGAGCCGGCCGTCAATGAGGCTGACGCTCAGCGGATCGCCGTCGATCTCCGAGACTTCGATCCTGGTGGTCGCCTCGTCGTGCGTGACGACGTCGAAGCGACCCTTGACGATCCCCAGCTTGAGTGAGCGGACGCCGTCGACGTCGATGGTCTGCGGACCGGTAACGGTCCAGTTCTCTTCTGACATGGCCCCTCCATTGCTGCGCTACCATTGTCGCGATATATCGCGTTGATGAATTCACGATATATCGCGATATCGCGCTTGGCAATGGGTCCCGAAAGCGAGAGGGGTGCCTCGGGCCCTGGCTATTCCGGCTGGGCGATCCTCAACCACTGGAACCAGCCGCGGTGCAACACGAGCCAGGCCATGAGCCCGTAGCCCGCTTGGCCCGGGGTGCCGCCATTCGCAGCGAGGTCGGTGCGCCACTGTTCGTGGTTGAGCAACGGCGAGAACGTGTCGACGTAGTGGTGGTTGCGGCGGGTGGTGACGTCCGCAAATGCGGCATTGAGTTCCGCGATCCGGCGGTTCTTGGCCGGGTCCAGCGTGGGTGGTGGACCGACGACGAATACTTCGATGTTGCTTTGGGACGCCCCGTCGAGGATATTGGCAAGATTGAGGCGGCTGCGTGCCGTGGAGACACCGAATTCGATGTCGCGGCCGGACAAACCGATCACGAGGCGGTTTTCGTGGACGTTGCTGAAGCGTCTCCCGGCTTCGTCGAGCCAGCGCGCCGCAAGGCCCTCCGTGCCCTCCATGGGGCAGGGAAGCGAGTAGCTCTCCACGGGAACGGAGTCCTGGGGAGTCCGCGCAAGAACCCTTCCGAGCCAGCCCAAGGCCCTGGGGTCACCGAGCCCGGCGAGTAGTTCATCACCAACAGCTGCGATGCGCAGCTTCCTGTCTTCCACGGTTACCTCTTCACCAAACGTTGCGGTCCTTGCACTGTGCCCGGCCGGGCGGCTGGATCACCGGGCACTTGTTCCATTAAACAGAACCGCCCGGCTGGAAGCGGGTATTGAACCTCCAGCCGGGCGGCCTTCTCTTTTGAGGGTTACTTGCGTTCGAATGCCTGCTTGAGCAACGTGGCCTGTTCAGCGCTGTGGCGCTTCATCGAACCGGCTGCCGTAGAGGCCGATGCCGGACGCGAAACGAGCCGGACCTTGCGGTCCAGTGCCTGCGGCAGGTTCAAGCCGATGAACGGCCACGGACCCTGGTTGGCGGGTTCGTCCTGCGCCCAGACGATGTCGGCGTTCGGGTACTTGGCCAGTTCCGCCTCGAGCTGGGCCTGGGGCAGCGGGTACAGCTGCTCCAGGCGGATGATCGCAGTCGACGTGTCGCCGGTCTTCTGCCGGTTCGCCAGAAGATCGTAGTACAGGCGGCCGGAAACCAGGATCACGCGGTCAACGCTCTGTGCCTGAAGGGGCTCGTGTTCGCCGATGACCGGCTTGAAGCCGCCCGTGGTGAAGTCCTCCACCGCTGAAGCCGCACCCTTGAGGCGCAAAAGCTGCTTCGGAGTGAAGATGATAAGCGGCTTGCGCGGACGGCTGTAAGCCTGCCGGCGCAACAAGTGGAAGTGCGAGGCGGCCGTGGTGGGGTTCGCCACGATCATGTTGTCCTCGGCACAAAGCTGCAGGAAGCGCTCGATGCGTGCGGACGAGTGGTCCGGTCCCTGGCCTTCGTACCCGTGGGGCAGCATGAGCACGAGCGAGGAACGCTGGCCCCACTTTTGCTCGGCCGAGGAGATGAATTCGTCGATGATGGTCTGTGCACCGTTGACGAAGTCACCGAACTGGGCCTCCCACAGCACCAAGGCGTCCGGGCGTTCCACGGAGTAGCCGTACTCGAAGCCCATGGCCGCGTATTCGGACAACAAGGAGTCGTAGATCCACAGCTTGGCCTGATCCCCGCTCAGGTTGCCCAGCGGCATCCATTCGCTGCCGTTGGCGCGGTCGTGGAACACGGCGTGACGCTGAACGAACGTGCCGCGGCGGGAGTCTTGGCCGGCGAGGCGGACGGGGACGCCCTCCATGACGAGCGAACCAAAGGCCGCGATCTCGCCGAAGCCCCAGTCGATGCCGCCTTCGCGGGACATCTGCTCACGCTTCTCCAAGAGCTGCTTGAGCTTGGAGTGGACCGTGAAGCCTTCCGGAATATCGAGGTGCGCCTGGCCGATCCGCTGCAGCATTTCGGCTGAAATGGCGGTGGTGGCCGGCGCGTTGGTGCCGAAGTCCGCCTGCTGGGCGATGGGACGCTCGATGTCCGACACCGCGGCGGAATCCGCCGTGATGATCGGGATAGGCGAAGTCTGTGCGGCGTGGGTCTCCGCGAAGACGCGTTCGAGGCGTTCCTGGTAGTCGCGCAGCAACTGTTCGGCTTCGTCCTCGGTGATGTCGCCACGGCCGATGAGGGATTCCGTGTAGAGCTTGCGGACGGAGCGCTTGGCTTCGATGAGGTTGTACATGAGCGGCTGCGTCATCGAGGGGTCGTCGCCCTCGTTGTGTCCACGGCGGCGGTAGCACACCATGTCCACAATGACGTCCTTGTGGAATCGCTGGCGGAACTCGTAGGCCAACTGCGCGATGCGCACCACGGCCTCGGGGTCGTCGCCGTTCACATGGAAGACCGGAGCCTGGATCATCTTGGCCACGTCGGTGGAGTACGTCGAAGAGCGCGACGACGACGGTGCGGTGGTGAAGCCGACCTGGTTGTTCACGATGATGTGGATGGTTCCACCGGTGCGGTAACCGCGCAGCTGGGACAAGTTGAGCGTTTCCGCGACAACGCCCTGGCCTGCAAACGCGGCGTCGCCGTGGACCATGATGGGCAGCACGGGGAACGCCTCGCCCTGGTCCAGCCGGTCCTGCTTGGCCCGGACAATGCCTTCAAGCACGGAGTCAACCGCTTCGAGGTGGGACGGGTTGGCGGCGAGGTAGACCTTGGTCTCATTGCCGTTGTCCGACGTGAACGTGCCCTCGGTGCCGAGGTGGTACTTGACGTCGCCCGAGCCCTGCACCGAGCGGGGGTCCTGGGTGCCTTCGAACTCGCGGAACACCTGGGCGTACGTCTTGCCCGCGATGTTGGTGAGCACGTTGAGGCGGCCACGGTGGGCCATGCCGATCGCGACTTCGTCGAGTCCGTCGTCGGCGGCGTCGGAAATGATGGTGTCCAGCAGCGGAATCAGGGATTCCCCGCCTTCGAGGGAGAATCGCTTCTGGCCCACGAACTTGGTCTGCAGGAAGGTTTCGAAGGCCTCTGCTGCGTTGAGCTTGGATACGATGCGCAGTTGCTCTTCGCGGCTCGGCTTGGAGTACGGGTGCTCCACCTGGTCCTGGAACCACTTGCGTTCTTCGGGTTCCTGGATGTGCATGTACTCAATGCCCGTAGTGCGGCAGTAAGCGTCGCGGAGGACGCCCAGGATGTCGCGGAACTTGAGCATCGGCTTGCCGCCGAATCCGCCGGTGGGCCACTCGCGGTCCAGGTCCCACAGGGTGAGGCCATAGGTCAGCACGTCGAGGTCCGGGTGCTTGCGCTGGACGTATTCGAGGGGGTTCGTATCTGCCATGAGGTGGCCGCGGACCCGGTAGGAGTGGATCAACTGCTGGATCCGGGCAACCTTGTTGATTTCGTCAGCGGGGTCGACCTGGAGGTCGGGGCTCCAACGGACGGGCTCGTAGGGAATGCGCAGCGCTTCGAAGATCTCGTCGTAGAAGTTCTGGGCACCGAGGAGGAGCTGGTGGACGAGCTTGAGGAACTCGCCGCTTCCGGCACCCTGGATGACGCGGTGGTCGTACGTGGACGTCAGCGTGAGGATCTTGCTGATGGCGTTCTGGGCGATGATCTTCTCGCTCGCGCCTTGCCACTCGGCCGGGTAGTCGAGGGCTCCGACGCCGATGATGGCGGCCTGGCCCTTCGAGAGCCGGGGCACGGAGTGCACGGTGCCGATGCCGCCCGGGTTTGTCAGGGACACGGTGGTGCCGGCGTGGTCGTCCGCCGTGAGCTTGCCGTTGCGCGCGCGCTTGATGAGGTCTTCGTAGGTGTGCCAGAACTCCGCGAAGTTCATCGTTTCGGCCTTCTTGATGTTGGGAACCATCAGGAGGCGCGTGCCATCGGGCTTGGGCATGTCAATGGCGATGCCGAAGTTGACGTGCGCGGGCTGCACGGCAACGGGCTTGCCATCCACTTCGTCGTAGTACACGTTCATCGACGGGAACTGGGACAATGCGCGGACCACTGCGTAGCCGATGAGGTGGGTGAAGGAAACCTTGCCGCCACGGGCGCGGGCAAGGTTGGAATTGATGACAACGCGGTTGTCGATCAGGAGTTTGGCAGGAACGGCCCTGACGCTCGTGGCGGTAGGAACCTCAAGGCTCATGACCATGTTGGACGCAATGGCCTTGGCCGGACCACGGAGGACGGAGACGACGTCCTCTTCCGGCGGGGTGGGAGCTTTGGTGCTCTTGGGAAGCTGTGCCGGGATCGGCTGGGACTGGCTGCCGTCGGATGGCTTCTGCGCGCCGTCCTTGGCGACAGTGGCCGGTGCCTTCTTGACCGGTGCCGCGGGAGCAGCCGGAACAGGTGCGGGGGCGGCGGGGGGAGCTGCCGGGGCAACCACGGGCGCGACCGGCGTCATTGCCGTTGCGGCGGCCTGTGCCACGACAGGAATTTCGCGAGTGGGAGGGTTGGCAGGGGCTGCTGATGTTCCGTTGGAAGAAGTGCCGTCAGCGGTATCGAAGGACTCGAAAAGCGGCCACCACTTGGCGTCGACCGAATTCTTGTCCTGTTGGTACCGCTCGTACAGTTCGTCAACGAGCCACTCGTTTCCGCCAAATTCCTCGGGTAGACGGTGGCTTGGCTGCTCTGGCACTTGAAATACGCCTCTTCCATGAGTGTTGATTTCCAGCTGGCCCGGGGAACTGCAGGGGGGTGCAAGGCGAGCCAGGGTCCGGGTCCCGCGAACTCAGACCCTAGCCAGTCTAGTGACGAGCGGCGGCTATCTGCCAATAGTGGTGACCTAAATCATGCTTAAGGCGGGATGGCCCGGCTTTTGCGTCCGGAGGGGGCTCATCTTTCCCGGGATTTTCCGGTCGTTTGCTGCGTCGCAGAGCCCGGCCCTGGCCGGTGAAGTCGCGTGAAGCCGCGTCTCGGCCGGACTGTAGACTTGAATTCTTATGGACAGTAATTCTAGGTGCCGGCCTGGGAGCTGCAGGGGAAGCCGTTCGGCAATCTCCGCGCAGCGCACCCGCCGAGCCGGCAATACCCGTACACATGCCCATCGCACTCCGGATCTCCTGGCCGGCCGGTCGGCGGATCGCTCATCCGCTGCGTCCGACCAACCCCCGCCGGGCCAACCAGCCTGTAGCCCTCCTGGTGCCCTGCTCCTGCCCTCCGCACGATCCGGCGGCCTCTAATGGAGTGGCTTTTCCTTCTCGCCGGCGTGCTCCTGATTCTGGGCACCGGCTTCTTTGTAGCCGTCGAGTTCTCACTCGTGGCACTCGACCAGTCAACGGTCCAAAGAGCGGTCGACGGCGGCGACCACGCCGCCGAGGCGTTGCTCAGATGCCTCAGATCCCTTTCTACCCAGCTCTCGAGCTGCCAATTGGGGATCACCCTCACCACCTTGCTGACCGGCTTCGTCATGGAGCCATCGGTCGGCTCCCTCTTGCACGGACCGCTTCTTTGGGCCGGGCTGCCTGAGGCTGCTGCCCAGTCCTTGTCGCTCATCCTGGCCATGGCCTTCGCTACCGGCTTGTCGATGCTGATCGGCGAACTCGTTCCCAAGAACATGGCCCTGGCCTTGGCATTTCCGCTCGGCCGGGCGCTGGCCCGCCCGCAACTGATGTTCACGGCCGTGTTCAAGCCCGCAATCATTGTGCTCAATGGCTTCTCGAACAAGGTGCTCAACCTTGTGGGACTCGAGGCCAAGGAGGAGATCTCTGGCGCGCGCTCGCCTTCTGAACTGGCCTCCCTGGTGCGCCGTTCGGCAGAGCTGGGAACCCTCGACGCCGGGACGGCCAACTTTGTTGCCCGGACCTTGAATTTCTCGGCGCGTACGGCGGCCGACGTCATGACCCCGCGCATCCGCATGGAAACCATCGACGCCGACCAGCCCGTGTCGGACATCATCGAAGCGGCCCGGCGGACCGGGTATTCGCGCTTCCCGGTCATCGGCGAATCGGCCGATGACATCCGGGGCGTGGTGCACATCAAGAAAGCCGTGTCAGTCCCGTCGGAACGCAGGAGCCGGCTGGAGGCCGGAGCCATCATGTCCGAAGTCCTGAGCGTTCCCGAGACCATCCATCTTGACGCCCTGCTTTTGGAACTCCGCGAGGGCAACCTGCAACTCGCCGTCGTGCTTGACGAGTACGGCGGAACTGCGGGGATCGCCACCCTTGAGGACCTGGTGGAGGAAATCGTCGGCGAGGTGGCGGATGAGCACGACAGGGTCCGGCCCGGATTGCTGCAGAGCGCCTCGGGGGATTGGTATTTTCCCGGATTATTGCGTCCGGACGAGGTCAGTGAACAGATCCCGGGCCTCACGGTTCCCGACGACCCCGCCTACGAAACCGTGGGTGGCTACGTCATGAGCCAACTTGGCCGGATCGCGATGGTCGGCGACGTCGTCGAGGCCGGCGGCGGCACGCTGGCCGTCACCCGGATGGACGGCCGCCGGATCGACCGCATTTGTTTCCACCCCACGGCGCCCGACGGTGACGCCGACGACGACGAAGGCACCGAAATTGGCACAGCGGAAAGCGATTCGAACGGATGGCAAAGCAGGAAGCAGGCCAGCAAGCGGTTGAGCAAGGGGTCCGGCGGTTCTGCAGGCGATGCCGTAGGCAACCCCGTGGCCAAAACCAGCCGTAAAGGACGTGCCGCATGAGCGACTGGGCAGGAATCCTGTGGCTCGTGGTGCTGTTGATCGGCAACGCCTTCTTTGTCGGCGCCGAGTTTGCCGTAATGTCTGCGCGCCGCAGCCAGATCGAGCCTTTGGCCCAACGCGGGTCAAAGCGCGCGCAGACCACCCTCTATGCGATGGAACACGTCTCGCTGATGTTGGCGTGTGCCCAGCTTGGCATCACGGTGTGTTCTTTGCTGATTCTCCTCGTGGCCGAGCCTGCCATCCACCATTTGCTGGGGGCACCGCTGGAGTCCGTGGGCGTCCCGGTTGAATTGGCGGATGTCATCGCGTTTGCGGTTGCCTTGCTCGCGGTCACCTTCCTGCATGTCACCTTTGGCGAGATGGTCCCCAAGAACATCTCTGTTTCGGTCGCAGACAAGGCGGCTTTGCTTCTGGCGCCGCCGTTGGTCCACGTGGCCCGCTTCGTGAAGCCCGTCATCTGGACGCTGAACTGGCTGGCCAACCGCATCCTTCGCTTGATGAAGATCGAGCCCAAGGACGAGGTGACCTCCTCCTTTACCCTCGAGGAAGTGCAGTCCATCGTGCAGGAATCGACCCGTCACGGGCTGGTGGACGACGACGCCGGCCTGCTGAGCGGCGCTTTGGAGTTTTCCGAGCACACCGCTGCGCACATCATGGTGCCGCTGGACAAACTCGTCACGCTCAAGCCTGGCTCGACGCCGCGGCAACTCGAGAAAGCGGTCAGCCGCACCGGTTTCTCACGCTTCCCCGTGTTGGACGACGACGGTGAGCTGACCGGCTACCTTCACATCAAGGATGTGCTTTCCATTCCCGAGGAAGGGCGCCGCTATCCGATCGCGGAAAGCCGGATCCGGTCCCTCGTGAACCTCGCACCGGAGGACGAGATTGAAGATGCCATGGCCGTGATGCAGCGGACCGGCTCGCACCTGGGTCGCGTGGTGGGGACGGGCGGTGCGACTCTGGGGGTGTTGTTCCTGGAAGACGTCATCGAACAGCTTGTGGGCGAGATCCGCGACGCCACCCAGGCCAGGGGAATCCGACGGCTGGGCGGAACGGAATCAGCGTAACCTCCTGCTGGCCTCCAACGGGGCCGGCAGGAGCCGCCCAAAATTCTAAATAGGAATCATTCCCATTTGCGGGTACACTCATGGAGTCCCCTGTTGTGCTTGATTCGGTAGATCCGAGGTTTTCCGTGCGTCGTGCCGCCGCCCGCCTTTCCCTTGCCGCCCGCCTTTCGCTTGCCGCTTCCGCGGGCCTGGCAGTCCTGCTTTCCGCATGCGCGGCACCCGCCGCGACGGCGCCGTCGTCGCCCTCCGGGGTGATCGACGTGGTGGCCTCCACCAGCGTGTACGGCGACATCGCCAAGAGCGTCGGCGGTGACAAAGTGTCAGTCACCTCCATCATCAGCAAGACCAGCCAGGATCCGCACTCCTACGAGGCAAGCACCCAGGACAAGCTGGCCGTCTCCAAGGCCCAATTGGTGATCGACAACGGCGCGGGCTACGACGACTTCTTCAGCAAGCTGGCCGATGACAGCAAGGTCGCGGCGGACAAGACCCTTACCGCCGTCAACGTCTCCGGGCTCCTTCCCGCGGCCACGGCCGGCACATCTCCCTCAGCGGTGCCGGAAGGGTTCAACGAGCACGTCTGGTACAACTTCGACGCGATGGCGAAAGTGGCCGATGCTATCGCTGCGAAGCTCGGAAGCCTGAACCCCGCCGATGCCAAGACCTTCACCGCCAATGCCGACAAGTTCAAGTCTTCGCTGACCGGACTCAGCGCCAAAGTCGCAGCGATCAAGGCTTCCAAGGGTTCCGCTCCGGTAGCGGTTACAGAGCCCGTACCGGGGTACTTGCTTGAGGCTGCGGGCTTGGAGAACAAGACGCCCGAGGAATTCAGCCACGCCATTGAGGTCGGCTCGGACGTTCCGCCGGCAGCGGTCAAGGAAACGAGCGATCTGATTTCCTCGAAGTCGGTTCGCTTCCTCGCGTACAACGAGCAGACCGCCAGCGCTGAGACGGAAAAGCTGAAGGCCGCGGCAACTGCTGCCGGCGTCCCGGTGATCGGTTTTACCGAGACACTTCCCGAGGGCAAGGACTACGTTGCCTGGATGACGGACAATGTGGGCAACGTTGCTGCTGCCCTGAACAAGTAAAGGCCTATGCAGATACGAACAGACGGGCCCCGCAATCGTCCTAAGATATACAGGGCGGCTGCGGGGCCCTCCCTGTTCATCCAAGTGCAGGCCGGCAGCGACATCTCTTCGCGAACCCCATGGATCGAGGATTCTTTTTGACACCGGTAGTGAGCCTTCGCGGCGCGGGCCTCCAGTTTGGCCAACGGGCCCTCTGGAAGGACCTCGACGTGGACATCCAGGCGGGTGAGTTCTTCGCTGTGCTCGGCCCCAACGGCAGCGGCAAGACCAGCTTCCTCAAAGTCCTCCTCGGTTTGCAGCAGCTTCACTCGGGGACGGTGACCGTGGCCGGACAGGCCGTGGAACGTGGCAGCCGGAAAATCGGCTATATCCCGCAGCAGAAGTCCTTTGCTCCGGATACGCCCTTGCGCGCCAGGGACCTCGTGGCCCTCGGCGTCGACGGCCACCGTTGGGGCCTGCGGATCAAGGCCAAGGCCGTCAATGAGCGCGTCGACGCCCTCCTGGACTTGGTGGGGGCGAGTGACTACGCCCGCGTACCGCTTGGCCAATTGTCCGGTGGCGAGCAACAGAGGCTCCGGGTTGCACAAGCCCTTGCCGCGGAGCCTGAACTCCTGCTCTGCGACGAACCGCTGCTGTCTTTGGACCTGCACCACCAGCAGGCCGTAAGTGCCCTCATCAACCAGCAATGCCACGAGCGGAACAGCGCCGTGGTGTTCGTGACGCACGAGATCAACCCGGTCATCGACTACGTAGACCGCGTCCTCTACCTTGCCGGCGGCAGGTTCCGCGTGGGAACACCGGAAGAGGTCATGACCACCGAGGTCCTGTCCGAGCTGTACAACAGCCGCGTTGAGGTCATCCGCGCGAACGGCAGGATCGTCGTCGTCGGCCTTCCGGACGCGACGACGCACTACCACGATGACGCCCACGCCGGTGTGGAGGAAGGTCACTAAATGGATCTCGGAAGCATCCTGCACACCATCTTCAACTTTGAAAACTATGGCGAACTGCTGGCCCTGGTCCAGAATTCCATCTGGGCCGGTGCGGTCCTTGGCCTGCTCGGCGGGCTCATAGGCACTTTTGTCATGAAGCGGGACCTCGCCTTCGCGGTGCACGGCATTTCGGAGTTGTCCTTCGCCGGTGCCTCCTTTGCCCTGCTTATCGGGGCGGACATCATTTTCGGTTCGCTCGCGGGATCCGTTTCGGCTGCGCTGCTTCTGGGACTCATGGGCGTCCGGGCGCGGGACAAGAACTCGATCATTGGCGTCATCATGCCGTTCGGGCTAGGCCTGGGCATCTTGTTCCTGGCCCTCTACCAAGGCCGGGCGGCCAACAAGTTCGGGCTACTGACCGGCCAGATCGTCTCAGTGGACACTGTCCAGCTCCAGGTCCTGGCAGGCACGGCCGTGGTGGTCATGCTCGCTCTGGCCGCGATATGGCGCCCGCTCAGCTTCGCCAGTGTGGATCCTGAGATGGCGGAAGCCAGGGGAGTGCCTGTCCGCGGCCTGGCAATTGCCTTCATGGTGTTGCTCGGCGTCAGCGTTGCCTTGTCCATCCAGATAGTCGGCGCGCTTCTGGTGCTGGCCTTGCTGATCACGCCCGCTGCCGCTGCCCTTCGCGTGACCACTTCGCCGCGGCTCGTGGTCTTGTTGAGCGTGGTCTTTGCAATCACAGCGACTGTGGGCGGCATCCTCCTGGCGCTCGGCAGCAGGATTCCCATCAGCCCCTATGTCACCACGTTGTCGTTCCTGATCTATGTGGTGTGCCGGGTCATCGGCAACGTGCGCGCCAAACGCGGGAACAACGGCCGGATCGTCCGTCCCCACGCTGCCATGGGCCAGGCAGTGGAAGACCAGGCGGTAGCCGGCTAGAGCAGGCCCGCGGCCTTCTTGGCAGTGCACTCAGGGCAGAGCCCGAAAATCTCCACCGTGTGCGCCACTTCGGTGTAGCCGTTCTCGGCAGCCACCCGGGCTGCCCACGTCTCCACCGCCGGAGCTTCCACTTCGACGGCCTTGCCGCAATTGCGGCACAGCAAATGGTGGTGGTGGCCTGTGACCGCGCAGCGGCGGTAGACGGCTTCGCCATCGGCGTTTCTCAGAACATCGATCAGGCCGTCGTCGGCAAGTGACTGCAGGATGCGGTACGCCGTGGCCAGGGACACCGAGACGCCTTGGTTCTGGAGCAGCCGGTACAGTTCCTGGGTGCTCACGAAATCGTCGAGTTCGTCCAGGGCGGCGCTGACGGCCAGGCGTTGCTTGGTGACGCGCTGCTCTTTGACGGCGGGATCCTTGGCATCCGGAAGCGACCGGGCTGTGGGCCCGGACGTGGCGGCATGGGCGCCCTGTGACATTCGTGGACTCATTTCGATGTGGTTGTTCGCAAGTACCAACGTTACCAGCAGGCCACGCTCGGACGCCGGTTCGTGGACACCATTGGAGGCCCGTCCTAGGCTGGCTCCATGAAGCTCACCAAGTTCACCCACGCTTGTGTCCGCCTGCAAAAGGACAGCCAGGTCCTTGTGATCGACCCCGGGACTTTTTCCGAGTCCGAGGAAGCGCTCGCAGGCGCCCACGCGGTGCTGATCACCCATGAGCACGCCGACCACGTGGACGTGGACGCCGTCGTCGGAGCCCTCAAGGGAAACCCAGGGCTGCAGGTGCACGCACCCTCCGGTGTCGCGTCCCGACTTGCCGAGAAGGCGGGCGACGACGGCGAGCGTGTACACGCCGTCGAACCCGGCACCTCTTTTGAAGCCGGTGGTTTCGCGATCCGTGCCTTCGGAGGGCAGCATGCCCTCATCCACCCGCAGATTCCGGTGGTGGCCAACATCGGCTACCTCGTGGACGAAAATGTCTTCCACCCCGGGGACTCATTCGTCGTCCCCGATGGCATCGACGTGCAAACCCTGCTGGTGCCCATCCACGCGCCGTGGTCAAAGGTGGGCGAAGTGGTTGACTTCGTGATCGCGGTCCGCGCACCCCAGGCCTACCCGGTCCACGATGGCCTGCTCAATGAACTCGGACGCGGTTTGGTGGAAGGCCACGTAACCCGGATCGGTGCGAAGTACGGTACCCGCTATGCGAGGTTGTCGCCGCTCGAGTCCGTGGAGGTCTAGCTCAGTCTGCGCCGCCTACATGCTGCCTGGCCACGTACCCGTCTCGAAGAAGTCGGCCAGTACGGCCTCGTATGGGGCGGGATCCAGGCCGCGCTCAGCGAGCCAGTCCGGATTGTAGTAGCTGCCCGCGTAGCGATCACCGGCGTCGCACATGAGTGACACGATGCTGCCGCGCTTTCCCTGGGCCACCATCTCGGCAATCAGTTGGCAAACACCCCACAGGTTGGTTCCCGTGGAGGGCCCGGCGTGCAGCCCGGCCAGCCTGCGCAGGTGCCGCATGGCGGCCACAGAAGCGGCATCGGGGACCTGGATCATGGTGTCGATGACGGCCGGGACGAAGCTGGGTTCCATGCGCGGCCGTCCGATGCCTTCGATCCTGGATGGCATTCCCGTCGAGTAGTCCGAGACGCCGTCGCGCCAGCCGGGGTAGAACGCGGAATTTTCAGGATCGACCACGGCCAGCCGCGTTGAGTGGCAGTGGTACCGCAGGTACCGGCCGATCGTGGCGCTGGTGCCGCCGGTGCCGGCGCCCACCACGATCCACTCGGGCACCGGATGTTCTTCGAGGGCGAGTTGCTCGAAAATCGATTCCGCAATGTTGTTGTTGCCGCGCCAGTCGGTGGCGCGCTCAGCAAAGGTGAATTGGTCCATGTAGTAACCGCCGGACGTCCGGGCAACCTCCTCGGCCAATGCGTAGACCTCAGAGGCGTGATCCACGAGGAGGCAGGCGCCACCGAACTCTTCGATGAGGGCGATCTTTTCCGGGCTGGTGGTCCGGGTCATCACGGCGATGAAGGGAAGTCCGATCAGCCTGGCGAAGTACGCCTCGGACACGGCGGTACTCCCGCTGGAAGCCTCCACGATGGTGGTCCCTTCCGTGATCCATCCATTGACCAGGCCGTAGAGGAAGAGCGAGCGGGCCAAGCGATGCTTGAGGCTGCCCGAACGGTGCGTGGACTCGTCCTTGAGGTAGAGCTGGACACCCCAGTGTTCGGGGAGCGGCACTGCGTAGAGGTGCGTATCCGCCGAGCGGTTGTTCTCGGCTTCGATTCGTCGGATTGCCTCGCTGGCCCATGCCCGGTCCTGGTTGCGTAGAGTGCTCACCGATCCAGCCTACCGGCGGAGGCTGCCGCCCAAGGATAGGCTGGTAGCCGGTCGGCAGCTGCACGGCGGCAGCGTCGCAATCGTTTGGTAGACACAGCAAAACAAAGGAGATTTGATGGCCACGATCATTGACGCAGCCGCACTCAAGGACCGCATGGATGCGGGCAAGCGGACTGTGTTGCTCGACGTCCGGTGGGTGTTGGGCGATCCGCACGGCCATTCGCACTTCCGCCAAGCCCACATTCCTGGCGCGGTCTATGTGGACCTCCATCACGAACTCGCCGATCCCACGGCCGAGGGCCAGGGGAGGCATCCGTTGCCGTCCACCGCTGCTTTGCAGCGGAGCGCCCGTGCCTGGGGAATCAACGACGGCGATACCGTGGTTGCCTACGACGACAGCGGCAGCACTGCCGCGGCACGGTTGTGGTGGCTGCTGCGGGATGCCGGTTTCCATTCCGTCTTCCTGCTCGACGGTGGACTGGGTGCCTGGCGCGCCGCAGGCCACCCGCTGGCGCAGGACGAGCAACCGCCGGTTCCGGGCGACGTCGTGCTTGGACACGGCCACATGGATGCCATCAGCATGGAGGACGCGGCTGACTGGCACAGGCGTGGAATCCTTCTCGATGCCCGGGCGGGGGAGCGCTACCGGGGCGAAATCGAACCCATTGATCCCCGCGCGGGACACATTCCCGGCGCGCTGAGCGCCCCCACCAGCGGAAACCTCGGACCGGACGGCACGTTCCTCCGCGCAGCGCAGCTCCGCAATAGATTTGCTGCCCTGGGCATCGACGAAGGCAGCAAGGTAGCGGTTTACTGCGGCTCCGGGGTGACGGCAGCCCACGAAATCGCCGCCCTCGAAATCGCCGGATTCAGGGCAGCCCTCTTCCCGGGCTCCTTTTCGCAATGGTCCTCGCTCGACGCCAACCCGGTTGTCACCGGTGCAGCGCCGCTAGGCACTCCGGGCCCATGAGTCATGGGTCCGGTGACGCCGGAGGGGTACGGCAGCGCGGAGTGGCAAAAAATCCGCCCGCAGGGGTAGCGTCGAGGCATGACTCCCGGACGCCCCGTTCCTCCGCCCCTTGGCAAGCCGCTCGTCGTGAGTGACGAGACCGCGGAGGCCAGCCCCGCTGCACCCGTGGCCGCGAAAGGCATGCCGACCCTGGCGGCCGCATACGGCGCCACTTCCGCGGAAAGCGGTCTTGTCCCGCTGACAGTGGCCCGCCGCGTTCCCAAGGAAGACGACGTCGAGATCGAGATCGACTTCTGCGGTCTTTGCCACTCCGATGTCCACGCGACGCGGGGCGAATGGGGTGCCCAGAGCTATCCGCTCGTCCCAGGCCACGAAATCGTGGGCCGGGTCCGTCGGGTGGGCTCCGCCGTCGACGACTTCGTGCCCGGAGACCTGGTGGGCGTCGGTTGCTTGGTGGACTCCTGCCGCGAGTGCGATAGCTGCCTCGAAGGCTTGGAGCAGTATTGCGAACGCGGAAACGTCGGCACCTATGGGGTGAAGGATTCCTGGAACGGCGGCGCCATCACCCAAGGCGGTTACTCCACTTCCGTGGTGGTTGACCGCCGCTTCGTGTTGCGCGTTCCCGAGGGCCTTGACCCGGCCGCGGCGGCGCCCTTGCTGTGCGCGGGCATCACCACCTACTCGCCGCTTCGCTACTTCGACGTCGAGGAGGGGGACGTTGTGGGCGTCGTCGGACTTGGCGGACTCGGCCACATGGCGGTCAAGATCGCGAAGGCCATGGGGGCGCACGTGGTGGTCTTCACCACCTCGGATGCCAAAGTCGAGGCAGCAATAGAGCTCGGTGCGGACGACGTGATCCTCTCGAAGGACCCCGAAGCCATGGAAGGCGCCGACCGCACTATCGACGTCATTATCGACACCGTCGCGGCGCCCCATGACCTGAACCCGTACTTCCGGACCTTGCGGCTGAACGGCGCCCTCTTCCAGTTGGGGCTGCCTCCCACCGACATGCCTCCGGTCAGTCCTGGCGCGCTGATCCGGCGGCGGCTCTCCTATGCAGGCTCGTTGATCGGCGGCATTGCCGAGACCCAGGAAATGCTGGATTTCTGCGCTGAGCACGGCGTCGTCAGCGAAGTCGAAGTGGTCACCGCCCGGCAACTCAATGAAGCCTACGACCGCATGGTTGCCGGCGACGTCAAATACCGTTTCGTCCTCGATACCAAGACCCTTCAGCCCCCTTCGGAAAAGGCAGACGTATGAGCACCCTCTTCACCAAGATCATCAACGGCGAGATTCCCGGACGTTTTGTCTGGAAGGACGACGACGTGGTGGCTTTCCTGACCATCGCCCCGCTGACCGATGGCCACACCCTCGTGGTGCCGCGCGAAGAGGTGGACCGCTGGACCGACGTCCCTCCCGAGCTCCTCAACAAAGTCATGTCGGTCGCGCAGACAATCGGCAAGGCACAAGTGGAGGCGTTTGGCGCACCACGGGCGGGACTGTCCGTGGTGGGCTTCGAAGTGGAGCACTTCCACGTGCACGTCTTCCCGGCAACGTCCCTGGCCGATTTCGACTTCGGAACCGTGGAGCACAACCCGGACCCTGCCCGGCTCGACGCGAATGCGGCGAAACTCCGCGCCGGGCTCGTCGCCGCCGGACATGGCGAGTACGTTCCCGCAGATTGAGTTGGGGCGACGCTCGCTCACCTTTGGTGGTGTTTTCCCAAACGCTCGCTCACCTTTGGCAAGGCAATGCCATATAGGTGAGCGGGCGTCTTGGGATTTGGCCATATAGGTGAGCGGGCGTTGGTACCGCCCCGGCTACGCGGGGGCCAGCGCCTGGTTGAGAATCGCCCGGATGCGCTTTTCCGAGACTGAGTAGGCCGTGCCGAGTTCGACGGCGAAGAGGCTCACGCGCAGCTCCTCGATCATCCAGCGCACCCGTGTTAATTCAGCTCCTGCCCGTCGGCCCGGCAGCAGCGCGGAGACAGCGTCGTCGTAGTCGTCCTCCAACGCCTGAACAACGGACATGTTCAGCCCGTCACGCTGGACATTGTTCGGGAGCTTTTCGAGGCGCTTCTCGATTGCGGCCAAATACCGCGGCAGCTGGCTCAGTTGGGCGTAGCCCGTCCGTGCCACAAAACCGGGGAACACGAGTTGCTCCAGTTGGCTCTTCATGTCGTTGAGCGCGCTGATCAAGGCGAGGCTCGTGCTGCCCTTGAGTTGCTTCTTGATCCGCCGTGTGCTGCCCAAGATGCGTTCGACGACGGCGGTCACCGTGAAGACGGTATCGATCAGTTCCGCACGGACCAGCTCGTACAGGGCGTCGAATGCCTCCTTGTCCCACGGAAGTTCGGCCGGAGTCAGCTTGTCGATGGCCGCGAGGACGCAGTCGGCAATCAAGGCACTTACCGAACCATGGGGATTCTGGCTGAACGTCAACTTCTCCGTGTTGTTCAAGTGTTCCAGGACGTAGCGGTCCGGGGCGGGAACCCGCAGCGCGAGCAGCCGGATAACGCCGCCGCGCATTGCCGGCTCCTGCTCCGCCCGGGTCTGGAACACCCGCAACGCAACGGATGTGCCCTCATCCACGAGAGCGGGAAAACCCGTGACATCGTGCCCCTTCACTGTGCGCGTCACTTGGCGTTCGATAGCTCCGAAAGTCCACGCGGTGAGCCCGGTTTGCTCTGAGAGGAAACCGGCGGCCTGCGGGGTCGAGCCGCCGCTGCCGTTTCCACTGGGGGATCCGGCACCGCCGGCATGTGCAGCGCCCTTCGGACCGTTGGTGCGCGCCGTCGTCGCGGGTGTTGCGCCGAGGGATTCGGCGATGGCACGGCGGGTAGCCGGAGCCAGCTGCTCCTGGAGAGCGGCCAGGTCCTTGCCTTCGTCGAGCACCTTGCCGCGGCTGTCCACTACCTTGAAGCTGACGCGCAGGTGCGCCGGAACGGCGTCCCAATTCCACGATCCCGGAGGAACGATGTGTCCCCGGATACGGCGCAGCACCAGCTCAAGTGAGGCCTCAAGATCGTCCGAGGCAGGATCGAAGTCGGTTTCCAAAGCAGCAGCCGCTTGCCGGGCAACATCCGGGGCAGGCACGAAGTTCTTGCGGATGTGTTTGGGCAGCGACTTGATCAAGGCGGTGACGAGCTCCACCCGCTGGCCCGGTATCTGCCAGCGGAAAGGGGCGTCGTCGAGCTGATTAAGGAACAGCACGGGGACCTCGGCTGTGACACCATCCGACGGATTGGGCGGCGAGCCGGGAGCCACTGGATGGAACTCGTAGCTCAGGGGCAGCTCAAAGCCCTTATGCAGCCAGGTTTTCGGGTAGGCGGAATCATCCAGGGCTTCCGCGTCCTCGCTGATGAGCAGCGATTGGTCGAAGTCCAGCAACGTGGGGTCCTGCTGGCGGGCTTCCTTCCACCATTTGTCGAAGTGGCGTTCAGAGACCACGTCCTTGCCGATTCTGGCGTCGTAGAACTCGAAGAGCGTGTGGTCGTCCACGAGGATGTCCCGGCGGCGCATCCGCGTCTCGAGCTCCTCGATTTCGTGGAGCAAGGCGCGGTTGCGGTGGAAGAACTTGTGGTGGGTTTTCCAGTCGCCTTCGACGAGGGCATGCCGGATGAAGAGTTCGCGGCAGAGCTCGGGGTCGATCCTGCCGTAGTTGATGCGGCGGTTCGGGATGATGGGAACTCCGTAGAGCATCACCTTCTCGTGGGCCATAACCGAGCCCGTCCGGGTGGACCAGTGGGGTTCGCTGTAGGAGCGCTTTACGAGATCCGGTGCAACCTGCTCCGCCCACAAGGGATCGAACTTCGCCGCGACCCGGGCCCAGAGCCGGCTTGTTTCAACCAATTCCGCGGCCATAACGAAGGCGGGCGACTTCTTGAACAACGCCGAGCCCGGGAAGATGGCGAAACGGCTGCCGCGTGCTCCGGCGTATTCGCGCTTGCGTTCATCCAGCATGCCGATGTGGCTCAGCAGTCCGGAGAGCAAGCTGATGTGGATTCCCTCGTTGTTGCCTACGGGGTCGGCCTCGCGCTTGTTGTCGATGGTGATGCCCAGCGGCTTGGCGAGCTGGCGCAATTGCTGGAAGAGGTCCTGCCATTCGCGGACGCGCAGGTAGTTGATGAACTCGTTCCTGCACAGCCGGCGGAACTGCGTGGAGGAGAGCTCCTGCTGCTTTTCCTGGATGTAGTTCCACAGGTTCAGGAATCCGGTGAAGTCCGAGTTCTCATCCCTGAAGCGTGCGTGCTTCTCGGCGGCAAGCTGCTGCTTGTCCGTCGGACGCTCGCGCGGATCCTGGATCGTCAAGGCCGCCGCCAGGATCATGACCTCCTTGACGCAGCCGCGCTTTCCGGCCTCGACAATCATCCTGCCGAGCCGGGGGTCCACCGGGAGCTGGGCCAACTTCTGCCCGACGGCGGTCAGGCCGCCGCGGTTGTCGGTGCCGCCCCCGCGCGCGCTGCGGCCGTCGACGGGTGGGGGAGCGCCGCCGTCGCCCGTGCGGGCCGCGCTCAAGGCGCCGAGTTCGCGCAACAGCGTGACGCCGTCGTTGATGGCCCGGGAGTCCGGCGGCTCAACGAAGGGGAAGTTCTCCACGTCCTTGGGGCCGCGGGCAACGCCCATGGCAGTCATCTGCAGGATGACCGCGGCAAGGTTGGTCCTCAGGATCTCCGGATCAGTGAACGGGGGGCGTGACTCGAAGTCCTCCTCGGAATAGAGCCGGATGGCGATACCCTCGGACACGCGCCCGCAACGGCCGGAACGCTGGCTTGCCGATGCCTGCGACACGCGTTCAATCGGCAGCCGTTGCACCTTGGTGCGGTGCGAGTAGCGCGAGATGCGGGCCGTGCCGGTGTCGACGACGTATTTGATGCCGGGAACGGTCAAGGACGTTTCCGCGACGTTGGTAGCGAGGATGATCCGCCGCTTGCCGCCCGGGTTGAAGACCCTGTGCTGCTCCTGCAGGCTCAAGCGGGCGAACAACGGCAGCACCTCGGTGCCCGCCAGCCTGCGGTTGGCCTGGATCCGGCCGTTCAACGCCTCGGCGGCGTCGCGGATCTCGCGCTCGCCGGAGAAGAACACCAGGATGTCTCCGGGAGCCTCAAGCGCGAGCTCGTCGACGGCGTCGCACACGGCATCGAGTGGGTCGCGGTCTTCCTCGAGCTCGTCGTCGGACGCGTCCTCATCCTCGCCGGATGCACCGCCGGCCGGTTGGGACAGCGGCCGGTAGCGGATTTCCACCGGGTAGGTCCGGCCCGAGACCTCGATGATCGGCGCGGGTTCTTCCTCGCTGCCGAAATGCTTCGCGAAACGCTCGGGGTCGATGGTCGCCGAGGTGATGATGACCTTCAGGTCCGGCCTTTGCGGCAGGATCCGCTTGAGGTAGCCCAGGATGAAGTCGATGTTGAGGCTGCGCTCGTGTGCCTCGTCGATGATGATGGCGCTGTACTTACGTAGCAGCTTGTCCCGCTGGATCTCAGCCAGCAGGATGCCGTCGGTCATTAGCTTGATTTTGGTGGCCTTGCTGACTTCGCCGGTGAAACGGACCTGGAAGCCCACTTCCTGCCCGATCTCGACGCCCATCTCGAAGGCGATGCGTTCTGCGACGGTGCGCGCGGCAAGGCGGCGCGGCTGGGTGTGGCCGATCAGGCCCTTGTCGCCGAGGCCGAGTTCCAGGCACATTTTGGGGATCTGCGTGGTCTTGCCGGAACCGGTTTCGCCGGCGATGATGGTCACCTGGTTTGCGGCGATGGCCGCCATCAAGTCCTCGCGGCGCTCGGAGACGGGCAGCTCTGCGGGGTAGGAAATATGAAGTGTCATGGCTGCTGACAGTCTACTGTGGCGGCGCGTCGGCGCGCAGTGCGCGCTTTCCCGCGGCCTTTTCCAATCGCCCGGCCATGGTGCGGGCGTACTCCTTGAATTCTTCAGGAGAGATGATCTCAAAGTCCATGTCCAGCGCCGCGAGGTGCGCCGCGGGCTGTGCCAAGCTGTCCCAGCCGGCGCGGAGCAGGGTTGCGTTCCCGCCGTCGTCGCTCAGGCTAGCGAGCTGCGGGCCGACGACGGCGGCCACGTCGCCGATGGGGGCGTGGAGGCGCACGACGACGTCGTAACGGTAAGGCGAGCGGGTCACGGAGCGCTGGACGTAGTCCGCGAGGTCCTCGGCAGGCAGGGGGCGCGGCACATACTTTTTCCGTTCGGCCGGGAGCGTGGCGATGCGATCGGCACGGAACGTGCGCCAGTCTTCCCGGTCCACATCCCATGCGACCAGGTACCAGCGCCGCCCGGTGTCGACGAGCCGGTATGGCTCCACCAAACGCCGGCCAGCGTCACCGTCTGCCTTGACATAGTCGAAACTGAGTTGTCGCTTGTCCGCGATCGCCGCGGAGACCACAGTGAGCTGCTGGGGGTCAACCGACGCCGCGTTGCTGGGCAGTGTGGTGACCGCGGCCTTGAGCATCGCGAACTTCGGGCGGAGACGTGAGGGAAGCACCTGCTCGAGCTTGGCAAGGGCGCGGACCGATGCTTCGCCGATACCGGCCACGGGACCCGCCGCCACCGAGTTCAGTCCCAAGGCGACGGCGAGAGCTTCATTGTCGTCAAGGAGCAGCGGCGGGAGCTGGGCCCCGGCGCCCAGTTGGTAGCCGCCGGCTATCCCAGGCGAGGCGTGGATGGGATAGCCGAGGTTCCGGAGCTTGTCGATATCGCGGCGGACGGTGCGCTCCGTGACACCCATCCGCTTGGCCAATGCCGGGCCGGTCCATTCACGCCGGACCTGCAGCAAGGACAGCAATTGCAGGAGCCTTGCGGACGTTTGGATCATGGCACTGAATCTAGCCCACCATGCGGACAAAAGTCGTCCGTGTTGAGGGGCAGGCTGTCCTTAGAACGCGCGCAGTGTCCAGCACGAGTTGTCGGGCAGGTCCCTCGCCGTCCAAGGCTCGGAACGGTCGGGAAGGCGGCCGCGGCCGTCCCGAAGGACCGCTGAGATGGAAGCGGCGGCAGTGATGATGAGGATGATGAAGAGCAAGACTCCGATGAATTCCATGACTCCATCGTGTTCCTCATGCACCCCAAGAAACAGTGGCAGAAATGACCCATTTAGGCAATTTTCTGCCACACTGGATCTATGTTGAAAACGGTGGCAATCATTGTTGTTCCCAACTTCTCGATCTTCGAATTCGGGACCGCCTGCGAGGTCTTTGGCATTGACCGAGCGGACCGGGGGAGTGGCGTTCCCGGCTTTGACTTCAGGGTCTGCACCCCCGTACCCGGAGACGTGAAGATGAAGTCCGGCCTGTCGATGCATGTCGGACTGGGCCTGGAAGCTACGGCCGATGCCGACCTGGTCATCATGGCCCCGTACGGACGGGACGAGGACGTCCCGGAGCCTGTATTGGATGCGCTACGGGCGGCCCACGCGCGCGGGGCTTGGGTCATGTCGATCTGCTCCGGGGCGTACGCGCTTGCCCGTGCGGGCCTCCTTGACGGGCGCCGCTGCACCACGCACTGGCACTATTCACAGGACCTCGCCAGCAGGTACCCGCAGATTCATGTGGACGAAAATGTGCTTTACGTCCAGGACGGAACGATCATCACAAGTGCCGGCACGGCCGCTGGCATTGACGCCTGCCTCCATCTTGTCCGCGTCGAGCTTGGCGCAAACGTTGCTGCTGCCATCGCCCGCGACATGGTGGTTCCGCCGCACCGCGACGGCGGCCAGGCCCAGTTCATCGACCGGCCCATGCCCACGTGCGGCTCTGCGCCCATGGAGGCATTGCTGCGCTGGATGGTGGAAAACCTCGAGCATGACCACAGCGTCAACGAACTGGCTTCCCGGCTGCACATGTCCGCCCGGACCTTCGCCCGCCGGTTCCGGGCCGAAACAGGTGCCACACCGGCGGCGTGGCTCAATTCGCAACGGGTGCTCCGGGCACAGGAGCTCCTGGAAAGCACGGAGTTGAACATCGACGAAATTGCGCGCGAAGCAGGATTCGGACATTCCGTGCTGCTGCGGCACCACTTCGCCAAGGTCCTGGCCACGAGCCCGCAGTCTTACCGGAGGGCTTTCCGCGGCCAGTTGGCGGAAGTTGGCTAGCGGCGGAGGGTCTCGTGGCCTTCTACCTTGGCGTTCTCCACAAGGGTGTGCCATGGCCCGGTGACCTCGGTCTCCGGGAGCGTGGCACGGTGTTGTCCGGCGCGGATTGAATACATGAACCGGTCGGCTTGCCCGGCAGCTTTCCCGGGTGCCCGCGCGGCCGCCTGTGCGCTGGCGCGACCGCGGGTCGGCACTTGGTCCCAAGGGCAGGCCTCCACGATCGGCATCCAGCGCTGCTTATCTTCGGAGGTGGCGGCATCCACGGTCCAGACGCGTGTGATCGCGGCGACGCCACCGCTGCGCTGGACGGTGATTTTCATGTTCTGCGGCTTCCACTGCTCCGAAGGGTGCTGCTAGAGCTTTACCTTCACAGTTTCCCACGCCGTACGGACGGCGTCATGCTCGTGTGAGCCGGCGCCGAAGAGCTCCTCTGCCGAGGCCACTGTGGCCTTGGCGAAGCGTCCGAAGGTGCACGTGGCAGGCAATGAGCCGCTGGTCAGCGTATTGTACCAGATCTGCCCCGGAGCCTCCCACGCATTGCCACCCAGCTCCAGGGCAACAAGGGAGAACGCCCGGTTGGGGATGCCTGAATTGATGTGGACACCGCCGTTGTCCGCGGTGGTGCGGACGTACTTGTCCATGGAGTCCGGCTGCGGATCCTTGCCCAGAACGTCGTCGTCATACGCGGTGCCGGGTGCCCTCATGGAACGGAGCGCGGTGCCTTGGACGGCGTCAGTGAACAAGCCCTCGCCGATCAGCCAACTGGCCTCCGCAGCCGATTGCTTTTTGGCGTATTGCTCCACCAGGGCCCCGAAAACATCCGACATGGACTCGTTGAGGGCTCCGGCCTGGTTCCGGTAGGCGAGGGCTGCCGTGTATTGGGTGACGCCGTGGGCAAGCTCGTGCCCTATGACGCTGAGCGACTTCGTGAACCTCTGGAAGATCTCGCCGTCGCCGTCACCGAAGACCATTTGGCTGCCGTTCCAGAAAGCATTGTCATACAGCTCGCCGTAGTGGACAGTGGCATCAAGTTTCAGCCCGGCGCCGTCGATCGAATTACGGCTGAACGCACCTGCATACAGCGCGTGGGTTTCGCCCAGTCCGTCGTAGGCTTCATCGGCGGCGGGGTCGCCCGTTGCCGGACCTTTTTCCTTGCGGACGAGCTTGCCGGGCAGGGCTTCGGTGGAGCCAGCGTCGTAGATGGTCCGCTTGGGCGGGCCGGGCTTCGCCTGCCGTGCCGTCGGCACGGGGGCCGGCACGGGAAGCGCGCGGACCGCCTGGAGGTTCTTGATGTGGAGCAGGGATTCCTTGGCCGCCCGTGCGATCACCCGCAGGCGGGGCTCGTGCTGTGCCGCCAGCCTTCGCAGCATGTAGGGAGGAATGATGGAACAGATCACGGCGAACCCTTTCGTACCTGTTGGACGGGTACGAACAGCTTAGGAGTGGCTACTGACTTTTTAGCCGGGCCGGTGCGGCATGTCCGGGATCACGACGACTCGGAGGCCTCCTGCAAGCACACCGGCAACAGTTCCTCCTCATATTCGGGGCCCTTCAGGATCCGTTGCAGCTTGCCGAGGTCCACGATGCCATTGCCCCAGGCCAGTTCGATTTCGTAGAGGGCTTGCTTGTTGCGGCGGGCGGCTTCACATTCAGGCATCGGTGTCCTTGGGTTGTGGGCAAAGGATGGTTGCGAGATGTGCTGCCGGGAGCCGCGACAGCTTCTTGGCGAGAACCGGGGCAATGGACTCGAGCTCGGGGAACGCTGCTGCGGGCTCCTGTTGAGGTGTCTGCCCTGGTCTTTTTGTTGTCTGCACAAGAACGTTGTGCTGGCAGGCGGCCAATCGTGACGCAGTTTTCCACTTTTTGTTGCCCGACTGGCAAGCGGCGAGGCTCCTCGGCAGGCGGTGAGGCAAAGAAAAACCCCGCCGGTTCCTTGAACTGGCGGGGTTTTCTGTTGTGCCCTCGATAGGATTCGAACCTACGGCCTTCTGCTCCGGAGGCAGACGCTCTATCCCCTGAGCTACGAGGGCATCCGGGGCTCCCGTCCGTTGCCGGAGGGACGTCCACGAGCTTAGCAGGTCACCGCGCCGCAATGGAAAACGGGCGGGGGCGAGCCGTCAGTAGCCCGCGAAAGCGTCCACATGGATGCGTCCGGCTCCGGCATGGCGGGCGGCGGAGCGAAGGGTGTCCACGTTTGCCGGGGACCCGGAGACGTACACGTCCCGCTCGGCCACATCGGGGATGAGCTCCCGCAGGGAGTCGCCGTCGATGCGGCTCCGCCCGGCGTCGTGCATGAACGACGGCGGCGGGGAACCGTCCGAAAGGCGGGCGATGACCCGCGCGCCCGAGGCCTCCAGGACATCGCTTCCGGCGAGTTCTGCGGCGCTGGGGGCGAGATACAGCACGACGATGTCCCGTCGCGCGGAGCTGCCGGACGCCAGCTGGGAAAGGAAAGGCGCAATCCCGATTCCCGCCGCGATGAGCAGCACGGGTTTGCCGGCGTCGGGCGGCAGGACAAAGTCGCCGCCCACCGCGGTTCCGCTGACGCACTCTCCAGGCTCAAGCGCGAGCAACGCACGCTTGGCGGCGGAGACTGGTTCCGCTGTGCCGACGCCGAATGTCATCTCGGGCGAGTCGGGCGAGCTGGTGATGCTGAAGACCCGTCGCCGCCCTTTACCGTCCGAGCGCGAGTGCGGAAGGTTGAGTTCCATGAACTGCCCCGGGAGGAAACGGACGGGCCGTCGTGGCTCAAAGCGGAACTCGGTGGTGAACGGCGTCAGGGGGCGCGAACCCTTGAACGTCAGCATGATCCCGCCCCGCTGCCCCACGAGGAATGCGAGGAGGTTTCCGATCAGCAGAGCGAGTTCCGGCGAATTGGCCACGCCCGCCACGTTGTACGGCACAGCAAACAACAAGGCCACGACGGCGGCCAGTACCATTTGCTGCCATCGGCGGGGAGGCAGGGTGAGGGGCTCGGTGAGCATGAAACCGACGAAAAAGAGCAGTGGCTGCTGGGCGATCGGTTGCCACAAAGCGGGTCCGAAGGACATGCCGCCGCGCAGGAGCACGGCGCACACCACCGACAGCGCCACCGCGAAGAAAGTGCAGGCCATGAGCACCTTCAGCGTCCGGTACAGCACCAACAGCACTCCGGGAACCAGGAGCCACAACATGGCCGGGGTTGCCGCCCACCACGTGGCGATGTTCAAACCGGTGAGCCCGGCGATGAAGGCGCCCGCCGCTGCGGGATTGAATATATGCCGGCCTCGGAACGCCAAGACGTATTTGGATGCCGAGGCCAAAACGCATGCCACGGCGACTCCGGCCAGGTCGAGGACCTGGACCGAAGGAATCAGCTCGGTGGGCCAGAACAGGAAGTACAACAAGAGGCCCGTGATGAGCGAGGACTCCGAGTGCGGCTGGACCTTGAAGAGCATGGCCATGAGCCGGTTGGATGCATACGTCAGGCCCAGGCACAGCACAAGATGGACAACCATTTCAGGCAGCCCGAAGCTCAACCAGCCCAGGGCGTTCAACACCATGCTGTACGCCGCGAGAACGGCAAGGACCCAAAGAATCAGCCGGTACATCGTGAAATGGCCGAGCCAGGCATCCACTCGCGCTTTGATGGCAATCATGAGAACAGTGTCCCTTCGAAGCCGGCCGAATAGGCGGCGTGTCCGTCTGAATAGACCATGAGCCAGGAAAACTCGAATTCTCGCTCAAGTACTTTCGGATCCACCATGAAGAGCGCCGTGGCCAGCGCATCGGCTTCCATTGCGGTGGTAGCCATGGTCCACGTGGCCACCACCGTCTCCACCGGGCGCCCGGTGGCGCCGTCGAGGACATGGTGCAGCCCGTCGCCCCACGCGCGGCGGTTGGCGGCTGAAGCGCACAGCGCCCCGTCACGGAGTTCGACGACGCCGATCGCCTGGGTGGGGTCGTAGGGGTGTTCGAGGCCCACGCCCAACGGCTCCGCCCCGGAATGAAGCATGTCGCCGCTGGCATCGACCAGGAACTCCGTGGTTCCCGCTCCACGCAGGACCGAGGCCAGAAGGTCCACCAATTGGCCCTTCCCGGCAGCACCGATGTCCAAAACCACAGGGACGGAAGCGGAAATCTCCGTGCCGTTCCATACGAGGGCGTCTTCCCAGCGCGGTGCCGGCACCGGATGGCCGAGGGGCCGCAAGGCATAGTCCGCCCCGTAGCCCAGGTGCTCGAGGCTGCCGCCGATGAGCGGCGTCATGGTGCCGTCGCTGAGGCGGTACAGCTTTTTGAAAAGCCGTTCCAGCTCGCCTGCCCCGGCAGGGAGGGTCACGGTGCCGGGTTCACGGGCGAGCGGCGCAACCAGGGAGTCGTCCCGGAAGCGCGAGTAGCTTCGGTCGTAGTCCTCCACGATGCCGAGCAAGCCGGCGCGCACCTCCTCTGGGAGTTGCTCCGGCGTCGAGATTTCCCACGTGGTCCCGATCCCGTCGAAGCTGAAAACGCTCCAGCCCGTGTGCGCCATGCGCCTATTTGGCCTCGGACTTGATGGTTTCCACGGCCTTGTTGAATCCTTGGCTGGTCAAGGAGGAGCCGGCGACTTTTGAGACGTTGATCTCATCCAGTTTCTTGCCGACCACCTGCGCCGCGATGCCGTTCTTGAACCGCCCCTGGAATTCCTTGGTGTTCGGGTTGTTGGCATGGACTGTGATGTCCACCGCGGAAATGGTGCCACCGGCCAATGTCAGCTTGACCCCCACGGTTTCACCGCCGTTGGGTGAAATGTAGTCACCGTCCGCACTGTAGGTACCGTCCTTGTAGGGGCCGGAAATCGTGGAGGTCTTTTGCGGGGTGCTGCCTTGTGCCGAGGGGGCGCAAGCTGCCACCGAACTGGCCAAAGAGAGGCCGGCGGCGCCCACCAGGAGGCCCTTGCGGAGTGGCGTAGTCATGGTTCTGCTCGTTTCAACTGGACTCGAAAAGTGGTCAATGCGCGTTCCTTCGGGCCGTGGGCCGATCACACCACTGACGGTGATTTCAGCCTATCGGTTCAGTCTGGGAGCTTTACTGGCCGAAGCTGGGCGCCGGCTGGGTGCGCGCTGGTGCCCGCGTGTGCGCATTGCTAAGCATTAGAATTCCACCACTTGCAAGCCCCACCGGTAGGCTAGACGGGTGACTCCCGAAGAACTCTCAGCCGCCATATCCGCCTGCCTGAAAGACGCTGTCGCCGCCGGCGAGCTTGCGCTTTCCGAATCTGCCCTCCCTGAGGACGTGCGCGTGGAGCGACCCAAGAACCGGGAGCACGGCGACTGGGCCACGAACATTGCCTTGCAGCTTGCCAAGCATGCCGGGACCAACCCGCGTGAATTCGCCACAATCCTGGGCAAGCGGCTGGAAGCGATCGACGGCGTCACCGCCGTGGACATCGCGGGCCCGGGCTTCCTGAACATCACCGTGGACGCGGCGGCCGCCGGTGCGCTGGCCAAGGCCATCGTCGAGGCGGGAAGCTCCTACGGAACCAACCAGGCGCTCGCAGGCCATGTGGTCAACATGGAATTCGTCTCGGCCAACCCCACGGGACCGCTGCACATCGGCCACACGCGTTGGGCGGCCCTGGGAGATTCGATTGCCCGCGTCCTCCGCGCCTCCGGTGCGGACGTCACCGCGGAGTACTACATCAACGACGCGGGCTCGCAGATGAACGTTTTCGCGAACTCGGTGCTGTCCCGCCTGCACGGACGCGGCGTTCCGGAGGGCGGCTACCCCGGTGAGTACATCCGGGAACTCGGCGACGAGGTGCTCAAGGCCCATCCGGCAATCCGCGAGCTGACCGACGAGGCCGCACTGCCGGTGATCCGTTCCGCGGCCTACCAGGCCCAGATGAAGGACATCAAGGACACCCTGGCCGGGTTCGGCGTGGCTTTCGATGTCTTCTTCTCCGAGCAGGAACTGCACGACGGCGGTGCGATCGAGTCCGCCGTCGCCCGCCTCCGCGAGCAGGGCCACGTGTTCGACGACGGCGGGGCGGTCTGGCTGCGCACCACGGACTTCGGCGATGACAAGGACCGCGTGATGATCCGGGCCAACGGCGAACCCACGTATTTCGCCGCCGACGCCGCGTACTACCTGTCGAAGAAGGACCGCGGCTTCACGGAGAAGATCTACCTGCTCGGCGCCGACCACCACGGCTACATCAACCGGCTCAAGGCCATCGCAGCCTGTGCGGGCGACGACCCCGAGGTCAACATCGAGGTCCTGATCGGACAGTTGGTCTCGGTCAACGGCGCCAAGCTGTCCAAGCGTGCCGGCAACATCATCGAGCTCAAGGACTTGATCGAATGGCTCGGGAAGGACGCCGTGCGTTACTCGCTGGCCCGCTTCCCCGCCGATTCTCCGCTGACGCTGGATCCGGAACTGCTGAAGAAGAACAGCAACGAAAACCCGGTGTTCTACGTGCAGTACGCGCATGCCCGCTCCCGCGGCACGGCACGCAACGCGATCGAGGCTGGCGTCGACCACAGCGCCTTCGACGCGTCCTTGTTGGACCACGCCACCGAGAACGAGCTGCTGTCCTACCTCGGCAGCTACCCGTCCATCGTTGCCAAGGCCGCCGAGCTCCGCGAACCGCATCGTGTGGCCCGCCACCTCGAGGTCATCGCCGGTGCCTACCACCGCTGGTACGACGCTTGCCGCGTCTCACCGCTCGGCGACGAGCCGGTCCAGGACGTCAACCGCACACGGCTGTGGCTCAACGACGCCACGAGCCAGGTACTTGCCAACGGACTCGAACTCCTCGGCGTTTCAGCTCCGGAACGGATGTGATCAGCGTGCAAAACAACACCGCCGCCTCGCCCCTTGCCCCCGAGTGGCTCGTCGTGCCGGAGGACGTGAACGCGCTTCACGCGCCGATGTGGGCCGAAGGTGTCCAGAGGACCGACGACGGCGAGCTCGCCATTGACGGCGTTCCCGTCAGCGAGCTCAAGGCGCAGTTCGGCACTCCGCTGTTCGTCATGAGCGAGGGTGATTTCCGTGCCCGCGCCCGCTCTTTCAAGGACGCCTTTGACGCGGCTTTTGAGGACATTTGCGGGGGAGTGGACGTCTACTACGCCGGAAAGTCCTTCTTGTGTACTGCCGTGGCCAGTTGGGTGGCCGAGGAAGGCCTGCGCCTGGACACGTGCTCTGGGGGCGAACTCGCCGTCGCGGCCCGCGCCGGCATCGACGGCGCCAATTTGGGGCTGCACGGCAACAACAAGTCCGACGCCGAGATCAACCGGGCACTGGACATGAAGCTCGGCCGCATCGTGGTGGACAGCCTCGATGAGCTTGAGCGGGTCGCCAAGATTGCCTCCGGCCGCGGCGAGACGGCGAAGGTCATGCTGCGGCTGACTCCCGGCGTGCACGCCCACACCCACGAATTCATCGCCACGGCCCACGAGGACCAAAAATTCGGTCTCTCCATGGCCGGGGATACCACGGAGTCAGCCGGCCTCTCGGCCGCCGAAGAAGCGGTCGCTGCGGCGACTTCGTACTCCAATGTGGAACTCCTGGGCCTGCACTGCCACATCGGTTCCCAGATCTTCGAGCCTGACGGTTTCGCCCTGGCAGCCGAGAAGCTGTTGGGATTCCTTGCCGCGATGCAGGCGAAGTACTCCATCGTCCTGCCGGAACTGGACCTCGGCGGTGGCTACGGGATCGCCTACACGCCCGTGGACACACCCCGCCCGCCGGCCGAAATCGCGCAGGCGATGGCCGCCGTCGTTCGCTCCAAGTGCGCTGAGCTGGGAATCGCCTCGCCGCGCATTTCGATCGAACCGGGCCGCGCAATCGTGGGCACCAGCACCTTCACCTTGTACGAGGTCGGGACGCTGAAAACCGTCCGCGTGGACGCGCCTGCAGAAGCCGACGCCAAGGAAAACGTTACGTTCCCGCGCCGCTATGTGTCGGTGGACGGCGGCATGAGCGACAACGCCCGTCCGGTGCTGTACGACGCGGATTATTCGGCCATTCTCGCCTCGCGGACCTCGGACGCTGCCGCGCAACTGTCCCGAGTAGTGGGCAAACATTGCGAGAGCGGCGACATAGTTGTTAGAGATGTATATCTGCCCGAAGACGTGGCAGCCGGTGATCTGCTCGCTGTACCGGGAACCGGCGCTTACTGCTGGGCCCTCTCAAGCAACTACAACTATCTGGCCAGGCCTGGCGTTGTCGCTGTGCGCAATGGATCCGCCCGGCTGATCGTCCGCGGGGAAACCGAAGAAGATCTCTTGAACCGCGACATGGGAGTGGCGAATGTCTGAAGTGCGAACCCTGAAGGTGGCCCTGCTGGGCTGTGGCAACGTGGGAGCCCAGGTAGCGCGGATTCTCCTTGACGACGCCGACGCCCTTGCGGCCCGCACCGGCGCACGCTTGCAGCTGTCCGGCATCGCCGTGCGGAACCTTGATTCAGAGCGCGACGTCGAACTGCCGCGCGAACTGTTCACCACCGACGCCGACACCCTGGTCAAGGACGCCGATCTGGTGATTGAGCTCATGGGCGGCATCGAGCCGGCCCGTTCGCTCATCCTGACCGCCATGCAGAACGGCGCCTGCGTCGTCACTGGCAACAAGGCACTCCTGGCACAGGACGGCCCGACCCTCTACGAAGAGGCCGACAAGGCGGGCGTCCAGCTCTCCTACGAGGCCGCCGTCGCCGGAGCCATTCCGATCCTGCGACCCATCCGCGACAGCCTCTCCGGCGACCGCATCACCAGGGTCCTGGGCATCGTCAACGGCACCACCAACTTCATCCTCGACCAAATGGACAGCACCGGTGCGCAGTTCGCCGACGCGCTGGCCGAGGCCCAGCGGCTCGGATACGCGGAAGCCGACCCGACTGCCGACGTCGAAGGCCATGACGCCGCGGCGAAGGCCGCCATCCTCGCGTCGTTGTCCTTCCACACGCGCTTCGCCCTCGAAGACGTGTACTGCGAAGGCATCACAAAGGTCAGCGCAGCGGATATTGCCGCCGCGAAGGACGCAGGCTTCGTCATCAAGCTGCTCGCCATCGCGGAGAAGATCACCAACGCAAACGGCGACGGCGGCATTTCAGTCCGCGTTCACCCCACCCTCCTGCCCCGCGAGCACCCGCTGGCGGCCGTTCGCGGTGCGTTCAACGCAGTCTTCATCGAGGCCGAGAACGCCGGCGAGCTCATGTTCTACGGCCAGGGAGCCGGCGGAACCCCGACGGCGTCTGCCGTCCTGGGCGACCTCGTCTCGGCAGCCCGCCGGGTGGTACTGGGCGGTCCCGGCCGTACCGAGACCACCACGGGCTACGTGCCTGCGCTGTCGATCGATGCATCGACCACGAGCTACTACATCGGCCTCGACGTTGCCGACCAGGCCGGCGTCCTGGCCCGGATCACCCACATCTTTGCGGAGCACGGCGTGTCGATCGAAATCATGCGCCAGACGATCCACCGCGACGCCGCCTCGAAGGTTGAGTCGGCCGAGCTGAAGATCGTCACCCACCGCGCATCCGAAGCCGCACTCGCGGCAACCGTCGAGGCCGTCAAGGGCCTGGACGTCATCAATTCTGTGACATCCGTCCTGCGGGTAGAAGGGGTCTAAGTGGCTCACCAATGGCGCGGAGTAATCCGCGAATACGCTGATCGTTTGCCTGTAACGGAAGCCACGAAGGTCATTACCCTCGGCGAGGGCGGAACTCCGCTCGTCCACGCGCAGAAGCTCTCCGAACTCACCGGATCCACCGTGTACCTCAAGGTGGAGGGCATGAACCCCACCGGGTCCTTCAAGGACCGCGGCATGACAATGGCCATGACAGCTGCTGTCGAAGCAGGCGCCAAGGCCGTTGTTTGCGCCTCCACGGGCAACACCTCGGCCTCCGCCGCAGCCTACGCCACCGCCGCCGGGCTCAAGTGCGCCGTGCTGGTCCCCGAAGGCAAGATCTCCATGGGCAAGCTCAGCCAGGCCATCGCGCACGGCGCGACGCTCCTGCAGGTGGACGGCAACTTCGACAACTGCCTCGACATCGCCCGCAAGCTCGGCGAGTCCTACCCGGTGTTCCTCGTGAACTCGGTCAACCCGGCGCGTATCCAAGGCCAGAAGACCGGTGCCTTCGAAATCGTCGACGCCCTCGGAGACGCTCCGGACATCCACGTCCTGCCGGTCGGCAACGCGGGCAACATCAGCGCGTACTGGAAGGGCTACAAGGAGTATTCCGCGCCCTTCGAGTCCGCGACCGGTGGCACCCTTCCCGCCGTCTCCACCAAGACACCGGCCATGTGGGGATTCCAAGCGGCAGGCGCGGCACCGTTCGTGGCAGGCCACCCCATCACCGAACCGGACACGATCGCCACGGCCATCCGCATCGGCAACCCGGCGTCCTGGGACACGGCCATCGCGGCGCGCGATGAATCCGGCGGCTTCATCGACGCCGTGACCGACGAGGAAATCCTCGATGCCCACCGCTGGCTCTCCGCCAAGGAAGGCGTCTTCGTGGAACCCGGTTCCGCAGCAGGCGTAGCCGGGCTCATCAAGAAGCACGCCGCAGGCGAGGTTCCCACCGGCAAGACGATCGTCATCACCGTCACCGGACACGGACTCAAAGACCCGCAGTGGGCACTCCGTACCGAAGACGGCAGTGAGGTCCAACCGGTCAAGGTGCCGAACGACGTCGTAACCGTGGCATCCGAACTGGGACTGGAAGAAAACTAAGAGTGGAAACCACGCAGCCCACCGCGACGGGTCTCACGCTCGTCGCGGCAGGCCAGCAGCTGACCGTCAGGGTCCCGGGCACCAGCGCCAACCTGGGCCCCGGCTATGACAGCCTCGGCCTGGCATTGTCGATCTACGACACCCTGACCGTCGAAACACTCACCACCGGAGAGCTCGAGTTCGAGCTCTCCGGTGAGGGAGCCGATTCCCTTCCCCGGGATGCGAGCCACCTCGTCGTGCGTGCCCTCAACACGGCCTTGGAGCGCCTCGGTTTCCGGCACAGCGGCCTCAGGATCACCGCGGACAACGTCAACCCGCACGGCCGCGGACTTGGCTCCTCGGCGTCGGCCGTGGTTGCCGCCGTGACCGCGGCCAACGCCTTGGTGCCCGAATCCGCACAGCGCGACCGAGAGTGGATCCTGCAGCTCACGAGCGAGATGGAAGGGCACCCGGACAACGTCGCACCCGCGATTTTCGGCGGATTGGCCCTGTCATGGCAGGACAGCGAGCAGTACAGCAGCACCCGCGCAGAAGTGGTCCCGTCGGTCATCCCGATCGTCGCCGTGCCTGACTACGAACTGTCCACCGAGACCGCCCGCGGTTTGCTGCCCGCTTCCATCGGCCACCACGCAGCAGCCATGAACTCAGGACGCGCGGCGCTCCTCATCCATGCATTGACGGCCGACCCCCGTTTCCTGCTTCCCGGAACCGAGGACTACCTGCACCAGAGCTACCGCGCAGAGGCAATGCGGCCCAGTGCGGCGCTGATCAAGGCATTGCGGTCTTCGGGCCATGCAGCCGTGGTCTCGGGAGCGGGACCCACAGTTCTGGCACTGGCCAACGGCGCGGATGAAGCCGAGGCGATCGCCGAATTGATTAATTCGTTCACCGCGGACAACACTCCGGATGTTGCGTGGCGCGTGATGACACTGGCAGTGGACGTTGAAGGTGCTAGAGTGGACTTGCACCGGCGGTAGAACCGCGGGCAGTTCCCTGACATTGGATCCCGGCTTATTGCCGTTCCCGTCTCCTACTGTGTCGAAGTCTGCCGGTGTCGTCTCCTTATCGGCCTGTCGCAGGTGCCACAGAACCCTTTCTGTTACCCGAGCCGTCAGCCCGCGCCCCGCCCGCCGGAGCATCGAAGACGTATTAGTATCCGGCCCTGCTGAAACTAAACCGGCAAGACCGAAATCACGGCTGCAGATCTGAACTGCAGTCCAGAACAAATCATCGCGTCCAGCTCTAGGTCTGGACGCCGTCGAGGGGGAAGGATCCTTCGTGACAGAAACCACTGAGCTGGCTTCAGCTGTGGACACAACATCTTCTGCAGCTGAATCAACGGCCGCAACCGCTAAGAGCAGCGGCCTTGCAGGCCTCAAGCTCGCGCAGCTCCAGGCTCTCGCCAGTCAGCTGGGCATTTCGGGCGGATCCCGGATGCGCAAGGGGGACTTGGTCTCGGCTATCTCGGCCCACCGTGCCGGTGCAACCACCAGCAAGGCTCCCACCGCGGCCAAGGCCGTGGCAGCAAAGGCCGCGCCTGCAGCCCCGGAAGCTGAGACCGCTGCCGCACCTGTTGAAGCTCCTGCGCAGGACGGCACCCGTGCACGTGGCCGTGGCCGAAGCCGTCGCGCCACCAGCGATGGCGTTGTTGCCGCTCCTGCCGCCACGGAAACCGCGGAGGCTCCCGCCGCCGCCGTCGAGGCTCCCGCCGCTCCCGTCGCAGAAGCAAGCGAGGCCGCCGGCGAACGCCGCCAGCCGCGCACGCGGAACCGTCGTCGTGGCGAGGCCGCTCCGGTAGAGGCCGGTGAAGCCGCCGAGACCCGCGCCGCAGAGCAGCCCCAGGCCGAACAGCCCCGCGTAGAGCAGCGCCAGCCTGAACAGCGCCAGCCCGAGCAGCGTCAGCCAGAGCAGCGCCAGCCCGATCAGCGTCAGGGACAGCAGCGCCAGGGCGAGCAGGCCTCTGTCGAAGCCGGCGAACCCGGCCAGCGCGAACGCCGCGACAACACCCGTACGCGTCGCGAAGACACGAACGACGGCGATGACACCGGCAACCGCCGCAATCGTCGCAACCGTCGCGACCGCAACGATCGTCCGGGTCCGCAGGACAATCGTGACAACCGCGATGGAAACACCCGTAGCGACCGCTTCCGCGACCGCAACGAACGCCGCCGTGGCCGTGGCCAGGGTCCCGACGTCGACGATGTCGAGGTCACCGAGGACGACGTCCTGCTGCCTGTTGCCGGCATCCTGGACGTACTGGAGAACTACGCGTTCATCCGCACCTCGGGGTACCTGCCCGGCGCCAACGACGTGTACGTGTCCCTCGCCCAGGTCAAGAAGTACAACCTGCGCAAGGGTGACGCCGTCGTCGGCGCAATCCGCGCCCCGCGCGACGGCGAGGACCGCAGCCAGCAGTCCGCGCGCCAGAAGTTCAACGCGCTCGTCCGCGTCACGTCGGTCAACGGCAAGACGCCCGAAGAGCTCAAGGACCGCGTCGAATTCGCCAAGCTGGTTCCGCTGTACCCGTCCGAGCGACTGCGCCTCGAAACGGACCCCAAGAAGATCGGCCCGCGTGTCATCGACCTCGTGGCCCCGATCGGCAAGGGCCAGCGCGGCCTGATTGTCTCCCCGCCCAAGGCCGGCAAGACGCTCATCCTGCAGTCCATCGCCAACGCGATCACCACCAACAACCCTGAGGTCCACCTCATGATGGTGCTGGTTGACGAACGTCCCGAAGAAGTCACGGACATGCAGCGCACCGTGAAGGGCGAGGTCATTGCCTCCACCTTCGACCGTCCTGCCGATGACCACACCACGGTTGCCGAGCTTTCCATCGAACGCGCCAAGCGCCTCGTGGAAATGGGGATGGACGTGGTGGTCCTCCTGGACTCCATGACCCGCTTGGGCCGCGCCTACAACCTGGCAGCACCGGCCTCCGGCCGTATCCTGTCCGGTGGTGTCGACTCCGCTGCGCTCTACCCGCCGAAGCGCTTTTTCGGTGCTGCGCGCAACATCGAAAACGGTGGCTCGCTCACTATCCTGGCAACCGCGCTCGTGGAGACCGGTTCCAAGATGGACGAGGTCATCTTCGAAGAGTTCAAGGGCACGGGCAACATGGAGCTCCGCCTGTCCCGCCAGCTGGCGGACAAGCGCATCTTCCCGGCCGTGGACGTCAACGCTTCGGGTACCCGTCGCGAAGAGAACCTGCTTTCGGCCGAAGAAGTCAAGATCATGTGGAAGCTGCGCCGCGTCCTCTCCGGACTCGAGACCCAGCAGAGCCTTGAACTCTTGACCAACAAGATCCGGGAGACCGGGAGCAACGTCGAGTTCCTCATGCAGGTACAGAAGACGACTCTTGGAGCCAAGTCGGATAACGACAAATAGCTGTTTTAGGGGCGGGCGCTGGTTCGTTCGTGCGGTTGGTGCCGCGCGGATGTTCCGCTCCCGCCCCTTCCCTTTGCAACGCGGGGTCACTTACGGCCCATGCCGAGGGCCTGGATGGGCCGTAAGTGACCCCGCGTTGCGTTATTAGACTTGTAGAAGTCGAAAGAGGTTTGAAAATGTTTGAGTCCGTACAGGGATTGCTTGACGAGCATGCTGCTATCCAGGCGCAGTTGAGTGATCCTGCCGTTTATGCCGACCAGGCTTTGGCCCGCAAGTTGGGGCGGCGCTCTGCCCAGTTGCAGGGCATCGTTGAGGCGTACAACCGTTGGCGCGGGCTCATGGACGATCTCGAAGCGGCCAAGGAAATGGCTTCCGAGGACGCCGAATTTGCTGCCGAGGTAGACGAAATCGAGGCGAAGCTTCCGGCAGCGCAGGAGAAGTTGCGCAGGCTGCTGATCCCTCGCGATCCCGACGACGCCCGCAACGTCATTCTCGAGGTCAAGGGCGGCGAAGGCGGCGACGAAGCTGCGCTCTTCGCCGGGGACCTGCTGCGCATGTACATGCGTTACGCCGAGTCCCGCGGGTGGAAGACCGAACTCATTTCGGCCACGGAATCGGACCTGGGAGGCTACAAGGACGTCCAGATGGCCGTCAAGGGCAACTCGAACGATCCCGCAGAAGGCGTCTATGCCCGCTTGAAGTTCGAAGGCGGCGTGCACCGCGTCCAGCGTGTTCCCGTCACGGAGTCGCAGGGCCGCATCCACACGTCCGCGGCCGGCGTACTCGTGCTTCCCGAAGTGGATGAGCCTGAAGAGCTCGAAATCAACCAGAACGACCTCAAGATCGACGTCTACCGGTCTTCAGGTCCCGGCGGCCAATCCGTCAACACCACGGACTCTGCCGTCCGCATTACACACCTCCCCACGGGCATCGTGGTGGCTATGCAGAACGAAAAGTCCCAGCTCCAGAACCGTGAAGCCGGCATGCGCGTCCTTCGTGCCCGTATCCTGGCACACCAGCAGGAGCAGATCGACGCCGAGAACTCGGCCCAGCGCAAGTCGCAGATCCGCACCATGGACCGTTCCGAGCGCATCCGCACGTACAACTTCCCCGAAAACCGGATTGCCGATCACCGGACGGGCTACAAGGCCTACAACCTCGACGCCGTCATGAACGGCGACCTGGAGCCGGTCATCCAATCGGCCATCGAAATGGATGAACAGTCGCGCCTGGATGCCCTGGGCGAGTAACAGCCTGCAAGGATCTTCATGACGTTCTTTCCGGGCCAAAGCCTCGCCAACGCTGTCCGCGAGGCAACAGCCATCCTGTCCGACGCCGGAGTCCCCACTCCGCGCGTGGACGCTGAACTCCTCGCGGAACACCTCCTGGGCGTCGGCCTCGGCCGCCTGCGCGCCATGCTGCTGGGCGATTCCGAGGCCCCGGAAGGCTACGCGGACTTGGTGGCCGAGCGGGCCCAGCGCGTCCCGCTCCAGCACATCACCGGCGTCGCGCACTTCCGCTACCTCACGCTCGCCGTGGGCCCTGGCGTGTTCATTCCGCGACCGGAAACGGAATCCGTGGTCCAGCTCGTCATCGACCACCTCCAGGGACTCGAGCACCCCAAGGTGGTTGACCTTGGCACAGGCTCCGGCGCCATCGCGGCGTCGATCGCCCACGAAGTGCCCGGGGCCGAGGTCCACGCCGTCGAATTCAGCACGTTCGCCCACGCCTGGGCCGCGAAGAACCTGAAGCCCCTCGGGGTGAAGCTCGTTCAAGGCGACCTTCGCAATGCACTGCCCGAACACGATGGAACGTTCGACGTCGTCGTTTCCAATCCGCCCTATATCCCGGCTGAAGCAATTCCGAACGAACCTGAAGTGGCGCTGCACGATCCGCCGGAGGCACTGTACGGCGGGGGAGCGGACGGAATGGAGCTTCCGACGGCGGCTGCAGCCTCCGCTGCCCGGCTCCTCAAGGGCGGCGGCTACTTCGTGATGGAGCACGCGGAAGTGCAGGCGGGCTGGATTGCCGAACACCTGAAGGCTGCCGGTTGCTGGACGCACGTCGCCACCCACCTCGATCTCAATGGCAAGGAACGTGCCACGAGCGCAGTGTTGGCAATCGCTGCCTCCGGGAAATGAAAGAATAGCGCTGTGACCACAAGCTACAACTGCACGTCAGAGGAACAACGCGCCGAAGGCCTGGAGCATGCGCAGCGCGCCATCAGCGAGAAAAAGTGTGTCGTCATGCCGACGGACACTGTCTACGGCATTGCCGCCGACGCTTTCTCGCCGCAAGCCGTGACCATGCTGCTTGTCTCGAAAGGCCGCGGCCGCCATATGCCGCCCCCGGTGCTGATTCCGCGGCTCAATGCGCTGGACGGGCTGGCAACCGATGTATCGGAAGAAGCCCGCAAGCTCGCGGAAGCCTTCTGGCCCGGCGGCCTGACGCTGATCTTCCACGCCCAGCCGTCCTTGGACTGGGACCTGGGGGAGACCCGCGGAACCGTGGCCCTGCGCATGCCCGACGATGAAATTGCGCTTGAACTGCTCAACCGCACCGGACCGCTAGCGGTGTCCTCGGCAAACCGCACCGGCCACGCCGCCGCGCAGACAGCCTCCGAGGCGAGGACCCAGCTTGCTGAATCGGTCGAGGTGTACCTTGAGGGCGGCTTCCGGCCTGTCGAGGGAACCGAGTCCGTAGCGTCCACGATTGTCGACGCCACCACGCTGCCGCTTCGGGTGGTCCGCGATGGTGCGATTTCCCTGGAACGCCTCCGCGAGATTGTTCCCGGAGTGCTGGCCCTCGGGGAAGCCGCGCCCGAACCCGCGGCTGAAGCCGCACCTGACACTGAGCCGGCGCCTGAAACGGCCGCGGCTGAAACAGCGGCGGAACCGGCGTCCGAGACGGAAACAGCCCCGCAGGAACAGGCCGAGACCCCTGTCCACACGGAGACCAGGGCCGAATGAGCCTGGTCCGGGATCGCGTTCCCCTTCTGGACGTAGACGTCACCGCACTGTGCGCCGACGAACTCATCGAGGCCATCAGCGGGTACGTTTCGGACGGCACCACCAAGGTTGTCCTCGGGCACAATCTGCACAGCGTAACGCTGTTCCACTCGAGCCCGGATTTCCGCCGCCTCTATGAACGCAGCGATGTGGTGCTCATGGATGGTGCGCCTGTCGCCATGCTCTGGGGACTTGGACGGCGCGGAGCTTCACGGGGCGATGCCGCGGGGTTGATGGAATACCGTCTGGGATCCACTGACTGGGTGCCGGCGCTAGGCGGCGTCGAAGGCCTGCGCAGGATCGCCGTCGTCGGCGCCGGCCCCGAGGCCAACAGCAAGACGGTGGAGCGCCTCCGCAAAATCGTGCCGGGCGCCGAGGTCTCCGGGCGGCCCGGTGAGAATTGGGACGATGACAGCGAAGAGGCCGCCGTCGCCTGGCTCGCGGAATTCCGCCCGCAACTCGTGCTTCTTGGCCTTGGAATGCCGCTGCAGGAATCGGTCCTGCACCGCCGCCTCGACGAGCTTCCGCCTGCCGTCTACTGCACCGTCGGTGGCGCCATCGAACAGTTGGCGGGCCTCCAGAAGCTCGCTCCACGCTGGCTGGGCCGCCTCGGGCTCGAATGGGCATGGCGGCTCGTCCTGCACCCGGGACGCGTCGCCTACAGGGTCTTCGGCGAGCCGTGGGTGCTCCTCGGCCTGCTGGTCCGCCGTCGGCTCTCCGGCAGGAACAGCGCCTGAACCGAAGCGCCCGGCAGGACCGCTAGAACTTCTGGTCCTCCAGGGGGCCAAAGCCCTTGTCCCGCAAGCCGGCGGAGAACGCCCGGAACCATTCGGCGAGCCCGCGGAAGTCACCCCGGGGGAGGAAGTAGCCCAAGTAGCCTCCGACGTCGGCCACCATGGATTTTCCGCGGCGGTAGCGGCGGATCAAGTAGCCGCGGTTGCGGTAGTAGAAGTATCGCTTGAACGCCGAATCCGGCACGATCACGTGCCAGCGCGCGCCGAAGACGTGCTTTGTCTCGGAAAACGCGTGCGGGTGGCTGATCCAGGCCGTCGCGACGGTACCGAAGCGGATTCCCGCTTTCCTGAGGCGGATCATGAAGTCCACCTCGTCGCCCCGGATGAACAGCCGGATATCCGGCACTCCCACTTTGAAGAACACATTGGAACGGATGAGCGCGCCGTTGAAGAAGTGCCCGACGTCGGGCAGGAACCCCGCCTTCTCGACTTCGGCGCGTTCGTGGGTCACCTTGCCGTCGATGCGGAAGAAGAAGGAGAGCTTGTCCGGGTGGCCGGGCGCAACGACGAGCGGCACGACGGCGTCGAGTCCGCGGGCCTCTGCTTCGCGAACCAGGGTTTCAAGACAGGCAGGATCGCCGGGTTCGGCGTCGTCGTCCATGATCCAGACCCATTCGGCGCCGCTGGCGACCGCCTTGAGGATTGCGAGGGCGAAGCCGCCCGCGCCGCCCAGGTTCGCCTCCGAGCGGACGTAGTCCACTTTTGGATGGCTTGACGCAAGCTCCCGCGAAGGAATGGTTCCGCTGTCCACGAGGCAAATGGTGTCCACGGGCATGGACTGCTTGTTGATGGCGTCGAGCAAGACTGCTAGCTCTCCGGGGCGGTCAAAGGTCACAGCCGCTACGGCAACGGAGACAGTCATGTAGGGTTCCTTCCGGGCACTCGCGGGGAGGGTCCTCCCGGCTCGCCCTAGGGGCGCGTGAAACGGAGCAAAGCCGCCGTTGACGCTAGTATCTTGACAGAGTCCAACTGTAGTACAGCAATATTCGGCGGTGCGCAGAGGTGTTGCAGGTGTTGTGCCGGCAGCTAGTCGCCAGGGACATAATCCACCACCACCGCCAACAGGAGCCGCCACGTGATCATGTATTCGCTCATGATGCTCACGGCTGCCGTCGTGTCGTATCTCGCTACGTGGGTAGCCCGCCAGATGGGTAACAAACTCCGGCTTTTCGCCCCCATCCGCAGCCGGGATATGCACTCAGTCCCGATTTCCAGGCTCGGAGGCCTGGGACTCTTCGCAGGCTTCGCCGTGGCCCTCGTGGTAGCCAGCAATTCGTTCTTCGTGAAGGACATCTTCCACGGAAACGGTGCGCCGTGGGGAATCCTGGCGGGTGCCTTGGTGATCGTCGCGGTCGGTGTTGCCGACGACGTGATGGACATCCGCTGGTGGGTCAAGCTGATCGGTCAATGCACGGCGGGTACGATCGTTGCGGTCTGGGGCGTGCAGATGTCCGTGATTCCTTTTGTCCCGGAACCCATCCGGATCGAGGCGGAACCGCTACGGATTGTCCTGACTGCGCTCCTCATCGTGACCACCATGAACGCCGTCAATTTCATCGATGGCCTCGATGGCCTCGCGGCCGGCGTCGCCGCGATCGGCGGGGTTGCGTTCTTCCTGACGGCGTATTGGGTCCACCGCAATGCAACGCTGACGGACCGCTCGGATCTGGCGGCGCTGCTGATGGCCATCATCGTCGGTTGTTGCATCGGATTCCTGCCGCATAACTGGTTCCCGGCCAAAATCTTCATGGGCGACTCCGGCGCCATGCTTCTGGGCCTCGTGATGGCCTCGGCCGGTGTGGTGTCCACGGGCCAGATCAGTTCCGGACTCTACGACCGCGCCAACGGTATTCCGACCATCGTGCCCATCCTGCTGCCGTTCGCGATTTTGTCGCTGCCGTTGCTGGACCTCGGCTTGGCGGTGTTGCGGCGGACAGCTCGCGGCCAATCGCCATGGTCTGCGGATCGCGGTCACTTGCACCACAAGCTCATCGAGCTCGGCCACACCCACCGCACGGCGGTGCTCATGATGTACGTGTGGACCTGCATTCTGGCGTTCGGAGGCCTCGCGTTCGCCATCTTCCCCTGGCAGATGGTCCTCACGGTCGACATCGTGGCCGCATTGATCATGGCCGGGGTGACGGCCTGGCCCTACTTTGTCCGAAAAGGGCGCGCTGCCCAGTAGACGATGTGTGACGAGGGCGTTAACATCACAGTTCTATCTCATGTAGAATTCTAGGGCGGACAGTCACTCGCCCGCGCACCCACCCTTTTTGAGAATTTGGCATTCTTGCCACGACGATTGGCATCCCCATGACCTCCAACGCCGGCGGACAGCAGTCCGACTCGAGCGGCGTTGCTGCCCCCCGCTCCACGTCTTCGCTGTGGCTGCGGCTTCTTTTCCTCAGCTCGACGACGGCGGTGGCGGCCCTCGCGGCAACGTCGGCTGTTGCGGCGGTCATGAACGGTGGCGTAGGGGTGCTCTCTGCCGCATTCGGCGGGGCGATCGTGATGGCATTTTTTGCTATCAGCCTCCTGATCGGCCATTTCGTCGGCCGGGATAACCCCTCCGGCGCGGTCGGCCTGTTCGTTGCCAGCTACTTTGTCAAGGTGGTCGGCTTCGCGGTGGTGCTCTTCGTCGTGGGAGCGCCCGCCTGGCTGCACGGACGCTGGTTCGTGATCGGCGCCGTCGTCACGGTTGTCTCGTGGCAAACCGCCGAAATCTACGGCTTCAGCAAGGCCCGGCTCCAGATCTACAACGACCCCGCAGCGGGCAAAGGGGGCGACGATGTTCACTCCTAGGAACAAGCGACGCTCCGCTACGCTCAATGCCCCAAAAACCGGCGATTCCGCTGAGCAAGTGAGCGACGGAAGCGACGGCGGATACAACGCCGGCATAGCCGTCTTCAGCTACATTGTTGGCGGAATCATAGTCTGGAGTTTGATAGGCTGGGGTCTGGATAATCTGTGGGGGACTCGCTGGATTGTGCTCCTTGGCGCTCTGCTTGGAGCCGCAGGAGGGTTCTATCTTTCCCATATGCACGGCCTCACAAGTCATCGCTCGTCTTCCGGTGGAAGCAAAGCAGACAGTGGTCCGTCCCAGGACGGGAACAGTAATGCCAAATAATTTCACACGGGAAATGGCTGCAAGAAACGCGGCCGGATCCTCAACAACGCCCAATGATGGACACTGCAGAGAGGAAACGCGTTGATCGCGCTTGCGCTCCCGGCCCAGGATTCAGGGACCTTCACTCCTCCCGGAATCGACCAAATGCACCTGCCGGCTATCCTGCCGTGGGGTGCGAGCGATGGCTTCTCCAAGCAGATGTTGCTGGTGATCCTGTCGGTGGTCCTTATCGCCACATTCTTCATTGCTGCTGCACGCAAGCAGCAGTTGGTTCCCGGCAAACTGCAGTTCGCAGGCGAGATGGCCTACGGCTTCGTCCGCAACAGCATCGCCAAGGACATTATCGGCGGCCGCGACTTCATGAAGTTCGTGCCGCTTCTGTTCTCCTTGTTCTTCTTCATCCTGGTGAACAACATCTACGGCGCCATTCCCGTGATCCAGCTTCCGAGCTTCTCGCACGTCGGCGGGGCCTATGTGCTGGCCGCAGTCGTGTATGTCACCTGGATCGGCATCGGCATCAGGAAGAACGGCCTGAAGTACTTCAAGCTGGCCACGGTTCCTTCCGGAGTTCCTTGGTACATCCTGCCGATCGTCGTACCGATCGAAATTATCTCCAACTTCCTGGTCCGGCCCGTGACGCACAGCCTCCGTCTCTTCGCCACCATGATGGCCGGACACCTCATCGTGATGATCGCCGGCTCCGGTATTGAGTTCCTTGTCATGCAGGAGAACGTCCTTCTCAAAGGCGCATCCGTGCTGGTACTTGTTGGCGCCGTCGCCATGTACATGCTCGAAGCCTTGATCATGGTGCTTCAGGCATACGTCTTCACCCTTCTGACTGCGATCTACATCGAAGGCGCGCTCCACGCCGACAGCCACTAGGCACAACCCCTCAATCTTCCCCTTCGGGGGTTGAAGCAAACCAAACAACCTGCCGCGACTGCGGCATCTTGAAAGGAATACAATGAACGGCGACATCAACGGCTCCCTTAACCTCATTGGCTACGGTCTCTCCGCAATCGGCGGTGGTATCGGTGTGGGTCTCGTATTTGCTGCTTACATCAACGGTGTTGCACGTCAGCCGGAAGCCCAGCGCGTGCTCCAGCCGATCGCGTTCCTTGGTCTGGCTCTGACGGAAGCCCTCGCCATCCTCGGCCTGGTCTTCGCTTTCGTTCTCAAGTAAACCGCTAAGAACCAAGCGAACATTCAGAACCGAGTAGATAAGGACGGGTGAAACATGAATCAGCAGATCATCTCAGCCGCCGCTCAAGGTGCCGCCGAGTCGGCTAATCCGCTCGTTCCCAATCTCTGGGAAATGGGCGTCGTCTTCGCCGGCTTCGTGGTCCTCTTGTACATCGTGGTCAAGTTTGTTGTCCCGATGTTCGAGAAGACCTTTGCCGAGCGCGCAGAGGCGATTGAGGGCGGCATTGCCAAGGCTGAAAAGGCCCAGGCCGAAGCTTCTGCAGCTCTCGAAGAGTACAAGCAGCAGCTCCACGATGCCCGCGCCGAAGCCAACCGCATCCGCGAAGAAGCTCGAGCCGAAGGTGCCCAGATCCTCGCGGAGCTGAAGACCAAGGCAGCAGCCGAGTCGGCTCGCATCACTGAGCAGGCGTACGCCCAGATCGAATCGGAGCGCCAGGCAGCTGTTGTCTCCCTGCGTTCCGAGGTGGGCACCCTTGCCACGACTTTGGCAGAGCGCATCGTTGGCGAATCGCTCAGCGATGACGAGCGTGCCGCCCGCGTGGTGGACCGCTTCCTTGCAGATCTGGAGACCCAGAGCGCAGGTGCAGCTAAGTAATGGCAGGTGTATCGAGCGAATCGCTGACCAAGGCGCTGGAGCAGTTGGAAGCCACGCTTCCGACGGCCTCGCTGCAGTTGGCTAAGGACCTCTTCGGAATCCTGGGAACGGTGGACAGCTCGGCTGGCTTGCGCCGCGCCCTGACTGACCCCTCCCGCAGCGGAGAAGAAAAGTCGGCGCTGGTCAAGCAGCTGGTTGGCGGGAAAGTCTCCGCTGATGCTGCGGAAATCGCGAGTGGATTGGCCAGCTCACGCTGGGCATCGGCACGCGATATCGGCGATGCACTCGAGACTCTTGCCGCCACGGTGGTCATCGCCGTGGCTGAAAACAAGTCGGCCGTTTCTGCCTCCGGAATCACGGGGCTGGAAGAGCTGGAAAACGATCTGTTTGCTTTCAACCAGACCGTTGCTTCCAGCCACGAGGTACAACGTGCCCTGGGAGAGTCGCAGGCAAGTGCCGCGGCCAAGATCAGCCTGGCGGAGAAGTTGGTTCCTGGCGCAAGCCCGGAAGCCCAGCTCCTCATCGCCCAGGCCGTATCGCAGCCGCGCGGCGTCAAGCCGAGCAAGCTCATCGACAATTTCGCCAAGCTTGCAGCCAAGCGCCAGCAGCGCTGGATCGCAACTGTCCGCGTTACCCGTCCGTTGACGGATGCGCAGGCCAGCCGTCTGCAGGCCGGGCTTGATGCCCTCTACGGCCGCGAGCTGAAGGTCAACGTCAGCGTTGATCCAACTCTGATCGGTGGAATCCGGGTCCAGGTGGCAGACGAAGTGGTTGACGCTTCCGTCGTAGCCCGCCTGTCCGAACTCCGCCGGCAACTCGCTGGCTAGCCAGACAAGCACAACTTAACTGATACAAACACCGGTCATCGTGAGCAACGATGATCACGAAAACAGGAGAGCAGGGACTGCAGATGGCCGAATTGACCATCAACGCCGACGACGTCCGTAATGCGTTGAACGAGTTCGCGGCGTCCTACGAACCCGGAAACGCAGAGCGCGTAGAGGTCGGCCGCGTGACCGCCGCAAGTGACGGCATCGCCCGTGTTGAGGGCCTTCCCTCGGTCATGGCGAACGAGCTGCTTCGCTTCGAAGACGGCACCCTGGGCTTGGCCCAGAACCTCGACGTCCGCGAAATCGGCGTCATCATCCTCGGTGACTTCACCGGTATCGAAGAAGGCCAGGAAGTCCACCGCACCGGTGAAATCCTGTCCGTCCCGGTAGGCGACGCCTTCCTTGGCCGCGTAGTTGACCCCTTGGGCCAGCCGATCGACGACCTCGGCGAGATCAAGGCCGAGACCACCCGTGCCCTGGAACTCCAGGCTCCGGGCGTGACCCAGCGTAAGTCGGTTCACGAGCCCATGCAGACCGGTCTCAAGGCAATCGACGCCATGATTCCGATCGGCCGTGGCCAGCGCCAGCTGATCATCGGTGACCGCCAGACGGGCAAGACCGCCATCGCCGTCGACACCATCATCAACCAGAAGGCCAACTGGGCTTCGGGCGATGTCAGCAAGCAGGTGCGCTGCGTTTACGTCGGTGTCGGACAGAAGGCTTCCACCATTGCCGCTGTGCGCCAGACCCTGGAAGACCACGGCGCGCTGGAATACACCACCATCGTGGCTTCCCCGGCATCCGACCCCGCAGGCTTCAAGTACTTGGCTCCGTACGCCGGCTCGGCCATCGGCCAGCACTGGATGTACGGCGGCAAGCACGTCCTGGTGATCTTCGACGACCTGTCGAAGCAGGCCGAAGCCTACCGTGCAGTGTCCCTGCTGCTCCGCCGCCCGCCGGGACGCGAAGCGTACCCGGGTGACGTTTTCTACTTGCACTCCCGTCTGCTGGAGCGTTGTGCCAAGCTCTCCGATGAGCTCGGCGCAGGCTCGATGACCGGTCTTCCGATCGTGGAAACCAAGGCGAACGACGTCTCGGCCTACATCCCGACCAACGTCATCTCCATCACCGACGGCCAGATCTTCCTGCAGTCGGACCTGTTCAACGCCAACCAGCGCCCCGCTGTTGACGTCGGCGTGTCCGTGTCCCGTGTTGGTGGTGCGGCACAGGTCAAGTCCATGAAGAAGGTCTCCGGTACCTTGAAGCTGGACCTGGCGCAGTACCGCGACATGCAGGCCTTCGCGATGTTCGCGTCCGACCTCGACGCGGCTTCACGCCAGCAGCTGACCCGTGGTGCCCGCCTGATGGAACTGCTCAAGCAGGGCCAGTACTCGCCGTTCCCGGTCGAGGACCAGGTTGTCTCCATCTGGGCCGGTACGAAGGGCTACTTGGACGACGTTCCGGTTGAGGATGTCAGCCGTTTCGAGTCCGAGTTCCTGGAGCACCTCAAGCACAAGTCCTCCATCCTGACCACGCTGGCGCAGACCAACGTCCTGGACGACGACACCGCTGAAGCGCTGAAGTCCTCGATCATCGACTTCAAGAAGGGCTTCTTCGGGGAGGGCGACAACCGCTTGGTTGGCGCCGGCCACGAAGAGCACGAAGCGATTTCCGGTGGCGAAGTCGACCAGGAAAAGATCGTCAAGCAGAAGCGCTAGAGCATTGGTTACCGGGCCTGCGGAATCCGCAGGCCCGGTACCTTCGCCAAAGCCTTAGCCGCTGATCCATCGGGATCTTAGGAAAGGAAATGTATGGGAGCCCAGATCCGGGTCTACCGCCAGAAGATCAGCTCGACGACGTCGATGCGCAAGATCTTCAAGGCGATGGAACTGATCGCTACCTCGCGCATCGGTAAGGCCCGCGCCCGCGTTGCAGCTTCGACGCCCTACGCAAACGCGATTACCCGTGCTGTTTCTGCTGTCGCAAGCCAGAGCGAAATCGATCACCCGCTAGTCACCGAGCCGGAGCAGATCCGCCGTGCCGCCGTCCTGGTCATCACCTCGGACCGTGGCCTGGCTGGTTCTTACTCCGCAAGCGTGCTCAAGAAGGCTGAAGGTCTCAACGAGCTTCTCCGGGCAGAGGGCAAGGAAGTCAAGACCTACCTGGTTGGCCGCAAGGCCCAGGCATACTTCGACTTCCGCAGCCGTTCGTACTCCCGCGTGTGGACCGGCGGAACGGACGCACCGGAATTCGAGACTGCCAAGGAAGTCGGCGCCGCTCTTCTCGAAGAGTTCGCCAACGACTTCGCTGAGGGTGGCGTGGATGAGATCCACGTCGTTTACACCCGCTTCAAGTCGATGGTGACGCAGGAGCCCACGGTTGTCCGTCTGCTGCCGCTCGAGGTCGAAGAGCAGGCAGTCAGCGAGTCCGAGCTTCTGCCGCTGTACGAGTTCGAACCGGAGTCGGAGCAGGTGCTTGACGCTCTTCTTCCGCGTTACATCGAGTCCCGCATCTTCGCGGCAATGTTGCAGGCAGCGGCTTCCGAGCTCGCCGCCCGCCAGCGCGCCATGAAGTCGGCAGGCGACAATGCGACCGAACTGATCAAGAAGTACACGCGTCTGCGCAACACGGCCCGCCAGGCTGAGATCACGCAGGAGCTTTCCGAAATCGTGGCCGGTGCCGACGCCCTGAGCGCGTAGTTGCCGGTGCATGGTTCGGCGCAAGCTGCACCTGCACCAAATAGATAAACTTAACCCCACGCCATCTACTGAGTGAAGTGAGAGAGATGACTGCCACCGCTACCGAGCACGCAGCCGCAACGGCCGGCGCCACCGGCCGCATTGCCCGCGTCATCGGCCCGGTTGTCGACGTCGAATTTCCGGCTGACGCAATCCCGTCGATCTACAACGCACTCACCACCGAGGTAACCCTCAACGGTGAGACCAAGACCATCACGTTCGAGACCTCCCAGCACCTGGGTGACAACCTCGTCCGTGCCATCTCCCTGCAGGCCACCGACGGACTCGTCCGCGGCACCTCCGTGCAGGACTCCGGCTCCCCGATCTCCGTGCCTGTCGGCGACGGCGTCAAGGGCCACATCTTCAACGTTCTCGGCAAGCCGCTGGACGTTGACGAGTCCGAGATCAACGCGGACGCTTACTGGCCGATCCACCGCAAGGCCCCGGCCTTCGCGTCCCTTGAGGGCTCCACGGAGATGCTCGAGACCGGCATCAAGGTCATCGACCTTCTCACCCCGTACATCAAGGGTGGAAAGATCGGTCTGTTCGGTGGCGCCGGTGTCGGCAAGACCGTTCTGATCCAGGAAATGATCACCCGTGTGGCCCGCAACTTCGGTGGTACTTCGGTATTCGCCGGCGTTGGCGAGCGTACCCGTGAAGGAAACGACCTCTGGGTTGAAATGGAAGAGGCAGGCGTCCTCAAGGACACTGCCCTTGTATTCGGCCAGATGGACGAACCGCCGGGAACGCGTTTGCGTGTGGCATTGTCTGCGCTCACTATGGCGGAGTACTTCCGCGATGTGCAGAACCAGGACGTGCTGCTCTTCATCGACAACATCTTCCGCTTCACGCAGGCGGGCTCCGAGGTCTCCACCCTGCTCGGCCGCATGCCGTCCGCAGTTGGTTACCAGCCGAACCTCGCTGACGAGATGGGCCTCCTGCAGGAGCGCATCACCTCGACGAAGGGCCACTCGATCACGTCGATGCAGGCTATCTACGTGCCGGCTGATGACTACACCGACCCGGCTCCGGCAACGACCTTCGCACACCTCGACGCGACCACGGAACTTTCCCGTGAAATCGCCTCCCGTGGTCTGTACCCGGCCGTTGACCCGCTGACGTCGACTTCCCGCATCCTGGACCCGCAGTACATCGGCAAGGACCACTACAACACGGCTGTCCGTGTGAAGCAGATCCTGCAGAAGAACAAGGAACTCCAGGACATCATCGCCATCCTCGGCGTCGACGAACTGTCCGAAGAAGACAAGATCGTCGTGTCGCGTGCACGCCGCATCCAGCAGTTCCTGTCCCAGAACACCTACACCGCCAAGCAGTTCACCGGCGTCGAAGGCTCCACCGTGTCCATCAAGGACACTGTCGAAGGCTTCACGGCGATTTGCGACGGCGAGCTGGACCACATCGCAGAGCAGGCGTTCTTCAACGTCGGCGGCCTGGACGACGTCGAGCGCCAGTGGGCCAAGATCCAGGAACAGACCAAGTAGTATGGCTGAGCTCGAGGTTGAGATTGTCGCAGCGGACCACTTCGTGTGGTCCGGTGCGGCCAAGATGGTCAAGGCCCGTACCAGCGATGGTGAAATCGGGATCCTGCCGGGCCACTCGCCGCTCCTCGCCATTCTGGCCGCGGGCGAGCTGGCCATCGAGCCGGTTACCGGAGACCGCCTTGCAGTAGTTGTGGACGGCGGGTTCTTCTCCGTCGACAACAACCGCGTGGTGATCGTCGCTGACAACGCCCAGTTGGGCGATTCAGCTACTGCGGGGATCCGATAGCAAGACCTTGATGGACGATTCTGCTATTCCGTTCATCGCCTTGGCAACGGCGTTTGCGTTGCTGATCTTTACACTGTGCCTCGTCGGGGTGCGCCGCTTCAATCTGCGGCGCGCCCTGGGCACGGTCGACGCCTCCATTTGCACGGCTGGAAACAGCTGGCGGATGGGGGTTTGTCGTTATCAGGACTCGGAGCTTGAGTGGTTCCGCCTGCTTTCCCTTAGCTTCCGTCCAAGACACAGCTTCCGCCGCAGCTCCCTGGAACTCTTGGGCCGCCGGAAGCCAACGGAGGAAGAACTGACGAGGCTGCAGCCCGACGTCGTGGTCGTCGAACTCCAGCACGAAGGCCAGCGGTTCATGCTGGCAATGAGATTTGATGCCTACGCCGGGTTGTCATCCTGGCTGGAGGCCGGCCCCGTGGTGGGCGTCGGCACCTGGCGCTGAGGACAGTGGAATTCCTGTACAACCTGAGCCTTGTTGATGGTCCGTTCTATTGGACCATCTTTGGCGCTGGAATTGCCGGGAGCGCATTCCTTCTCCTGCGATGGGACCGGCGCTGGCTGCTTTCCATTGTTGTGTCGCTTGTCGCCGCAAGCGGAGTTGTTGCGGTCATTCATTGGCTGCTCGTCAACGTCCTCACCGTCTTCCCGGAGGATCTCCCCTTCGATGTCCTTGCTTGGTCGACGGTTGCCTTTTCCGCGCTGGCCCTCTTCCTTTTTCGGCTTCCGGGTTCCTCGTGGCGCGGCAGGAGCGCCGCAGGGGTCTCGTTCTTCGCGGTCCTGCTCCTCTCCGCACTTCAGACCAACAGCTACTTCGGGCTTAACCACACGGCGGCTGATCTCTTCGGCCACAATGTTGGCCGGATCCCACAGCTTGAGGAGGGGTTCAAGAGGGGTTCTTCCCGAACCCTCCCGGTGTCGCTGCCTGAGGGGGGACTTGTCCGCAGGGCGTCGATCCCCGGAATCGAATCCGGATTCACGGCCCAGGATGCTTTCATCTACCTGCCGCCGGCCTACCAATCCGCTGACCGCAGCCAACTACCGGTTCTGGTGCTCTTTGCCGGCCAACCCGGACGTCCCGCCGACTGGCTGACCGGCGGTCTCCTTGAACCGGCCATGAATACTTTCGCCGCCCGGCACGGAGGCGTGGCGCCCGTCGTCGTGGTGGTCGATCCCAACGGTTCCGATACCGCAAACACGATGTGCATGGATAGCCGGATCGCACGTGCGGATACCTACCTAGCGATCGATGTTCCGCGTTGGATCAATTCGACGCTCGAGGTTTCGGCCGACCCAAGGAAGTGGGCGGTCGGCGGGTTCTCCTTCGGCGCAACGTGTGCCGTGCAGATGACTACGCTGCATCCCGAAATCTATCCTTCGTTCATCGCGTTCTCGGGAGAGCGGGAGCCTTCACTTGGCCCGGACCGCCGGCGGACCATCCAGACCGCATTTGGCGGCGACTCTACGGCCTTCGACGCCCTGACACCGTTGAACCTGATGAAACAGCGAAGCTACGACGGGCTTGCGGGCTTCTTCGCCGTCGGGGCCTCGGACGGCGAATTCGTCGGCTACGCCACCGAGCTTGCGGCGGCCGCCCGCACGTCCGGCTTCGACATCCGGCACGCTTCAGTTTCCGGAGCCGGCCATTCGTGGGCGGTCGCCGTGCAAGAGCTTCCTTCCGCCATGGAATTCCTGGCCCCTCGCTGGGGACTCGTCCAGTGAGCACCCAGGAAGCCCGGTTATCCAAGGACCAGACGACTGATCCCGAAGAAGGCAAACCCGCCCGGAAGATGGTGGCAACGCTTGCCCGGGCCATCCTGGGCAACGTGGCTGCCCACATCGGGGCAATCCCGTTCACCGTGATTGTGCTCGCCCTGTACCTTCTCACTCCCGCGATCTTCGACTCAGATCTCGGGTACGGCCCCGACGTCTTGCGGCACCTTTCAAGCGTGAGCGGCGGAGGATTGAAGTCGGGGGACTGGTGGTCCATCTGGACGTCGATGTTCTTTGCAGCCAACCCCCTCGATTACGTGATGAGCTCGTTGTTGTTTGTCGTGCTGTTGGGCTCTGCAGAGCGCAAGCTGGGGTTGTTCCGCACGGCGGCGGGCTTCTTTGGCGGACAGTTTGCCACGGTCACCGCTTTTCTGTTGGTGGTCCAGTTGGCAGCCTACGCCGACGACGGCTGGCTGGGGCGGATGATGGACGCCAGGACTTCCGGGCCGCTTCCGGCAACCCTCTTCGTCTCGATGGCGGCCAGCGGCCTTCTCCCGACCCTGTGGCGCAGGCGCCTGAGGGCGACCGCTGTGTCCTTGTCGCTCCTCTTGGTCCTGTACGTCGGCGACCCCTCAGCCGTCATGGCCCTGGCCGGAGCCGTGCTCGGACTGGGGGCGGGCCTGTGGCTCCAGCTCGACCACGGAATTCAACCGAGCCACCGGGCGACCAGGCGTGAAACCCGAAACCTGTTGTCCCTCATGGTGGCGATTTTCGGCGTCGGGCCCCTGGTGGCGGGCGCGGTGAGGAGCCCCGCGGGGCCGCTCGCGTTGCTCCGCGAAATGGTCCTGAACCCGGTCCCGACGCTCAACCAGTTACAGGCGAACTGCGGTGGAACCGTGGACATCAGCTGCCTTGAGCTCGGACGCCAGGGCTATCCCGGGCCCGCCGGCGTGGCCCTCGCGGTGGTGCCCGCGTTGCTTCTCCTGATCTGCGCGGTGGGCATGCGCCAAGGAAGGCGCTTGGCATTGAAAATCGCCATCGCCGTGCAACTCGGTGTGGTGGCTTTGTCCTTTGCCTATCTGGTGTTGTTTGCCAGCATTCCGCATTTTCCAGGGCGGGGCCGTACGGTAGTCATGGGCTCCGCGGTGTTCCACATTCTGACCCTCGCCCTGGTTCCCCTTATCCTGGCGGTCCTGCTCTTCCTTTTCCGGGGCAACTTTGTGGTGGGCTCCAGGGCGCCGCTCCGCCGGAAAATGGCATGGCTGGTTGGCGGTACGTGGCTCATCTTGGCGAGTGGCTACACCGGGGCCTGGCTCGGCTCGGGCGGTATGGCGCACGACGGCGGCATCCTCGGCCTCATTGCGGAACTCGCCCGGCAGTATCTTCCCTTGCCCATACCCACGGCCTTCGGTCGAGTGTTCGCGGAACGTAGCGCCGCCGAGTCGATATTGTTCGCGTGGTCCGGGATCATCTTCTGGCTGGTGGCCATGGCAGCGGTGTGGACGCTGCTCCTGAAACGGCAGCACGGGCCCGGCGGCGACGATCCGGCCCGCCTGGCGGCCAAGGCTTTGGTCAAACGCGGCGGGGAGTCGCTTTCGTGGATGGCGCTGTGGGAGCCGAACAAGTTCTGGTTCACTCCCGGAATGGACGCTGGAATTGCCTACCAGCAGCACGGAAACGTGGCACTGACCCTTGCCGGACCGTTCGGTGATCCCGCACAAGCCCCTGCCGCGACCGAGGGGTTCCTGGACTACTGTGCGCACCATGCATTGGTGCCGTGCCTCTATTCCTGCACCGAGGAATTGTGGTCGATGCTGCAATCCGCGGGATTTCGCCGAATTGCGGTCGCCCAGGAAACCCGGCTCTCCATCCGTGACCTTGAGTTCACGGGCAAAGCGTGGCAAAACGTCCGTACAGCAAAGAACCGCGCGCTAAAGGCCGGCGTTGAAGCCCGGTGGGGGCGCTATTCGGAGTTTCCGCAACACGTACGCTCCCAACTCGGCGAAGTGTCGGAAGAGTGGGCCGCCAGGAAAAAGGTACCCGAAATGGGCTTTACCTTGGGTTCCCTCGACGAGCTGATGGACGATGAAGTGCTGTGCTGCATCGCCGTCGACCGCAAAGGGTTTGTCTATGGGGTCACCAGTTGGCTGCCGGTGTTTCGTGACGGGCGGGTGATCAGCTGGACCTTGGATTTCATGCGTCGGCGAAGCGATGCCTTTCCTGGCCTCATGGAATTCATGATTGCCTCGGCAGTGCACGAGTTGCGGCAAGGAGTGGAGGTCATTTCTTTGTCGGGCTCTCCTCTTGCCGGCGAGACCGAGGAATTCTCCAGCGGGGAAGCCGGCCTGGCGGGCATTCTCGACCTCGTGGGCAGGACCCTGGAACCTGTTTACGGATTCCGCTCATTGGCCCGCTTCAAATCGAGGTTCCAGCCGGAGTACAGGACTTTGTATATGTACTATCAGGACAGCCTGGAGATTCCCGCGATCGGCGCCGCGCTAAGCCGCGCATATTTGCCGGGGCTATCCGTTCGCCAAACTGCCAGGCTTCTCCGCACCCTGGTCGCCTGAAAAGGAAAAGGGGTCCCGCAGCCTGTGCGGAACCCCTTCCCTGAACCTGCCAAGCAGAATTCAAGCAGTCAAACTAGACGGCGGTTACGCCGGTGGCCTGCGGGCCCTTTGCGCCCTGACCGATCTCGAACTGAACACGCTGGTTCTCGTCGAGGGTGCGGAATCCGCCGGTCTGGATCTCGGAGTAGTGGACAAAGACGTCGCCTTCAGCGTCGTCCGGGGTAATGAAGCCGAAGCCCTTTTCAGCGTTGAACCACTTGACGGTGCCCAGTGCCATTTTTGTTTCTCCTCATTGTGGAACTATTAAGTCCGGCACACCGCGTGCCGGCCTTGGTTACTCCGCGAGAAGACCTGGTATTCCGTCCAAGCAAGGCCTGGTTGGCTTCGCAGGAGCTTCACGCTCGCAACACGTCTTGCGAGCATGAATCACACCTACACAAAGACTGCTACAACACTTTCATGGCGGATAGTGGAGGTCAACGGTCTGCTGGGGAATTCCGACAAATTTTAAGTAAAAAGAAGGTAACGGAAGAAAGCGCGCCGGCCACGGGATCCGCCATGGGGAGCCCGCCAATTCGGCCTAGGCGAGCCAATCCCCATTGCGCAACACACCCGCGAGTTGAAGCTCCTTGTCCACGACGACGAGATCGGCCCGCAAGCCCCTCCGAAGGCCGCCAAGTTCATCGGAGAGCCCCAGAACCGCGGCGGGAACCGCCGTCGCCGAGGCAACCGCGTCGGCGAGCCCGACGCCGGCCGCAACCGTGCGCCTGACGACGTCGAGCATGGTGGCGGTGCCACCCGCGATGGATCCCGTGGCATCCAAGGTAGCGACGCCGTCCGTCACGGTCACGGGGGAGGGGCCAAGCATGTAGTTTCCGTCGGAGAGTCCCGCCGCCGCCATCGAATCGGTCACGAGGACAACGTTTGCTGCGCCTACCAGCTGAAAGACGGTTGCGACCGTGCTTGGGTCCAGGTGCGTGCCGTCCGCAATCAGTTCCACCACGGCCTTGCCTTCCTGGGCCGTCCGAAGGGAGGCGGCCACGGGGCCGGGGGAGCGGTGGTGCATGGGAGGCATGCCGTTGAACAAGTGCGTGACGGTGGGCAGAGAGCTGACGCCGTCGAAACCGGCGGATTCCAGGCCCTCACGCGCCGCAGTGAGGGAGGCTGCCGCCGTCGCGTCGTCGCAATCCGTGTGGCCAAGAGACGGCGTTACTCCGTGGAACGTCATCAGGTCCACGAGTGCAGCGGCACCCGGAAGCTCGGGGGCATAGGTCATGGTTGCGAGCTTGCCTGCAGCGGCTTCAACCAGCTCCGTCATGAGGTCCAGGTCCGGCTCCAGCAAATAAGCAGGGTTCTGGGCACCGCATCGCGCGTGCGAGAGGAAGGGCCCCTCAAGGTGGATTCCCGCTACGAGTCCTTCATCGGCCAGGCGCACGAAAAGCTCGATGCCGCGGAGCAGGTCCTCCCGGGGCGCCGTGACCATGCTGGCGAGGAGCGTGGTGGTTCCGGAGCGGTGCAGGAAATCGATGGCCTTGCGCGCCGAGGATTCATCAGCCCCGGGGAAGTCGCCTCCATTGCCGCCATGGCAGTGCACGTCCACGAATCCGGGAACGATGTACCGTTCCGCGGGGAAATCGGTCCGGGGAGTTTCCTCGAACCCCTCGAAGGCTGCTTCGTGGAATTCGGCGGCTGGCCCGGCGAAGGCGATGCGGTCGTCTTCCACCGCCACCAGGCCATCTTCGATCACCGCACCGTCGCTGACGATGGTTCCGGTGATCAGGTGGCGCACGGGCGCAGAAGAAGATACAGGCCGGTCTGGGACAGTCATGTTTTGATTCTAGTTGCCGGGGACCGCGCCTGGCCCGGTTTGACCGGGATGAAGGCCGGGACCGCTAGAACAAGCGGGACTCGCTGTCGTCCACGCCCCGCATCGCGTCATAGTCCAGGGTGACGCAGTCGATTCCGCGGTCGTTGGCAAGGACCTTCGCCTGCGGCTTGATCTGCTGGGCGGCGAAAATGCCCCGCACCGGGGCCAGCAGCGGATCGCGATTGAGAAGTTCGAGGTACCGCGTGAGCTGCTCGACGCCGTCGATGTCGCCGCGCCGTTTGAGTTCGACGGCGACCGTCCTGCCGTCGCCGTCGCGGGCGAGGATGTCCACCGGACCGATGGCAGTGAAGTACTCGCGCCGGATGAGCGAATAGCCGGCACCAAGTGTTTCGATCTGCTCGGCGAGCAGTCGCTGCAGATCGGCCTCGACGCCGTCCTTGATGAGCCCGGGGTCCGTTCCGAGGTCGTGGGACGTGTCATGGATTTGCTCGTAGATGTTGATGATGAGCCGGTCATCGGTCTTGGCCGACTGCACGGTCCACTGCTCCACCACGCCTTCTTCCACCTCGGTCTCTTCCGGCGTCGTCACCCGGAGGGTTGCGGGCGGGCTCATCCAGTTCAGCGGCTTGTAGGAGCCGCCGTCGGAGTGGACCAGCACCGAACCATCGGATTTGACGAGCAAAAGCCGGGTGGCAAGGGGGAGGTGGGCCTTGAGGCGGCCAACGTAATCTACGGAACAACGGGCTATGACGAGTCGCACCCGCTCCACTTTACTTCCTCTGCCGCATCCCCTGCCCCGCGCAACTAGCGACTGGGGCAGAATGGAGTCATGCCCCGCTCCAACCGCCCCCGACGCACCGAATCAGCCAAGGCAAGCTGGAAACGGACAGGCGAGTCGCCGGAACTGGACCTGGAACGTGCCCGCTCGGGCATTGCCCGCAGGGAAAGCGCCCCCGACGGCGACTGGATGGTCCGGACCATGACCGCACGCAATGCCGAGAAGACGTATATATGTCCCGGCTGTTCGATGGCCATCATGCCTGGCATCGCCCACCTGGTGGTGTGGTCCGAGACGCACCTCTTCGGCGACGCCGCAGGCCTGGCGGAGCGCCGCCACTGGCACAACAACTGCTGGACCGGCCGGACCTACAGATACCGCTGAGCGCTTAAGCTTGGAAGCATGAGTTTCGATCCCGCTTCCCTCGTTTTCAGCCAGCCGGAGTCTGCCACGGACATCAGGGCATCCACGGTTTTGCCGGCGCACCGCGAAAACGTGGAATTCCGCACCGAAGACGGCAAGTTGCTTGTGGGTGAGCTGGCGCTGCCGGAATCCGGCGAGATCTCGGCGACCCTTATTACCCTGCACCCCCTGCCAACGCACGGCGGGTTCATGGATTCGCACGTTTACCGGAAGGCGTCCTATCGGCTTCCGGCGCTGGCCGGCGTCGCGGTTCTGCGCTTCAACACGCGGGGAACGCATTCGCCCCGGGGTACCAGCCAGGGGCACTTCGACGAGGGCATCGGCGAGCGGTACGACGTCGAGGCTGCTGTTCGCTTCGCTGTGGAGCGCGGGCTTCCGAACCGCTGGTTGGTGGGCTGGTCCTTCGGCACCGAGCTGGCCTTGATGTACGGTGCGGTGGAACCGGTGGCTTCCCAAGTGGAGGGCGCCGTCCTGCTGTCTCCGCCGCTGCACCGTGCAACGGACGTGCATTTGAAGGAATGGGCTGCTTCGGGAAAGCCGCTGACGGTCCTGGTTCCGGAACACGACGACTATCTTCAGCCCGCCGAGGCCGCGGAACGATTCAGTTTGGTGCCCCAGGCCCGGGTGGTGGGGATCGACGGCGCCAAGCACTTGTGGGTCGGCGAGAAGTACGCTGCCCGGGTTTTGGACGAGATTGTGGACGACGTGACGGAAGCCGGTGCGGGACCCCATGGCTTGCCTCGCCACTGGGCAGGCCCAGTGGCCACGGCCTAATGGCTACGGTTTAACAGTCACCGCTTAGTGGCGGTCCTGGCGGACGATGAAGACTTCCTTGATCAGCAGCATGATGGCTGCGGCCGTCGGGATGGCAATCAATGCACCGAGCACGCCCAGCAGGCTGCCGCCCGCGATCACCGAGATCACGGCGACAGCACCCGGGACGGCAACTGCCTTCTGCATGATGCGCGGAGAGATGAAGTAGGCCTCGAACTGCAGATAGGCGAAGTAGCAGATGGCGTAGATCACGGCGGTCTGCCAGCCGGCGGTCAAAGCCACCAGAATGACCACCACAGCGGCAATCAGCCCGCCTACCAAGGGGATGAAGGCAAGCAGGGCAACCACGAACGCCAACAGGACGCTGAACGGAATGCCCAGGATGCTCATGACGATGAACGCGAACAGCGCGTTGAGCAAGGCAACACAGACCTGGCCGATCACGTAGTTGCCCACCGAGCGAGTGATTTCTTCGGATAGCGCTTCCACCCGGGGCCTGCGCGACCGTGGTGCGAGCCTGTATCCCCATCTCTTCATGGCAGGCAGGGCACCGAGGAAGTAGAGGCTGAGGACCAGGACGATCAGCGTCCCGAAGACCCCGTTGGCCACGGTGGATCCGAAGCCGACGACGCCGCCGAAGATACCGCCCATGGCGTCCGGGTTCTTGACGAACTTGTCGAGTTCCTGGCTGATCTTGTCGCGGACGCCGAATTGGCTGTCCAGGGAGCGGAAGAAATCCGAATCCACGAAGCCCCGGATCCAGTCCGGAGCCTGCCGGACGATCTGTGAGACCTGTTCCACGATGGTGGGGATCAGGGTGGCGAAAAACGCCGCCACTCCGGCAACGAGGACCCCGACGGCGATGACGACGCCGGCCGGGCGCGGCACCTTGCGCTCTTCGAGCCCGCGGACCACAGGGTCAAGTCCCAAGGCAATGAACAGGGCCGTCACGATCCACAACAGCAGTTGGGCGGTGTTGGTGCCGATGTAGTACAGCATGAGGGCGACGCCGACGCCGGCCGTGCCCATGAAGCCGACATACAGCGGATGTTGCGCGGACATCCTCGGGCCGGGGGAACCGAAGCGCGGGCCGTCGGATTCATCCAAGGCGGGTTCGGCGGTTGCATCGTGCTCAAGTTCGGGAGGCATTTCGAAACGGACCCGCGGTTGGGCGCCGGGAATGGGCTGGCGGAGGCGGCGCACGAAGGACGCCATCAGGCCCTCGCCGTGATCCCTGCCGTCTTGGGCAGACCCATCATCCAAGCCACCCGGGCTGGTGCCGGGCCCTTGTTCGGCGGGTGTGGGATCCTTGCGCTCTTTCACGTGTTTCAGCTGCCTTTTCGTTCCGCGGTCAGGCTCGAGGGGTGCCCGATGTCATGTTCTTCGCCACACTATCAGCAGGCCGGAATTGCCGAATTCTAGAGGGTAAGCCGTCCGGCGGGAAGCCCTCTGGGAGGACCCCGAACTGACTCCTTGGTAACAAAACCGTTACCCTTGAAGTTCAACGACCGCTGATGATTGGTATTCCTGTGCGATTGAAGACTGCAGTTTCGCTGGTGCTGCTTGGCCTGCTGACACTGTTGGCCGGCATTGGCCAGCTGACCTTTTGGGCCCCGGCCGAGACCGTAACCGCGTCCGCCCCTGGCGACTCCAAAGCCGCTCCGCTGACGGTGATCACCCAAGACGTGTTGACCCACAAGGGCGGTCCCAGACAGATCAGCGTCAAGGGCGACGGCAAGTTCGTGTTGGCTGTGGGACGTCCGGATGACGTCGATGCGTGGGTCGGCAAGACCGCCCACAACACCATCAACGGCGTCTCCGAGGACGGCAAGTCCCTCCAGCTTTCAGGCACCGACGGCGAAGCAAACGCCCCCTCTCCTGCCGGATCGGACTTGTGGGTCCAAACGGAGAACGCCGACGGACAGCTGGAGTACACCTTCACCCCTCCCGCGAGCGGCAACTGGTCCCTCCTTCTGGCGAGCGACGGAACCAAGCCGGCGCCGTCGTCGGTCTCCATTACATTCGCCAATGATGCCACCATGCCGTGGGCCGTACCGCTCATCGTCATTGGCGCGATCCTCATTGTCGCGGGTGCGGCGTTGCCGTTCGTCAGCAAGTTCACCAAGGGCCGGGGCGGCCGCCCCAACGGTCCGCGGGGCGGCGTAACCACCGGAAACTCCCCGGAGACCGCCAGCAAAGGCACCGCCGATGAAACCGACAAGGACCCCCTGGGCGAGGACACACCTGCCGGGGACGCACCTGCCCAGGACACCAACAAAGGCACAGCCGCGGGTCCCGCACTTCGTATTTCGCTTGTAGCCGCAGCTGTTGTGACGGCCCTCGTCGGTGGCACCGCGGCAGGTGCCCAAGCGGCCGAGACTCCTTCTCCCTCCGGATCCGCGACGGCGAGCCCCGCGGGGACCGCCGGAGCGCAGAACGTCCCCGTCTTGGTGGACGCGCAGCTCAAGCGCATCCTGGACCAGGTCGCCGGCGCCGTGGCGGCCGGAGATGCCGCACGCGATGCCTCCAAACTTGCTCCCAGGGTTGACGGCGCGGAACTGCAGGTGCGCACGCAGAACTATAAAATACGGTCCCAGGTTGCTACTCACGAGGCGCGGATGCCCGTCCGGTCCAGCAAGTTGCTGGGCAGCGTCATCTCCAACCAGCGAACCTGGCCCCGCACCGTGATCGCCCTGACCCAGGGCGATGGCAACGTGGTTCCCCAGGTCCTGACCCTCGTGCAGGCCTCGCCGCGGGAGAACTACAAGCTGAAGAGCACTTCCCCGCTTCAGCCGGGAACGTCCTTCCCGGCGATCCCCTTGGGCGGAACCGCGCAGTTGGCGGCCGGAGACAAGTCCGGGCTGCAGTACAGCGGGACTGAGGCGATGGCAGCCCTGGGCGATCGCTTGACCAAGGCCGATTCGGCATTCAAGGACAAGCTCGTGGAAGGCACCAACTCGCCCTACATAGCCGATGTCCTTGACTACCAGGCGAGCACGGTCAAGTCCGGTACCAACGGCAATTTCACCTTCACGCACACGCCCTCTCCGACGGATACGGCAGTGTTCCGCACCTCCGACGGCGGCGCCGTGGTGGTGGGAAAGCTGAACTTCGATTTCACCAGCAAACCCAAGTCGGATGGAGACACGCTGACCGTGGACAAAGCCGCGGCAGTGCTCGCGGGCGGGGATTCCACGAAAGTCGGCCTTGTGCAGACCTTCTCGGAGTCGGTAGCCGTTTACATTCCGCCGGCAGGCTCGACCGCTCCCATGAAGCTCGTTGCCGCGGTCCGCGGCCTGGTGGGAGCCAGCTTCCAGTAGGCAAATGCTGTCGGCGCAGCGGCTAGAGTGGACGGTATGAGTTCGCCAGGATCCCGTCCCGTCTCTCCAGCCGCTGCCAGCCAGCTCAACCTGCGCGGCGCCGTCGACCTCTCTGCATTGCGGCGCCCTGCGCCGGCGGCACCGAGCGGTGCCCCGGCTGCCTCCGGCGGAAGCCCGGGAAGCGGCCAGCCCCTTCGCGTAGATGCCACCGAGGCCAATTTCCAGGACCTCGTCCAGCTCTCCGCGCAGATTCCCGTCCTTTTCCTCTTGTGGTCCAATCGCTCCTTGGAGGCCTCGACCCTCCTTCATAGCCTCGAAGGCGTCGTCGAAAGCTACGCCGGCAAAGTGGTGCTGGCCGCGGCGGACGTGGACGCGTTCCCGCAGCTTGCGCAGGCATTTCAGGTCCAGGCTGTCCCCACCGCCGTCGCGGTCCTGAAGGGCCAGCCCGTGCCGCTCTTCGAGGGGCCCGCGTCGGACCAGGAAATCCGTGCCCTCATCGATGAACTCCTCAAGGTGGCCGAAGCCAACGGCGTAACGGGCAGTATCGGCGCTGGCCCCGCTGCTGCCGAGGCCCCTCCTTTGCCGCCGCTGCACCAGGCAGCCTTCGACGCCATTGAAGCGGGGGATTACGCCGCCGCCGCCAGTGCCTACCGCCAGGCGCTGGCCGAGAAACCGGCTGACGCCGAGGCGAAGGCCGGACTTGCCCAGGTGGAACTCATGGGCAGGATTGAGCTCCTGACGGCAACGGATGCCGAAGCCATGCGTCAGCGTGCGGCGGAGGAGCCGGACGATATCGAAGTACAGCTCACGGTGGCCGACCTCGACATTTCGGGCGGACACATCGAGGACGCGTTCAACCGCATCATCGCATTCATTGGCCGCAACTTCGGGCCCGAGCGCGAGACGGCTCGTGTGCGCCTGCTGGAGCTGTTCGACGTCGTCGGCATTGCGGACCAACGCGTTGCCAAGGCCCGGCAAGGTCTGGCGCGGGTCCTCTTCTAATGACGCAGCCGGCGTTGTTCAGTCCGCTTCAATTGCGCTCCTTGACGTTGCCGCATCGCGGCTGGGTTTCCCCGATGTGCCAATACAGCTGCTCGCCCGACGGCGGGGGCGGCGTGCCGAACGATTGGCACCTGGTGCATCTTGGAGCGTTTGCCACGGGCGGCGCGGCGCTCATCCTCACCGAGGCGTCGGCCGTCAGCCCGGAGGGGCGGATCAGCCCGCGGGACGCCGGACTGTACACGGACGAGCAAGCGGGCGCCTGGGAGCGGATTGTGGACTTCGTCCACCGCAACAGTGCGGTGGGCGGCAAGATCGGCGTCCAACTGGCGCACGCCGGCCGCAAGGCTTCCACCTATTGGCCTTTCGCCGAAGAGAGCGGATCCGTAGCGGAGTCCGACGGCGGGTGGGTTACCCGCGGCCCCGGAGTCGAGGCCTTCGCCGGGCTTGCAGCTCCTCTCGCCATGAGCGAGGCGGACATCCACGCCGTGATTTCGGATTTCGCCGCGGCGGCCGGACGGGCTGTGGACGCCGGGTTCGACACGGTGGAGATCCACGGCGCGCATGGCTACCTCCTGCACCAATTCCAAAGCCCGCTCATCAATAAGCGCGAGGATTCCTGGGGAGGCAGCGAGGCGGCACGAAACCGCTTGATGCTTGAGGTCGTTGACGCCGTCCGTGCGGTCATTCCGGATTCGATGCCGTTGCTGCTGCGGATTTCCGCCAGTGATTGGGCCGAGGGCGGCATCGACATTGACGCCTCGGTGCGTCTCGCGAGGGCCGCGGCCGAGCGCGGCGTGGACTTGGTGGACGTCTCCAGCGGGGGTGCGGTGGCCCACCAGCGGATCAAGGCCGGCCCGGGATACCAGACGGGATTCTCCGAACAGATCCGGCGCGAAGCGGGAGTTCCCACCGGAGCCGTCGGATTCCTGACATCCTCAGGACAGGCCGAACACACTGTAGCTACGGGCCAAGCCGACGGTGTATTCATGGCACGGGCAGCCCTCCGCGATCCGCACTGGTGGCTCCGCGCGGCATTTGAACTCGGCTTCCCCTTGGATTGGGCGCCGCAGTATCAGCGCGCGGTTCCACGGCACAGCTTCTAGGAGCTAGTCCTTTGGGATGAGGCGGATCCGTAAAGGCGCCCCGTAGTTCCCCCTCCGGGACGACCCCTGGCACGGCCCCCGGGGCTAGGCTGACTGCATGACTGTCCAGCTTCCCGGTTCCCCTCCCACATCCCCGGTGCCCGCCTTGGCCCTGCGCGGACTGGCGAAACGCTTCGGCGGCAAAATCGCCGTCGACGGCATCAGCCTGGACGTCCCGGCCGGCTCCTTCTACGGCGTCGTTGGTCCCAATGGGGCGGGCAAGACCACCACATTGTCCATGGCCACCGGCCTCTTGCGGCCGGATTTCGGGACGGCCTACATCCACGGCGTGGATGTGTGGACGAAGCCGCTCGAAGCCAAGAAGCTGATGGGGATACTGCCCGACGGCGTCCGCCTCTTCGACCGCTTGACGGGTGAGCAGCTTGTTACTTACGCCGGCTTGCTCCGCGGCATGGACAGGGACGTCGTTGCCCAAAGGGTGGGAGAGTTGATGGCCGCCCTGGATCTCAGCGCCGACGCCGGCACCCTCGTGGTGGACTACTCCGCCGGCATGACGAAGAAGATTGCCCTCGCGTCGGCGCTCATCCATGCGCCCAGGCTGCTGGTGCTGGACGAGCCCTTTGAGTCCGTGGATCCCGTCTCGGCAGCCAATATCAGGGGAATTCTTGACAACTATGTGGCCTCGGGAGGGACGGTCATCGTCTCGAGCCACGTCATGGACCTTGTGCAGCGCATGTGCGACCACGTAGCCGTCGTGGCTGCCGGCAGGGTCCTCGCCGCCGGTACCGTCGACGAGGTCCGCGATGGCGCCACGCTCGAGGACCGCTTTGTGCAGCTCGTGGGCGGCGGAAACCAGACGGGGGGCCTGGAATGGTTGCGCACCTTCTGAGCCTGAAGTGGCGGCTCCTGCTGAACGGCTTTCGGCGCAGCCCCGGCCAGCTTGTGGGAATCGCGATCGGAGGGCTCTATGCGCTGGGGGTCGTCGCGACCCTCGTGGTGACGCTCGTCGCCCTGCGGTGGGCCGACGCCGAGACGGCCCACACCGCCGTCGTCCTCGGTGGCGCCGCCGCGATCCTTGCCTGGGCAATCGTTCCCCTGATGGCCTCGGCCGCCGATATGACGCTTGACCCTTCCCGCTTCACGACGTCGGCGATTCCCATGCGCCAGCTGCTGGCCGGGCTTACCCTCGCCGGATTCATCGGATTGCCGGGCTTGTCCACGACGATTGTGGCCCTGTTCACTGCGGCCACATGGTGGCGCAGCGTGCCGGCGGCGCTCGGCGCCCTGCTGGGTGCCGTGCTGGGCGTGCTGAGCTGCGTGGTCCTGTCGAAAGTCATCACGACGGCGACTGCCAGCCTCGCGGCCTCCCGTCGTTTCAAAGACGTGAGCAGCATTGTGGTCTTTGTGCCACTCGTGCTGATGGGACCGATCGTAGCTGGCGTCTTCAGGGGAGTATCCGGTTCCACGGGCTATCTCCCGGAACTTGCCCGGACGGTCTCCTGGACTCCACTCGGAGCTTCCTGGTCGCTTGGCGGGGATCTGGCGTCCGGAGATATCGCCGCAGCCGGCTTGAAGACATTGATCGGCCTCGCCACTCTCCTCGTGTTGTTTGCCGCCTGGAATGCGTTGCTCAAGCGGGCGCTGGTCACTCCGCCATATTCGGGTGGATCAAGGAAACGCGGCGGCAAACTTGGCTTGTTCGGACTGCTGCCGGCAACTCCCACCGGTGCCATTGCCGCACGCTCCCTCAGCTACTGGGTCCGCGATCCGCGCTACGCAGCTTCGCTGATGGTGGTCCCGTTGTTGCCCATGATTTTCCTGTTCCAGTCAGCGCAGTCCGGAAGCTACTCCATGCTGGTGATTCTGGGACCCATGGCCGCCTTTGTGCTCGCATGGTCTATTTCCGCGGATGTCTCCTACGACAACACCGCCTTTGCCTTGCATCTGGCCACCGGGGTCCGCGGCATTCACGACCGGCTCGGCCGGGCCTTGGCCTGCCTGGCATTGGCCCTCCCGGTGGTGTTGATCTTCGCCGTCGGGCCCTTTTTCCTGACCGGCGACTGGGGTTGGTTGCCCGGTGTCCTGGGTCTTTCCCTCGGTGTGCTGTTCACCGGCCTGGGCCTGGCCTCCATCGTGTCGGCACGGTACACGTCCACCGTGCCGTTGCCCGGTGACAGCCCGTTCAAGAAGCCGCCGGGAAACGTTGCCCAGACACTGGCGGTCCAGTTCGGGGGAATGGCAGTCTTGTTCCTCCTCGTCCTTCCGGAGCTTGTCCTGGTGATTGTCCAGTCGGTCACGGGCGATCCACTGTGGGGATGGATCAATCTGGCAATTGGTACGGTTCTCGGAGCGGCATTGTTCGTTGCGGGTGTCCGGATCGGCGGCCGATGGCTTGACCGGCGCGGGCCGGAGCTCTTCGCGCAATTGAGCGTCAACCGTTGATTCCATGAACGACAATGACAAGTTATGGGACATGGGATAACCTCGAGTTTGAACCAGTCGATCCGGGAAACACAGCTAGAAAGGTCGTGGACGATGGAAGTTGTCATCCTTCCGGGAAGCAAGCAGATCGGGGCGCTTGCCGCGGATGCCATCGAGGCGCTGCTCCTCCGAAAGCCGAATGCCGTCCTGGGCCTGGCCACAGGGTCCTCTCCGCTCCCTGTCTACGACGAATTGGCGCGCCGCCATCAGGAAAGGGGCCTCGACTTCAGCCAGGCACACGCCTTCGCCCTTGACGAATACGTGGGGCTCGAGCCTGGCCATCCGGAGTCGTACCGTGAAGTCATCCGCCGTGAATTCACGGACCGCGTCAACATCGACCCCTCCAACGTCCACAGCCCGGACGGTACCGCGGCCGACCTTCCCGCGGCCTGCCAAGCGTACGAGGACTCCATGCGCGAACTCGGCGGCGTTGACTTGCAGATCCTCGGCGTGGGCACCGACGGCCATATTGGATTCAACGAGCCCGGCTCATCGCTCGCTTCGCGGACCCGGATCAAGACGCTGATCGAGCAGACCCGCAAGGACAACGCACGGTTCTTCAAGAGCATCGACGATGTTCCCCACCACGTGGTCACACAGGGTTTGGGAACCATCATGGATGCCCGGCACGTGGTCCTGATCGCTACGGGTGCCCAGAAAGCCCAGGCCGTCAGGGACTTCGTCGAGGGGCCGGTTGCGGCCATTTGCGCGGCATCAGTGCTGCAGATGCACCAGCACGCCACCATCTTGATCGATGAGGCTGCGGCGTCCTCGCTCAAGCTCGCCGACTACTATCGCCACACCTATGACAACAAGCCGAAATGGCAGAGCATCTGACACGGTGCATCTGATCGCGAAGCTGCAGCGGCTAAGATGGATGGCATGACGACGCTGCCTCCGGACCCATTCGAAAACGATCCCATGCGCGAGCTTTCCGGAGCCGGAACTTCCACTGCAACCATTGAGCGCGAGGAATTGCGCCAAGAAGTGGAACCCGGTGACCGGGAGCGTTTCTCGCACTATGTCCGCAAGGAAAAGATCATGGAGTCCGCCCTGACGGGCGAACCCGTGATTGCGCTGTGCGGTAAAGTGTGGACCCCTGGCCGGGACCCGCAGAAGTTCCCGGTCTGCCCCGAGTGCAAAGAAATCTATGAAGGACTTCGCCCAGGTAACGACGGCGGAGACAAAGGCGGCTCGGGCGGCTCCAAGTAGCGAGTAAGCCCCAGTAGTCGGGTATTTCCTGGTAGTAGGCGGGGGAGCGCTTTCCCCTGCCTGTGTGCTGCCCTGCGTGATTCGGCGCATCCGGAACAGATTGGTGTTTTTTGTGGTTATTTGGGTTTCGCTGGCTGCAGCGGCCTTGCTTGGAATCGTTGCTGGTCGGGGGGAATCCGCGTGACTGAAACACTCTTCGGCGGCCCGGCGCTGCCTCCGGCCTATCCGGAACGCGCGGCCTGGGGAACCGCCCCGAAGCTGCGCGCCTGGCAGCAGGAAGCGCTGGACCTGTACTTGAACGCGAGCCCGCGCGATTTCCTCGCCGTGGCAACGCCGGGCGCCGGTAAGACCACCTTCGCCCTGCGGATTGCGTCCATGCTCCTTGACAGCGGAACCGTGAACCGCGTGACGATCGTCGCCCCTACCGACCACCTGAAACGGCAGTGGGCGGACGCCGCCGCCAGGGTGGGCATTGCCATCGATCCGAACTTCAAGAATGCGGACGGCCAGCACGGCAGGGGGTTCGTCGGCGTCGCAGTGACGTATGCGCAGGTGGCCAGCAAGCCCATGCTCCACCGGGCCAAGACCGAGGCAGCCCGCACGCTGGTCATCCTCGACGAAATCCACCACGGTGGCGAGGCGTTGTCCTGGGGCGACGGATTGCGCGAGGCATTCGATCCAGCGGCTCGGCGCCTGGCCCTCACAGGAACGCCTTTCCGTTCCGACACCTCACCCATCCCCTTCGTGGAATACGCCGAAGACCGTGACGGCATCCGCCGCTCGAAAGCGGACTACACCTACGGTTACGGCAATGCCTTGAGGGACCACGTCGTCCGTCCCGTGCTGTTCATGGCGTATTCGGGCCAGATGCGTTGGCGCACCAGCGGGGGAGACGAAATGGCGGCTTCCCTCGGCGAGGCCGCCGTGACCAAGGACATCACCTCCCAGGCGTGGCGGACCGCGCTGAACCCCAGCGGCGAATGGATCCCCGCCGTGCTTGCTGCCGCTGACAAGCGCCTCAGTGAAGTGCGGCGCACCGTGCCCGACGCCGGCGGTCTGGTGATTGCCACGGATCACGACGACGCCCGCGCCTACGCCGGTCAGCTCAAGAAGATCACGGGTCAGTCGCCCACCGTGATCCTGTCCGATGATTCCAAGGCTTCGCACAAGATCGAGGAGTTCACCGCCAGCGACAAGCGCTGGATGGTGGCCGTCCGCATGGTGTCCGAAGGCGTCGACGTCCCCAGGCTTTCGGTCGGCGTCTACGCGACGTCCACCTCCACGCCGCTGTTCTTCGCCCAGGCCGTGGGCCGCTTCGTCCGTGCCCGCAAACGCGGGGAAACGGCGTCGGTCTTCCTGCCCTCCGTGCCACCCCTCATGGCCTTGGCCAACTCCATGGAAGCCGAGCGGGACCACGCGCTGGACCGGCCTGAGAAGGAAGATCCGGACGGCCTCTTCAACCCCGAAGAGAACCTGATGGCTGAGGCCAACCGCGAAGAGAAGGCCTCGGACTCCCTGGAGAAGGGCAAATTCGAGGCCCTCGATTCGCAGGCATCCTTTGACAGGGTGCTGTTCGACGGCGGCGAATTCGGTACGGGAGCCGATATCGGCTCCGAGGACGAACTTGATTTCCTCGGGATCCCCGGGCTGCTCGACGCCGAACAAGTGGGAACCTTGCTCCGGCAGCGGCAGCATGACCAGCAGTCGAGGAAGAAACGCCAATCTCCGTTGGCTGCCGCGGCGTCGCCCGCGGTCCCGGACCACCGCATGCTGATGGACCTGCGCAATGAGCTCGCAAAAAACGTCGCGGCCTGGTCGGCCCGTACCGGCACCCCGCACGGCGTCGTCCACAACAAGTTGCGCGAAGTGTGTGGCGGACCGGCAGTCGCGCAGGCGAACGAGGAGCAATTGCAGTCGCGGCTGCGCAAGCTCCAGGATTGGTTCATCGGACGGAAGTAGAACTGCTTGGCAGGGCTCCTGCCCTTAGCGCTGCCCCAGCTCGACGCCGTTTTCTTCCAGTTCCGCGTAGGTCTCGTCAAGATCTTCCGCGATTCCGGCGGTGAGTTCACCGATCACCGTCACCGAGTAGCCCGCCTGCACGGCGTCCAGCGCGGTGGCCCTGACGCAGTAGTCGGTCGCGATTCCCACCACGACGACTTCTTCCACTCCGTGGCTCTGCAGCCAGTCATCGAGCCCGAGGGCGTCCTCGTCCAGCTCGACGGAGGGGACTGCACCGGGTGCGAGTTCGCCCATGGGCACTTCGTCTTCGGGCGCAAGGACTCCTTCGAATCCCGAGTAGGCGGCCGTGTACTGTCCCTTGCGGAAGTAAGCCTGGACGTATTCGGCGTCGAGATCCGGGTGGAGCTCGGCGCCCTTGCTCCCGGCGCGGCAATGCGGCGGCCAACTGTCCACGAAGTCCGGAGTTTCCGAAAAATGGCTGCCCGGGTCCACGTGCCAGTCCTGCGTAGCCACGACGTGGTCGAAGTGCTGATGGTTCGCGTCCAGGTATTCGCTGATAGCAGCCGCCGTGGCGGCGCCACCTTCCACGGCGAGGGAGCCGCCTTCGCAGAAATCGTTCTGGACGTCCACGATAATCAGGGCACGGGACATTCAGTCCTCCTCATAGACGGTGGGGATTGCCGGCTCACCGCGCTGCAGCCTGCGCACTACCGGAGGCAATTCGGCCATGGTGGCAGCGTGGCGTTCCTGTGCCCGGACTACGCCCTCGTGTCCGGTCCATCCCGGGAGCAGTTCACCGTTCTTGATGAACTGCTGGAGCAACTGGCGGTCGTTGCCATCGTCTTCCGGGCGATGTCCGATGCCTACGATCTCCTGGGTTGCGATGCCGAGTTCGTTGAGCTTGCGCAGGGCGTATTTGCGGCCGCCCACGCTGGCCTTGTTCTTGGCTACCTTGGCCACGGGAACGAATTCCCCGGCATCGTTGGTCCGGCTGACGAGCTTGTAGACCATGCTGGCGGTGGGCGCTCCCGATCCTGTGACCAGCGAGGTGCCCACGCCGTACACATCCACCGGGGCCGATTGCAGGGCCGCGATCGCGTATTCATCGAGATCCGAGGTGACGACGATCCGGGTGTTGATGTTGCCGAGGTTGTCCAGCAGCTCGCGGACCCATTGGGCTTGGGCCACGAGGTCTCCGGAGTCCAGCCGGACGGCCCCGAGTTTGTCACCCGCGAGTTCCACCGCGGTCCGTACCCCGACCTCGACGTCGTACGTGTCCACCAGGAGCGTGGTTTCCGGTCCGAAGGCGGCGATCTGGGCTTCGAAGGCCTCGCGCTCGGTGTCGTGCAGGAGAGTGAACGAGTGGGCGGCCGTGCCCACGGTCTTGATGCCGTAACGGCGTCCGGCTTCAAGGTTGGAGGTGCTGCCGAAACCGGCGATGACCGCGGCGCGGGCTGCCGCCGTCGCGGACTCCTCCTGGGTGCGCCGGGAGCCCATCTCGATGCAAGGCCGGTTGCCGGCCGCGCTGGTCATCCGGGAAGCAGCAGAAGCAATCGCGGTGTCATGGTTGAGCACGGACAAGATGTACGTTTCCAGGATGCAGGCTTCCGCGAACGTTGATTCGACGATCAGGATGGGCGAGCCGGGGAAGTAGGCCTCGCCCTCCGGATAGCCCCAGATGTCGCCGGAAAACCTGTAGTCGGCGAGGAAGTCCAGTGTTTGCCTGTCAACGACTTTGTGCTGATCGAGGAACGCGAGCTCGGCATCGCCGAAACGGAAGTCCTTGATTCCCTCAAGCAGCCGGCCGGTGCCGGCGACGATGCCGTAGCGGCGGCCGTCGGGCAGGCGGCGGGCGAAGGCCTCGAAGACCGAGCGCCGGTGCGCCGCGCCCGAATGGAGGGCGGCTTCCAGCATTGTCAGCTCGTAGTGATCGGTATACAACGACGTGCGGGGGTGGTCCCAGGCGACGGATCTACTCACGAATTCACTCTAGTCCCCACCGCCTCCCACGTCTCGCTTCGCTCAACGCGGGGCCCTCGGCGGTGTGGGCCCACCCACCGCCTCCCACGTCTCGCTTCGCGCAACGCGGGGCCCTCGGCGGTGTGGGCCCCCCCACCGCCTCCCACGTCTCGCTTCGCGCAACGCGGGGCCCTCGGCGGTGTGGGCCCCCCCACCGCCTCCCACGTCTCGCTTCGCGCAACGCGGGGCCCTCGGCGGTGTGGGCCCACCCACCGCCTCCCACGTCTCGCTTCGCTCAACGCGGGGCCCTCGGCGGTGTGGGCCCACCCACCGCCTCCCACGTCTCGCCGTCATTAGCTCGCCCATCCATCACCATTAGAATGGACAGATGACCACTACCGTCGCCCCCGGCATTTATGCAGCCACCTGCACAGTGACAGACGCAGGCTTAAAGGGAGAAGAACGGACGGACATCTCGGAGCAGTCCTCCACCGACCTTCTCAGTGCTGCTGATATCCCTTGGAACCTGGTGGTCTGGAACGACCCCGTCAATCTCATGAGCTATGTGAGCTACGTGTTCCAGAGCTACTTCGGCTATTCCGAGGCCAAATCCAACAAACTCATGCTCGAGGTCCACAAGAAGGGCCGTTCCATCGTGGCGCACGGAGGCAAGGAACAAGTGGAGCAGCACGCGGTTGCCATGCACGGCTACGGTCTGTGGGCAACGGTTGAAAAGGCAAGCAGCAGCGGCGACGGCCGGGGACGCAAGGGCGGCGCACGTGGCTAAGGCTTTCAAGTACGGACTCAAGGGCATCACCGGCTATCTTGAGCCCGCCGAGCGCGAACTCCTGCGCGGACTCGTGGATGATGTCATTTCGATGCTGGAACCGGAGCTGTCCAGCAACGAAGATCCCCTGACGGCTTTGATCGGCCTGGATATGAACGTCAAGGAACCGTCCGATCGCGCCCTTTTGCGGCTCTTGCCGAACGTCATGAAGAATGACGACGCCGCGTCCCTCGAGTTCCGCCAGCTCACCGAGCGCTCGCTGCGGGAAGGAAAAATCGGCGCCCTTCGAGCCGCTGCCATGGGCCTGGACCGCAACGAGCTCGTCCTCACCCCGGAGGAGGCGAAGCTCTGGTCCATGGCCCTCAACGATGTTCGTTTGGTGCTGGCGGAGCGCCTCGATATCCGCGACGAAGCGGATGCCGACCATGTCCATGCCATGCAGGACTGGTCCCAGGCCGAAGACGTGGAGAGCTACCTGGCGCTCGTCTACAACTTCACCACGTGGCTCCAGGAATCGTTGGTCCAGGCCATGATGGCCTCGATGGACCGGAAGCCCTGAGTGGGGCTTGTGGGCGTCCGTGTGACAAAACAGACACGAGGCCCCCGCCACATGTCGTCGCTGCAGCACATGCCTTGGCTTATTCTCTAAGAATCATGAACTCAGCATCGGACGCGGTATCGGATGGGGAGAGCGCCGCAGCGGCGTTGGAATCCCAGCGCACGCCGGAAACACTGAACAGCACAGCACCCAACCCCTTGCTGGGATCACGCCCCATCGGTGTCTTCGATTCCGGAGTCGGCGGACTCACCGTGGCACGGTCCATCATCGACCAATTGCCCCATGAGTCGATCATCTACGTGGGAGACACAGCCAACGGACCCTACGGGCCGCTCCCCATCGCCGAAGTCCGGGCCAATGCCCTCGGCGTCATGGACGAGCTCGTGGACTCCGGCGTGAAACTCCTGACCATCGCCTGCAACTCGGCCTCGGCCGCCGTCTTGCGCGATGCCCGCGAACGCTACACGGCCCGCTACGGGATTCCCGTCATCGAGGTCATCCAACCCGCAGTCCGCCGGGCGGTGGCCGCGACGAGATCCGGCAGGATCGGCGTGATCGGGACATCGGCCACAGTGGGTTCCCGCGCTTACGAGGACACCTTTGCCGCAGCCCCGGACCTCAGCATCACCTCGGTAGCCTGCCCCGAATTCGTGAGTTTCGTGGAGGCCGGCATTACGACCGGCCCCGAGCTGCTGGCCGCGGCCCACGAATACCTGGAACCGCTCAGGGAAGCCGGCGTGGACACCGTGGTGCTCGGCTGCACGCACTATCCCTTGCTTACTGGCGTGATCTCCTACGTCATGGGGGACGACGTCACTCTTGTGTCGAGTGCCGAAGAGACCGCCAAAGACGTTTACCGCGCCTTGGCCACCCACGGGATCCAGCGGACCGATGCCGGCTTGCCCCGGCACGACTTCATGGCCACCGGCGACGCCGTCCAGTTTGAGACCCTGGCGCGCCGTTTCCTCGGCCCGGAGGTCCTGTCCGTGCGCCACGTGGACCATGTGGCCGCCCAGTACCCGACCGGAAGCCTCGCCCGCATCACCCCGGAAATGTTGGAGGCCGCCCGCGCGGGCGGCCATCATGCGAGGACGTCCAATTTCGTTGACCCCGCAGCCTTCACAGTGAACGAATTCGGCGCGGCCCGCGGAGGCCGCATCCAGTGAAACTGACCATTGTTGGCTGCACGGGTTCCTTCCCTGGTCCCGGCTCTCCGGCGTCGTGCTATCTGCTGACCGCGCACGACGGTGAACGCCAGTGGAAGATCGTCATGGACCTCGGCAGCGGCGCCCTCGGGGCCATCCAGCGGTACACGGACCTCGAAGACATCGACGCTATCTTCCTGACCCACCTGCACCCGGACCATTGCATGGACCTCTGCGGACTGCACGTAGCGGTCCGCTGGAAGCCGGGCGGTTGGGGACGGGACAGGATCCCAGTCTGGGGTCCCGCCGCGACGGCCGACCGCATGGCCACCGCCTACGGCCTTGAGCTGGACCCCGGAATGCACGAGGAATTCGACTTCAGCAACTGGAGCGAACGGCAATCCGTGCAGCTCGGGCCCTTCATCGTGACCCCGTATGCCGTGAACCACCCGGTGGAAGAGGCCTACGCTTTGCGCGTCGAGGTCACCGAGCCGGACAAAGAAGGCAAAGCGGTCAGCAGGGTCCTCACGTACTCGGGGGACACAGACTCGTGCCAGGGCCTTGAGGACGCGGCCCGCAACGCCGATCTCTTCCTCTGCGAGGCCGCCTTCGAAGAAGGGCGCGACGACGACATCAAGGATGTGCACTTGACCGGCAAGCGCGCGGGCCAGGCAGCGACAGCCGCCGGAGCCCGACGCCTCCTGTTGACCCACATCCCGGTCTGGACATCGCAGACCAAGGTCATGGCCGAGGCGCGGCCCGAGTTCGCCGGCGATGTCGCCGTCGCGGTTGCCGGAGTCCACTACACCGTCTGAACCCGCAGTCCAGCGGAGGCCGGGGGATCGCTAAGCTTGCAGTATGACTTCCGAAGCCACATCTGTCCCCGTCATCCGTGCCGACGGCCGCACACCCGATCAACTCCGTCCCATCAGCATCACCCGCGGTTGGTCCAAGCAGGCCGAAGGTTCGGCCCTGATCGAATTCGGCAACACCCGGGTGCTGTGCACGGCTTCCCTGACCGAGGGCGTTCCGCGCTGGCTCAAGGGCGAAGGCCGCGGCTGGGTCACGGCCGAATACGCCATGCTGCCGCGGGCCACGAACACGCGTTCCGACCGTGAGTCCGTCAAGGGCAGGATCGGCGGACGCACCCACGAAATTTCGCGCCTGATCGGCCGCTCGCTGCGTTCCATCATCGACACCAAGGCCCTGGGCGAGAACACGATCGTCCTGGACTGCGATGTCCTGCAGGCCGACGGCGGCACCCGCACCGCCGCGATCACCGGGGCCTACGTGGCGCTCGCCGAAGCGATCCGCTTCGCCCGTGAGAACAAGATGATCGCCAAGAACGCACAGCCGCTGATCGACACCATCGCTGCCGTTTCGGTGGGAATCATCGACGGTATCCCGATGCTGGACCTGCCCTATGTCGAGGACGTGCGCGCCGAAACCGACATGAACGTGGTGGTCACGGGCTCCGGCAAGTTCGTGGAAGTCCAGGGCACCGCCGAGGGAGCCCCCTTCGACCGCGATGAACTGAATGCCTTGCTGGACCTTGCCCTTATCGGCACGGGCGAGTTGGCAGCCATCCAACGTGAGACCCTGGCCGAGGCCCCGTGAGCGGGGCGACTGCGCCGCGGCTCGTCCTCGCCACGCACAACAAGGGAAAACTGCGCGAACTCAGGGAACTCCTCAGGGGGCAGGTACCGGGACTCGACGTCGATACGCAAGTGATTGACGCGGCTGCGGCCGGTGCTCCCGACGTTGCCGAGACCGGCGTGACGTTTGCCGAGAACTCCCTGCTCAAAGCACGGGCCGTGGCTGAAGCCACGGGAATAGTGGCGATTGCCGATGACTCGGGGTTGGCCGTGGACGTCCTGGGTGGAGCTCCGGGCATCTTCTCGGCCCGCTGGTCCGGCCGGCACGGTGACGACGCCGCCAACCTGCAGCTCTTGCTGGCGCAACTCTCGGACGTCCCCGACGCGCACCGGGGAGCCGCGTTCGTCTGCGCGGCGGCACTCGCTGTACCGGCCGCCGTCGACGGCGGGGCACGCGAGGTGGTCGAGTACGGCCAGCTGGAAGGCACTCTCTTGCATGAGCCCCGCGGCGCAGGTGGATTCGGCTACGACCCCGTGCTCCAGCCGCAGGGACTGGACCGCAGTTGCGCGGAGCTGAGTTCCGAGGAGAAGAACGCCATCAGCCACCGCGGCAAGGCGTTCAGGGCGCTGCTCCCGGCGATCGTAGACGCCCTGCGCTAGAACCTGCGCCAGCATTAACGAGAGAGGCACCCCGCAGACAAAGTGCGGGGTGCCTCTTCTGTTGAAGCAACGGGCTTAGCGCTCGCCGTGCTTTCCGGCTTCGCGTCCGTCGACCAATTCTTCGGCGGGTTCTGCTCCGCCGTTCGTTGCCTTGCGCTTGGCCAGCAAGCCGCGGATGACTTCCACGGCCACGGGGACCACCGAGATCAGGACGATGACCACGAAGATGATGTCGAGGTTGTCCCGGACCCACGGAACTTTGTCGCCGAGCAGGTAGCCGAGCAGCGTGACGCCACCGCCCCAGAGCACCGCCCCGATGACGTTGAAAATGAAGAACTTGCGCTTGTCCATTTGCGCGACGCCAACAATCACCGGGACGAAGGTGCGGATGATGGGCACGAAGCGGGCCAGGATCAGGGCCTTGCCGCCGTGCTTTTCGAAGAAGGCGTGCGCACTCTCGACGTTTTCCCGCTTGAACAGCTTGGAATCAGGCTTGTTGAAGATGGCCGGTCCGGCTTTGGAACCGATGAGGTAGCCACTCTGGTTGCCGATGATCGCGGACACGATGATGAGGGCCGCGAGTGCCCAGATGTTGAATTTGATGGTATCCGTGGCGACGAGGAGCCCAGCGGTGAAAAGCATCGAGTCGCCGGGCAGGAAGAAGCCCACCAGGAGTCCCGTCTCGGCGAACACGATGCCGCACACGAGAAGGACTACCCATGGCGCCAAGGCGGGGTCGGCCAGGAAGATCTGGGGGTTCAACCAGTCGGGGAGGAGCGCGGACATATGCGGCTGCACCGGTCCTGCACCCACCAAAGCGGATACGGCAAAGTCGTTCATCGCAGAAAGGGTCACCCTTCAAGGGTACGGGACAACCGCCGTCGGGCCCTTGACACATCGGCTGGGGGTGTCTGACAGACACTGCCTCCAGTCGCCCGACATGCGTAGCGTGGTGGACGTGGGCAGAAATGACGAGAACTTCTGCGTCCGCAGCTAACTGAGCATGAATGACGAGGAAGAACTTTTTGATGCGCGACGTAGCTATACCCGAAACAGCGGCGACGGCCGCTCCTGCGTCAGCCCCGGTGTTCCCGTGGGGCGGTCTCCTGATCCTCGCGGCAGCAGGCTTCACCGCGGTGACTACGGAACTCCTCCCGTCCGGGCTGCTGCCCCAGATCAGCCGGGACCTGGGAGTAGACGAATCGGCCGTAGGTTCCCTGACTGCCGCCTATGCGGCAGTTATCGTCTTCACGGCGCTTCCGTTGTCCAGGCTGCTCGGCGGACGAGTTCCCCGCAAGGCGTTGTTGATCGGCACCGTGCTCGCGTTCGCACTCAGCAATGTCCTGTTGGCGTCGAGCCCGAGCCTGGGATTGGCAGTTGCCGCGAGGCTCCTCGGAGGCGTGGCCCACGGGATGCTGTGGTCAAGCATGGCCCCCTACGTTGCCAGGATCGTCCCGGCGCACTCAGTAGGAAGAGCAATGGCCATGGTCTTCAGCGGTAACAGCATCGCGCTCGCCGTCGGCGCTCCGATCGGCACGCTCATGGGCTCGGTCCTCACCTGGCGCGCCTCTTTCCTGATCCTGGCCGGAGTCGGCGCGGTTCTCGCTTTGCTGGCCATTTGGGTACTCCCCGCAGCCCCCGACGAGGACGGCCATGCGACGCCGACCCTCCGCGGAGCCCTGAAGCTGCCCGGCGTGATCGCCGTGGCCACAGCGTGGCCACTCTTGCTTTTGGGCCACTTCACGCTCTTCACCTACATAGCGCCTTTCCTCCACGTCTCCGGACTGCCGGATGCCTTCACGAGCATTTCGTTGTCCGTGGTGGGGGCTGCCAGCCTCGTGGGGATCTGGATCGCCGGCCTCACCGCCGATTCCCATCCGCGGCGCTCCCTGATTTCCGCGGTCGCCCTGCTGGTGCTGGCCTTCGGCCTCTTGCCGCTGCTTGGCGGCACGTGGGTGGGTGAGCTTGTGCTGGTGACCGTGTGGGGAACCGCCTTCGGGGCCATCGGCATCTACAACCAGGCAGCTATCCTTCGCGCCGGCGGAGAGCACAAGGACGCCGCGAACGGCTTGACCGTGGTGACCATTCAACTGGGCATCGCCGTGGGCGCCGGATATGGCGCCCTGGCCCTGACCACTGTCGGCGCGCTGTGGGTGCCCTTAGCCGCAGCCGTCCCGACGGCGGCAGCGCTCGCAATCATCCTGGCGAGCCGCCGCGGCGGCTACCCCGCCGGTCCCCGGGAGACGAAACTGATGAGACGTCGGTAAGTCCGACCGGTGCTGCGCACGGCGTCGCAGGCACGGCCCGCATCGGGGAAGAGAAGATAAGCATGCTGATAATCTTGTGTCCAGGCGGCTGCGTTGACGTATTTCCCAGCCGCGGACCACACGTCTGGCCACAATCGGAGGAACGAGATGAACGTCCTGATCAAACTACTTGGCCTGGTGGTGGGCATGGGCGCCGGAGTTGCGGCGAACAAAGCCCTCGAGGCCATCTGGAGCAAGTCGACCGGAAAGCCCGCGCCGAAGGATGCGACCAATCTGGAGGACTCCTTGCCTGGAGTGCTGCTGTTCGCCTTCGCCGGGGGCGCGGTAGGGGCGGTCATCCATGTCCTGACCCAAAGAACAACCAAGAAGGCCCTGACCAAGCTGCAGGAGACGGCGGACGAGGTCTGAAAGACGCTCCGGGGCAGGGGGCGGCCGTCACCGGCGCCATTGGGGCCGCTTTCCACCTGTAACCTTGACCAGTGGCATTGGACTTTACGGCGATCGACTTTGAAACTGCGAACGGCTTCAGGGGTTCTCCGTGCTCGGTCGGCCTGAGCAAGGTCCGCGGCGGCGTCGTGGTGGAGGAAGCCTCCTGGCTCATGCGGCCGCCGGAAAACCACGACCACTTCGAGTACCACAACACCCGGATCCACGGCATTCGAGCCGAGGACGTCGCCGGGGCTCCGCGCTTCGGCGAACTCTTCCCTGAAATCGGGGCTTTCATCGGCGGGGATATCCTTGCCGCCCACAATGCCGCGTTCGATCTGGGCGTGATCCGTTCCGGACTCGAAGTTTCCGGCCTGCCTGGCCCCGCTTACGAGTACGTCTGCACGGTGATGTTGTCCCGGCGCTGCTACTCCTTGGTATCCAATTCGTTGCCCTACGCCGCGGAGGAGGCGGGCGTGCCCCTCGTGAACCATCACGACGCCGCGGAGGACGCCCGGGCCTGCGCCGGAATCCTGGTGGACATCGCGCACAGGAACAACGCCAACAGCATCGCAGAGCTCTACTTGTCCCTCGGCCTGGCCATTCCCAAACAGCAGGCCTTCCAGCCAGGAGACGGACTGTCCAAGCAAACGCTCGCTGCGCTCGCGGGGGCCAGTGGAGGGCGCGACGCGGCCGCGGGCCGGTCCGGCGTCGGGAATGGTGCCGGCCAGCTTGGACGCGCCTGGAGCAATTGGCCTGAGGAAGGCGACAATCCGGAGCCCAACCCTGCAGCGGAACCGGGCCACCCCCTGTTCGGGCAAACGGTCGTTTTCACAGGTGAGCTTGCGATTGCCCGGCCGGAAGCGAAACAGCGGGCAGCGGAGATGGGTGCGCGTCCGGAGAGCCGCGTGACCGGGAGGACCACGGTCCTGGTGGTGGGCGACGGCTTCGTGGCAGGCGATCTCCGGAACGGTCGCCTCACTGGCAAAGCCAAAAGGGTCCTGGAATTGCACAGCCGCGGCCAGCAGATCGAGGTGCTGTCCGAGGGGGAGTTCCTGCAGATGGTCGGCGGACGCTAGCCGCGCCAATATTCACACGGAGCAACAAAGCTTCCCGTTGTGTCGCGGCGCTCCTAGCCTTGAGCCATGACACAGGGAAGACAGGCTGACACTGCAGCGTTCGCCGTAGGAACGCCGGCTCCGGCGGCCACCGGATGGCGCGCCGTCTTCGCTTTCCCCAATCCGGTCAACGAATACGCCGCGAGGATCACGGCCGGCCTGGTGGTTGTTGCCGCAGTGGCCACCCTCGTGAGCGGCGTCGGCTGGGGACTCGTGCTGATCGCGGCCGGCTTCTGGCTGCGGGTGTTGTTCGGGCCGAGGATCTCGCCGTTCGCTTTGCTGTCTGTCAAACTGCTGGCCCCCAGGGTGGGTCCAGCCCAACTTGTCCCGGGGCCGCCCAAGCGTTTCGCACAGGGAATCGGCGCGGTGCTCAGCACGGCGGCCGCGGTCCTGTTCTTCGCCGGTTTCGCCTTAGGTGCCTGGATCCTGCTCGCCTTGCTGATCGTCGCGGCGTCCCTCGAATCGTTTGTGGGATTCTGCCTGGGCTGCGCCATTTTCGGGATCCTGCAGAGGCGCGGACTCATTCCCGCGGACGTCTGCGAAGCGTGCAACAATATCGCGCTTCGCAGGCTTTGAACCGTTTGGCTCTTAGCCCACTGTGACGGCGATGAGCCGTTGCGCCATCCCGCGGATCACTTCCGGGGCTTCAAGGGCTTCAAGCCAGTCCGACGGCAGTGCCTCTTCGCCGTGGAGCGCCCCAAGGATATTGCCCGCGATCGAGGCGGTGGAGTCGCTGTCACCGCTGTGGTTCAGCGCCACAGTTATGGCTTGGCGGAAATGGGCGGCCGGATCACTCCGTGTCTCCGCTGCCCGCGCGGTCGCCAGCACCGCATAGAGCCCGACGGCGAGTGCCTCCTCCGCGACCCAGCCCTCGCCCAGTTGCGCGGTGAGTTCTTCCGGGCTGAGCAGCGTGCCGGTGGAAGACAGTTCCAGCGCCTCCCGGAGGCGCCCCAGGAGCTCGGGGGCTGGATCCGGCAGTGCTGACACCACGCTCAGGGCATGCTCAGCCGCAGTCCGCACATCTGAGCCCGCGGTCACCTTGTGCACGAGCACGCTGAAGGCACCCGCGCTTTGCCGTGCCGAAGGGTGCCCGTGCGTCAAGCACGCGGCATCGGTGCTCAGCTTGTAGACCGCGGCCTCGGAAATATGCGGGACCAGGCCAAAGGGAGCCGAGCGCATGACCGTGCCGCAGCCCTTCGATTCCGGATTGACGGGCCGGAACTTGGTTCCCATCTCGCCCGTAGAGAGTCCGCTCAGGCACGCCTTTCCCGGGTGCCTGCGGTGCCGGAGCACCTCCTGGCCGTCGATCCACCGCGGTTGGGGAACGGGGGCGGATGCCGGCAACGCGACGCCCTGGCTCGCGAGCCATCGCAGGTAAGCCAGCCAGAGACATGCAGTTTCATCCGCGGCTACGCCGTCGTTGGCCCACTCCAGGGCTTCCACGAGGCCGTCGACGGTGTACAGCGTCATCTGGGTGTCGTCCGAAAAGTGGGTGCCGCCGTCGAGCTGGCCAAAAGAGGTCAGGCCCGCGGCGCCGAAGCGGGAACGGATGGTGGCTACGTCGTCGAACTCCACGGCGTAGCCGAGCGAATCACCCAAGGCGCCTCCCAGCAGGCAGCCGTTAACCCGGGACTCGAAGGATGGCACGGCGGAGGGGGATGGTTCAGCGCTCATAGTGGTAATTTACCGTGGCTGCTCGGCCGGTCTTCACCTGCCCGCTGATACGGTGGCTCGTGAACCAGGAGGCATGATGCGTGAACCCGCGTGGCGGAAAACCGGAAAGACCCCGGACTACAGATTCTCGCTCGCAAATGAGCGGACCTTCCTCGCGTGGATCCGTACGTCGTTGGCCCTGTTGGCCGGTGCCGTCGCCATCGACCAGCTTGCTCCGAACATCGCGCCCCAGCCCGTGCGCATTGTCTTGTGCGTCGTTCTTTCCATGATCGGCGCGGGCCTCGCGACGCTCGCCTACCGCCGGTGGGCGCAGATGGAGGCGGCCATGCGGAACGACCAGGCCCTGCCGTTCTCACGGGTCATGTTGCTCATGACCATCGTGGTCGCGGTGGCGGCATTCACTTTTGCCGTGCTGATCCTGGTGGCGCGTTGACCGTTGAATCCAGGGATCCGGGGCTGCAGCCGGAGCGTACAACGCTCGCTTGGCGCCGGACCCTGATTTCGCTTCTGGTGGTGGATCTCTTCATCTGGCGCAGGTGGTTGACGGCCAAATCCGGTGCGGGGCAATTGCCCACCGGGATACCGGGGCTCGACTACCAGGGAATCTGCGCCTTGACCGCCGCCGCAGCGACGATCGTCCTCGGCTGCGTTGTGTGGGCCAGGTCCCACCAGTTGCACCATGGCGCGGAGGAAGCGTCGGCAGTCTTGATGCTTGCAAGCGCCGTGTCCATCATCGCGCTTGCCGGCGCTGCGGTCGCCGCAATCGCCTTGGGCGGCTAGGCTCGGATTCAGGAAGCGTCCAGACTCGGCTGACAGGATGCTGCGGGGCAAGAAAGCGGTCCGCCGCACGGCTTCTTGCCTTGCCCGGAGTGTCCGCCTCCGCAACAGACCACCCGAACTTCGAACAAAGGAATCCCTCGACATGACCACAACTGTGTCCGCTCCCTCCTCCCGCGGAACCCGGCTCCTAGCCCGGGCGTCCGCTGAAGCTCTGGGGACGCTGTTCCTTGTGGTTATTGGCTTGGGTGTGTTGATCTTCATCAACCCCCAGGCGGTTCCGATGCCGGCGTCGCTGGCCAGCGGCCTGACCGTCACTGCTGCCATGTTGGCCTTCGGTTACCTGTCCGGCGGCCACTTCAACCCGGCCATCACGGTTGGTCACCTGGTTGCCGGCCGGATGAAGCTTGTGGATGGGGCCGCGTACCTGGGGGCCCAGATTGTGGGCGCTTTGCTGGGCGCGTTGGCGATTTTCGCCGTCGTCCGAACTGTACCGGGGATCACGGACAGCCGGACTGTGTTTGACACGGCGACCTCCGGCTTCGGTACGCACTCCAGCTTCCAGGTTCCCGTGACCGGCGTGATGCTCATTGAGGTCCTCGGCGCCGCGCTCCTGGTAGGGGTCTTCCTGGGTGTCACCGCTCGACGCAATCCCAGCAAGCTCGCAGCACCGTTCGCCGTCGGCCTGACAGTCGCGGTCTTGCTGCAGCTTGGCCAATCCACGGGCAACCTTGCCTTTAACCCCGCACGTGCCACTGCCTCCGCCATCTTCAGCTCGAGCTGGGCAGTGGAGCAGCTCTGGCTCTTCTGGGTCGCACCGCTGGTCGGAGCGGCGATCGCAGGCCTCATCTTCCGCGGTTTCGGCGAAACCACCCCGGTTGCCGTGGCTGAGGTCGAGGAGCCGTTGCCGGCCGACGGCTGGGAGGAAAAGTCCGACGACGACGCTGAAGCGGCTGTCCCGGAAAGCGCGGCCGAGGTTTCCACGCCCGCTGCGGAGTCCGCCGTGGCACCCGTCGAAGAGAAGCCCGACGTCGACCCGGCCCGCGATTTCTTCGACGGCAAGCGGGGCTGACGCAGGAATTCAGCTGTCCGGAAGGCCCTGTTACGGCCGGTGCCGCCGCGCCGCACCAATAATGTCGGGGCCTCCAGTTAGCTTGAAAACATGAGGCTTTTGCACACTTCGGATTGGCACCTGGGACGCTCGTTCCATGGCGTCGGGATGCTTGACGCCCAGCGTAACTTCATTGAGCAATTGCTCGCAGTCGTCCGGGAACAGTCGGTGGACGTCGTCTTGATCGCGGGCGACGTCTACGACCGCGCCCTTCCGGGTCTGGACGTCGTGAAGCTCCTCGACGACGCCCTCGTACGGATCACGGATGCTGGAGCCAAGGTGGTGCTGACCAGCGGCAACCACGATTCCGCGATCCGCCTTGGTTTCGCTTCACGCCTGCTGGAGCGCGGGGGAGTCCATTTGCGGACCCGCGTAGAGGATCTCGATTCGCCCGTCCTGTTTCCCCTGGATAGCGACCACGGTGCAGCTCAGCCGGGTGCGCCCGTGGTTGCCGTCTATGGAATTCCGTACCTTGAACCGCGGCTTGTCGCCGAACGGCTCGGCACCCAAACCCCGAGCCACTTTGACGTCACGCAGGCCGCGGTGGAGCTCATCCGTGAGGACATTGCCCGGAGAAGCGAAGCAGGGCCGGTGCACTCCGTTGTGCTGGCACACACCTTCGCGAGCGGCGGCATCACCTCGGACAGCGAACGCGATTTGAGCATCGGCGGTTTGGGGGCTGTGCCCCTGGATCTCTTTGATGGCTTCGGCTACACGGCCCTCGGACATCTGCACGGGCGGCAGGAACTTTCGGAGCGCGTCCGGTATTCGGGTTCGCCGCTGGCGTATTCGTTCTCCGAGGCCAGGCATCGGAAGGGTGCGTGGCTGATTGATATCGGCGTCGGCGGTGTTGAGAGCGTCGAGGAAGTTCTGTGGAAAGCACCACGGGAGCTGGCGATTCTCCGGGGGAAGCTCGCTGAGCTTCTGGAGTCGGAGGAGCATTCCTGGGCTGAGACTGCGTATTGCCAAGTCACCCTCACAGACTCCTCGCGGCCTGCGCAGGCCATGGAACAGCTGCGTGCCCGGTTCCCGGACACGCTGGTGCTGGGCTTTGACCCTGAAGACGCCGCGGGAAAGGTCAAAGCCAGCTACAGCAGCCGGCTTGCGGAGGCCGAAGACGATCTTGGTGTTTGCTGCGGCTTCCTCGACCATGTGCGCGGGAGGCCGGCTGATGAGACTGAACTTTCCGCCCTTCGTGAAGCCTTGGAAGCGGTCCGGTTGGAAGGGGCAGAGTTGTGAGAATCCACCGCCTTGAAATTGAGGCTTTCGGGCCGTTTGCCGGGGTTCAATCGATTGATTTCGATCTGTTGGGCGCCCAGGGCCTGTTCCTCTTGAACGGTGCCACCGGCGCGGGAAAGACGAGCGTGCTCGACGCCATCTGCTTTGCGTTGTACGGCTCGGTACCGGGCGCCCGCCAGGACGGAAAACGCTTGCGCAGCGACCACGCGGAACCGGCTGCGGAGCCGCGGGTCGTTTGCGAATTTTCGGCGCGCGGAAGACGCTTTGAGGTCACCCGCTCACCGGCGTGGGACAGGCCAAGTGCCCGTGGACGCAAGGGCTTCACCACCCAGCAGGCCAAAACCCTCCTGCGTGAACGGGTTGATGGCTCGTGGGAAGAAAAGACCTCGCGCAACGACGAAGCCGGCATGGAAATCGGAGATGTCCTGGGGATGGATCGGGAACAATTCACCAGGGTGGTCATGCTCCCGCAGGGAGACTTCGCGGCTTTCCTGCGTTCCAAGGCGTCCGACCGGCTGGATCTTCTGCAGAAGCTCTTCGGAACCCAGCGTTTTGAAGCGATCGAGCAGCAGTTGGCACTCCAAGCAAACGCCGCGCGCGCAGAAGTGCAGGACAACCAGAACGGACTTAAGCTGCTCGCGCAGCGGGCAGAGTCCGAGTTCGCGCAACTCGGCATTGACGAGGCGGCTGACCCGGATCTTGATGACGCAGGATCCAACGAGTCCACGCCTGAACTCAGGCTCGGGACCCTCGAGGCCCGGGCCCGGGCCGAATCTCTGGAGCGGCAACAAGTTGCAATCTCTGCCGATGCCGTCCGGCTTCAGCTGGCAGACAAACTCAGCTCCGCCCGGGAACGGGTTCAACGGCACGCGAAGCTCGACGCCGCCACTCGCCGGCGCGAAGTCCTCGCCACACGTGCGGCTGAAGTGCAGGAATTCCGCGAGCGGCTTGGACGCCACCGTAAAGCCGCCGTCCTCGGAGGACAACTCGACGCCGTCGACCGCGCTGCCAAGGCCTTAGACATCGCGGGGGCGAAGGCGGAGTCGGCGACGGCGAAGCTGCTTGCCGCCTCTCTTGACGCGAGCGAACCCGGCACGTCGCTGGCGAGGATTCAAGAGACCATGGCTGTCGTTGAGGCCCGGATCGGGGACGAACAAAAGCTCGAGGACATCACTGGCAGGCTTGATGCGCTTGAGCTGGCGGCACGGCAGCGGGAGTCGGCCAAGGCAGAGCGGTCCGTCGCGTTGGCCGGGCTTCGCTCGGATGCGGCTGTTTTGGAAGGCGAGCTGGGTCCGCTGGAAGCGGCCGCTGTGGAGCTGCCCCTCCGGGAAAGCGAAGCGGCAGCAGTGCAGAACACTGTCAAAACCGTAGCCCGTTACACAAGCGCCCTTGATTCCCAGTCCGCGGCAGTGAAGCGCCACGCTTTTGCACGCGCGCTCTCCCAGGACCTCCGGCAACTCTGGCTGGATCTCCGCGAATCCCGGTTGGCCAATGCCGCCGCCGAACTCGCCGCAAAGCTGAACGACGGCGATCCATGCCCCGTCTGCGGAAGCGCCGAACACCCTTCCCCGGCAGCCGCAGGGCTAACCGCACTGGCCCTTGCCGAGGAAGAGCAATCCGCCCACGAACGCTATGACGAGAGCGAGCATGAACTTCTCCAAGCGGCAGGCGAGCTGGCGGCCGCCGAACAGGAAGTCGCCGTGCTCGCCGCCCAGGGCGGAGGCATCGATCCCAAGGAAGCCGCTTCGGCGGAGGCCCTGGCCAAAGACGCCCTGGCCTTGGCGCGTTCCGCCGTCGACAGCCTCAAACGTGGCAAGGCAGAGCTCGCCCGCATGACGGACCGGATTGCCCGCTTGGAGGAAGAACAAGTCCAAGAGGACACCGCTGCGGCGCAGGCCGGGTCCACCATGGCCCTGCTGGGTGAGCAACGTGAGTCCCTGGAGACCTTGCTTTGCGGGCTGCGTGATGGCTTCGACACGCTGCACGAGCGCATCGATGCCCTGACCGGGCATCGCGAACTCCTGCAGTCCGCTGTCGCCGCGGGAGTGCAACTTGAACGTGCCCGGGAGGCTTTGGACGATGCGTCTGCGGCCTTGGAAACCGCCCTTGCAGCGAACGGATTCGACACCGCGGATGCTGCGCGCCTCGAAATCCTCGACGAGCAGCACGCTGCAAGGCTCGACGAAGCCATCAGGTCCGCGGAGACCGAGAGCGCCCGGCTCGCAGAGCTCTTCGAGTCCGAGGATCTCGTTCTCGCGGCCAAGGAAGCCCAGATCGGTGAGGTGCCACTGACCGCCGTCGAGCTCGCAGCCCTCGAACAAGACGCCGGACGGGCGGAAGAAACAGCCCGACGGCTGGATCTTGCTGCGGGACTCGCTGCCCGCACGGTGACCAGCCTGGCTGCGATCCGCTCGCAGTACGAGGAAGCTGCGGCCTCCGGGCGCGGCCCCCGGGATCGCGCCCGGGTACTCAACGAGCTCGCAGAAACCGCAAGAGGGGCGGGCGACAACGGCTACAAAATGAGCCTCAACAGCTATGTGCTGGCCGCCCGCCTCGAACAGGTCGCGGCGGCGGCCTCGGAGCGGCTGATCGCCATGAGCGATGGCCGTTACACCCTGCAGCACACAGACGCCAAGGCAGCCCGGGGCGCGAAATCAGGCCTGGGACTGGAAGTGGTGGATGAGTGGACAGGCCAGCGGCGGGACACCGCCACACTGTCCGGCGGGGAGTCGTTCATGGCTTCGCTCGCTTTGGCCCTGGGGCTCGCGGATGTAGTCCAGCAGGAGGCCGGCGGTGTGGACATCGAGACCTTGTTCGTCGATGAGGGATTCGGGAGCCTCGACGAGCAATCGCTCGAGCAGGTCATGGATGCACTGGAGGGGCTGCGCGACGGCGGCAGGGTAGTGGGGCTGGTCAGCCACGTTGCGGAGATGAAGCAGAGAATCAGCAGCCAGCTGCAGGTAATCAAGAACCGGAACGGTTCCACCGTTCGAATCGTCGACGCCGCGGCCGCCTAGGCACCTGTTTTGGGGCGCTTCGTCGTGTATGGGCCCGCTTGAGCAGGCGTAGCCGTCCGGTAGACTTGGAGGGTTACACCGGGTCGCGCGCATCGGGAGGAGGGACGATGCGCACCATTCAGCGAACCCGGAATCATGAACTCCTCCCCACAGAAGTCCGCGGCGAACACCGCACTTAAGCCTCACCCTGAATTTCCTTCTGCGCCGCAGTCGGCACTGCCCCCGTCGGCCGCGCCGCGCCGTTCGCGTCTGCCTGGCCGCTTCGCCCGCTTGCCCGAACTCGCAGGCCGGAACTTCCTGCCGCTGGGACTGTTCGCGAGGTTGCCACTCGCGATGCTGACCGTTGGCACCCTCACCCTTGTCACAGCTGTCAGCCATTCTTACGCCATCGGTGGCCTGGCCGCCGGAGCGGTCGGCATTGGCTCGGCCTTGGGCGCGCCGGTGCTTGGCTCCCTTGGCGACCGCTCAGGCCAGCGCCCTGTGCTCCTCGTGGCCGCGGTTGTCAACGCCGTGACCGTCATCGCCTTGCTCGTGGCCGCCTACCTGACGCCCGATTTCAACGCCCCCACGGACGCGATTGCCATTTTGGTGACGGCTTTCCTGGCTGGAGCGAGTTGCCCGCAGGTGGGGCCCATGGCCCGTGTCCGTTGGATGGCCCTGACCACTAGGAACCTGAACACCAACGGTCCTGGAAGTGTGGCGTCCAGCCGCGCAGACCTGGACACCGCGTTGTCCTATGAAGGAACCGCGGACGAGGTCACGTTCGTCCTGGGGCCGGCGCTGGTCGGTATTCTGGCGAGCCTCGTAGCCCCCTGGCTTCCGCTCGCATTGGCGGCCGTCCTGACGGCCACGCTCGTGCCGGCCTTCGCCGTCCATCCCTCTCAGTTGGCCGTGGTGCCTGCAAAGCGCAAGGCGCGCGCCGCCGTCGGGAGCGTCCCTGCACAGCGGCAGTCAAGTGTCCGATCCGTGGCCTGGCTGAAGGTCGCCGTTCCGGTGCTGGCCATGGTCTGCATGGGTACTTTCTTTGGTGCAACCCAGAATGCGTTGAGCGCCTTCTCCGCCCAGTTCGCCACGGCTGAAATTGCGGGGCTGATGTATTCCGTCATGGGCCTGAGCTCCGCCGTCGCGGCGTTGTCCGTTGCCTATTGGCCGCAGCGCTTCGGGCTGGCCATCCGCTGGGTGCTCGCCGCGGCCGCGATGACGGCGTTCTCCCCACTGTTGTTCCTTCCCGCCGGGATCTGGCCGATGGTCATCGTTCTGTTGGTGCTCGGAATTCCCGTGGGACCGGTCATGGTGACGGTCTTCAGCATCGGGGGAGTCGTGGCACCGGCCGGCCGCATGGCGACCGGCATGACCGCCTTGGCTAGCGGCATCGTGGCGGGTACGGCGCTGGGCGCCTACGTTGCCGGCCAGTTGGCCCAGACGCAGGGTCCGGGCACCGCATTTGTGGTGTCCACGTCCGCTTCCGGCGCGCTTTTGCTGCTCGGCATCGTTGCAGGACTGGTTCTCCGGCGCCGGCCAAACACGCAACCATAACGACGCCCGCTCACTAATGGGCCACTTTTGGGAAACCCTCGCTCAGATCATCTGAGCGCGCGTTTCAGGTTTTGGCCCTATAAGTGAGCGAGCGTCGGAAACAGGACGAACGCGCGCACCAAAGGTGAAAAGCCCCACGAGTCCATCGGCGGGTCCTTACGCCAGCTGGGACTCTATCCGGGACGCGCTCGCTGCCAGTGCTTCGCCGACGGCGGCCTGGTCCTGTTCGCGGCGGATGTAGACGACGGCGATCGCGGCGGGCCGCCCGCCTGGCACCCGGATCGGGGCGGCCAAGGATGACAAGCCGGCGATGACTTCGTCGTGGCTCGCCGCATAGCCGAGCCGGCGCGCTTCTGCCGCTTCCGGACGATACGGCAGGCCCGGCGCGCGGGCGGCCCATTCTTCTTCGCTCATGGTGGACTGGATCGCGATTCCAGGCGCCCCGGTGTTCACGGGGTGGCGGGTGCCGGGATGCTGTGCCAGGGTCGCGGCTGAGTGTCGGGGCTCGACCGTGACCAGCGTGACGCAGTCCTGATGATCCCAGACCGCGACGAATGCCGTCATGTTCAGGGCGTTGGCAAGCTGGGTCAGTTCCGGTAGGGCGGCCGTCTGGAGGTCGCGGGAGACACCCCGGGCCAGCACCGCAAGGCCGGGACCTGGCTGAACACGGCCGGCGTCGTCGCGCACCAGCAGGGAATGATCCTCCAGCGTGCGAAGGATCCGGTAGGCCACCGAGCGATGAACGCCCAGGGCGCCGGCGAGTTCTGCAATGGTCAACGGGCGCTCTGCTGCCGCCAGGATTTCCAGGGCCTGGATTCCGCGGGAGAGGGTCTGCGACGGCGAGACCGTCGCAGTCGTGTCCTGCAGACTTTTTGCGGCGCTGGGAGACATCATGCGCTCCATCCTATGTTGGGGCCTAATGCGACCGGCCCGCCGTCTTGTGCTGTCACTCACAAGAGACTATGGTTCTGTATGAGAATTTGTTGTTCAAATATAGAACAAATTCACATATAGAACAATCGCTAGCCAGGAATCAACGATGATTGCCAAGTCCAGCCATAATGCGGAGCCCGGTCCCTTGAGCCGCACTTCGCGGCCGCGGGCACATCATTTCCGCGGCAGCCTGGGCCGCTTCGCCACAGGTGTCGCCATCGTGACGTTCGACGGCGCCACCAAGCGGCACGGTATCACCGTCAACTCTTTCACCGCCGTATCCATGGAACCGCCGCTGGTCCTGGTCAGCATCGCCCGCAACGCCAAAGCCCACGATGAGCTGGCCGGGCGCCCCTTCAGCGTCAATATCCTGGGTGCCGAACAGAAGCAACTCGCCCTGCATTTCGCGGGCCGACCCGGGCCCGAGCCCCTTTGGGTAGAAGGCGACACGGCGCCCCGGCTATCCAACGTCCTCGCCTATTTCGAATGCACGCCCTGGGCGGCTTACGACGGCGGAGACCACACCCTCTACGTGGGTGAAGTGGTGGACTTCAACTACCGCAGCGGCGACGCGCTCGCGTTCGCCAACAGCTCTTTCACCACTATCCCGGAAAGCCAATTGGGAATGGAGGATCTTCTGTAGTTGCCGGCGCCCGTCGACGCCGCATCCGTATGCCGTTTCAGCACAACCATCATTGGAGACAACCATGGGAATCCGGACCGGACAGCAGTACCTGGACAAGCTCAACTCGATGAACCCCCACGTCCTGATCGACGGCGAAATGGTCACCGGGAAGATCGCCGACCACCCGTCCTTCAGGAATGTGGCCCGCACGTACGCGAAGCTCTTCGACATGCAGCATGACCCGAAGTATGCGGACGCCCTCACCTACGAGTCCCCGACGACGGGTGACCGGGTGAACGCCTCGTTCCTGGTGCCGCGCACCAAGGAAGACCTCGAACATCGGCATGCGGCCATCCGCACTTGGGCGGAGTACTCCCTTGGGTTCCTGGGCCGGACGGGTGATTACATGAACGGCGCCCTTACGGCACTCGCGGCCGCAGAAAAATGGTTTGCCCAGGCCGATCCGATGTTCGGCGAAAACATCCGCAAATACTATGAGCATTGCCGCGAGAACGATCTCCTTGCGACGCACACGCTGATCCCGCCGCAAGTCAACCGTTCGGTGTCAGGTTCCGAACAGCTCGGCGGGCAGCTCTCGGCCAGGGTCGTCGAGGAGCGGGAAGACGGCATTGTGGTCCACGGCGCACGTATGCTCGCCACCATCGCGCCGATCGCCGACGAGCTCCTCGTGTTCCCTTCGACGCTCCTGCGCTCGACGCCGGAAGATGCTCCCTACTCCTACGCGTTCGCCCTCCCGAACGATGCGCCGGGCATGCGTTACCTGTGCCGGACCTCGCTCTACAACGGCGGAGGCACCCACGACGAGCCGCTCGCCAGCCGCTTCGAGGAGATGGACGCCGTCGTCGTTTTCGACCACGTATTCGTTCCGAACGATCGCATCTTCATGCTCGGCCATCCCGAGCTGTGCAATGCCTTCTACTCCGAGACCGGCGCCGGGGCCCTCATGACCCACCAGGTGGTCACGAGGACCATCGCGAAGAGCGAGTTCTTCCTCGGCCTGGCCTCGGAGATTGCGGCGTCGATCGGGATTGACGGATTCCAGCACATCCAGGAAGACCTCGCGGAGCTGATCGAGACCGTCGAAATCGGCAAGGCCCTCATGGTTGCCGCGGAGGCCCAGGCAGCTCCAAGCCCGGATGGCGTGTTGTTGCCGCATTGGCCCACACTGAATGCGGCACGCAACTGGTACCCCAAGGTTGCCCAGCGGTTCCCCGCGATCATCCGGAAGTTCTCGGCGTCGGGCCTCATGGCCCTGCCGGGCGAAGCGGACGTAGCCAGCGAGGCATTGCCGGACATCGAGCTGTACCTGCAGGCGAAGACCCTGACCGGCCCGGAGCGCGTGCGCCTCTTCAAGCTCGCTTTCGATGCCAGCATTTCCGCGTTCGCCGGGCGCCAGGCCCTCTATGAGTACTTCTTCTTCGGCGACCCCGTCCGCATGGCTGCCGCCCTCGTGAACAGCTACGACCGCGAGCAGGCCCGCGCCCGGGTGCGGGAGTTCCTCGAGCGGAAGGACTGAACGCGCCACGGCGCGTCCGACGACGACGGCGAGCTATCGCCGTCGTCGTTCGCACTCCGACGCTCGCTCAGCTATGACGCGAAATTCTCCGACGCTCGCTCGCGTTTGGCGCGAAATTCTCCGACGCTCGCTCAGCTATGACGGGAAATTCATCGACGCTCGCTCGCGTTTGGCGCGAATCGCAACCCAGCGGCTTGCGAACTACCCCGCCTGCTCCAAAAGCCGCACCGCGTCGTCGTCGGTCAATTGTTCGAAGTGCTCGTAGAACGCGCCCACGGCATGGAATTTGCCCGGCGTGTGCAGGCACATCATGAAATCGCACACCCGGCTGATGGACGCTTGGGCTTCGAGGGATGACACGGGGACGGCGGTTACCACAGTCGCCGCGCCTCCCGCGCGGACGGCCTCGACGGCGGCGCGCATCGTTGCGCCCGTGGCGAGTCCGTCGTCGACAAGGACAACAGTCTTGCCCGAGAGATCGAAGCTGATACCCGGGTAGGTCGTCACTCGCCGCAGGAGTTCTCCGCGCTCGCGTGCCTCGACAGCGTCGAGCGAAGCCTGGGTGATTCCATGCCGAAGCATGCGTTCGGCGAGGGGCCGGTTGAGGATGCGGACGATCCTGCCGTTGGACCAGGCGAGGGCGCCGAACGCAGTTTCCTCGCGGCCCGGGATGCCGAGTTTACGTACCAGCATGGCGCCGTATGGCTGGTGGAGCTCGACGGCGGCAGCGGCCGCCACGGGGACTCCACCGCGGGCGAGGCCCAGCAAGATGGTGTCCGGGCGATGCCGGAGCTGCGGGAGCCCTGCTGCCACGCGGCGTCCGGCGTCCGCACGGTCCTTGAAGCGCATGCCCATTCGTCTCACTTCCACGTCATCCAGCGCTGAATCAAGCCTACCTTTGTTGCCGGGACCGCTCTGCGCTGCCACGATGGGCCATGTGAACAAGCCGATCGGTTACTGGACCAAACGCCTGGACGCCGCTTTGGAGGCGCACCTGGACAGCACCTTGGCGAGGTTGAAACTCAGCCGGAGGCAGTGGCAGACGCTCAACGTCCTGGCCGAGACAACCATCAGCCCCGAGGATCTTGACGGAATACTCAACCCTTTTTGGGGCGGCGACACGCGACGTCGCGAAAACGAACTCGCCGCCCTGGTGGGCCGCGGCATGATCATCATGGTGGACGATCGCCTCAGCCTCAGCGAACTCGGCCACGCAAAACATACGGAAGCCCAAAAGCTCGTTGAAGAATCCCGGCGGGACCTCTCGATGGGGATCGGTATCGACGAATACGCCATGGCCGTCAGCGTGCTGGAGCGCATGACGCTCAACGCGGAGCGGCTGGCGGGTTAAGGCAGCCGCTCCGCCACTATCAGCCGCTCCGCCACCGCCTAGACGCCGAGGAACGCCACCGCAGCGTCCTTGAAAACCCGGCTGGTCACGGCGTTGCTGTGGTTCCGCCCCGGTACGAGCAGTTGCTCAACCATGCCCCCGGCATGGGAAGCGATCGAAGCGAGCTCCGGCATGGTGACGGCGCGCTCGTCCTTGTCGCCGGCCACCAGGAGCATCGGCATGTGGGGCACGGCTTCGGCAGGATCGAAGGGTTCGCCCTTGATGGCCTCGATGAGCGACAAGAGCGCAAAAAGATCGTTGCTCGGCAAGAGCTGTGCCATTTTGAGCAACCCTGCCGTGGACTCGTCTTCAATGGGTGTGCCGTCCGCGAGGTAGCGCTGGGCTGCTCCGAGATCGAACGACGCCAGGGGGTCTTCCTTGTTCGGGCCGCCCAACACCAGCCGGTGCACGAGTTCGGGCTGGGTTGCCCCGAATTCCCAAGCGAGCCGGGAGCCCAAAGAGTAGCCGATGACGTCGAGCCCGCTGGTAGGGTCACCGGCGCGCACGGGGCGCGCACCGGCGTCGGCGACTATCTGGAGCAGGTCCGCGCGGATCCGGCTCGGCGAGTAGGAGTCCAGGTCCTCGGGCGAGCTGCTCTGGCCGTGCCCTGGAAGGTCCACGGTGATGACACGCCGGCCCGCGGACTTGAGGGTGGAAATCCAGCCTGTGTCGCCCCAATTGAGTTTGGTGGACGAGGAGAAACCGTGCAGCAGCAGCACGGGGCGCAATCCGGCGTCGGTCCCTTCGGCAGGCTCATGGACTTCCACGAACAGATGCGGATCTGTCCCTTCCACAGTGTGGATGTGCTCTTCCTTGTGCCTGCCGCTCATGGTGTCAGTCCTCATCAAGTACGGCGCTCAGGCGGACCCGGCGCTTCGGTGCGTCATCCTTGGGAACGGTGCCCACGATACCGGCAGTATTGTCCGGCACCTCGAACACCACCAGCGGTTCACCGACGTTGATGGTCTCGCCCGGCGCTCCGTGGATACGGATCACTTTACCCGCCTGCGGGCTCGGCAACTCGAGGGCGGATTTACTCGTTTCCAGCTCCACGAGCGGCTGGTTCCGTTCCACCTGGTCGCCGGGGGAGACGAGCCAGTCCAGGACGGTCGCTTCGATGAGGCCTTCGCCAAGATCGGGCAGGGGGAAGCTGATTTCAGCCACGTCGATACTCCAGTACTCGTTGGATCCCCAGGAGGATGCGGTCAATGTTCGGAATGTATTCGTCCTCCAGGTCGCCGGAGGGATACGGCACATCGAAGCCGGTGACCCGTTCGACGGGCGCCTTGAGCGTGTCGAAGCAGCTTTGCGTGATCAGCTGGGCCACTTCGGCCCCCAGCCCGGAGGTCAGCGGAGCCTCATGCACGACGACGGCGCGCCGCGTCTTTCCGACGGAAGTCGCCAGTGCTTCGGCATCGATCGGCTTGAGCCAGCGCAGATCGAGGACCTCGACCTCGATTCCGTCTTCCGCGGCGAGTTCGGCAACCTGCAGGCACCGGGCAACCATGGCACCCCAGGCTACGAGGGTCAGGTGGCGGCCCGGCCGGACAACGCGGGCGCCGGTGAGGGTACCGCCGTCGGAGGCGTCCACGTCGCCCTTTTGCCAGTACCGGGACTTCGGTTCCATGAAGATCACCGGGTCAGGCCGCGAGGCGCCGTACTTGAGCAGGTGGTAGGCATCGTGCGGGTCCGACGGCGAGACCACCTTGAGCCCCGGAACGTGCGCGAAGAGTGCCTCGAGGCTTTCGCCATGGTGTTCGGGGGCGCGGATGCCGCCGAAGCTGGGTACGCGGAGCGTGATCGGCATCGGAAGCTTGCCCCGGCTGCGGTAGTTCATCCGGGCGATCTGGCACACGATCTGGTTGATGGCGGGATACGCGAAGCCATCGAACTGCACTTCCGGAATGGGGTGGAAACCGGCCATGGCCAGGCCCACCGACATCCCCAGGATGCCCGATTCCGCGAGCGGCGTGTCAAAGACCCGGGATTCACCGTGCTTGGCCTGCAATCCGTCGGTGATGCGGAAGACCCCGCCCAATCGGCCGCAGTCCTCGCCGAAGACCACCGTCTTCGGATCGGTGGCCAGGATCTCGTCCAGGGCGCGGTTGAGTGCCTGCTGCATGGAAAGCTTGACGGACTGGTTCTCTGTGGCTGCCCTGGCTTCGAGGGTGGCTGTGGTGCTTTCAGACATGTTCTGACTCCTCGCGCCAACGGGTGGCCTGGTTTTCAAGGGCGGGGGTGGTTTCCTGGAAGACGAAATCGAACATCTCGTTGCCGGGCCGGGGCCCGAGGGCTTCGATTCCGGTGCGGATGGCTTCTTCCTCTGCCCAGGCTGCTTGGTTGGCGGCGGTGAAGAACGCCTCGTCGGCTACGCCTTCGGCCAGCAAACGCTTGCGGAGGCGTTCCAGCGGATCCTCGCCGGCGTCGATGCGCTCGTCGTCGAGGCTCCTGTAGCGGCCGGGATCGTCGGCGGTGGAATGCGGCCCGCGGCGGTAGGTCATGGCTTCGACCACAGCAGGACCCTTTCCTGCGCGGCAGTGGGCGAAGGCGTTGCGGGTGGCCTCATGGACGGCGACCACATCGTTGCCGTCCACCTGGATGCCCGGGATTCCGTAGCCCGCGGCTCGGGCAGCTACCGAACCGCCGGCCACCTGCCGCTCGGTGGGCACGGAAATCGCCCAGCCGTTGTTCTGGATGAAGAAGACAACAGGTGCCTTCATCACGGAGGCAAAGTTCATGGCCTCGTGGACATCGCCCTGGGAGGACGCGCCATCGCCGAAGTAGCTGAGGGCCACTCCGTGCCCGCCGCTCAGGGTCTGGCCGTGGGCCCAGCCGACGGCATGAAGCACCGAGCCTGCCACGACGGCCTGGATGGGCGCGAGGCGGCTTGCCAGGGGATCGTACATGCCGCCGTGCCACGTTGCTTTGTGGGTGGACATGTACGCCACCATGTCCACGCCCATGGTCCTGGCGACACCCATCTCGCGGTACGTCGGGAAGGCGAAGTCGCGGGCAGTGTCGAGGGCGTAGGCGCTGCCGACCTGGGCGGCTTCCTGGCCGAGTTCCGGAGCGTAGCCGGGGATGATTCCCTGGCGCTGCCAGGCAACGGCCGAGGTATCGAGGTATCGAACGGCAGCCATCAAGGAATAGAGCTCCCTGAGCTGTCCGGGGGACAGGGGTGCGGCGTCGGCTGCGGCCACGACGGGAAGAGATGAGTCCATGGACGTGACCGTAGTCACTGTTCGGAACGTAGGCAATCCGCCTATTCGGGGCTAGTCAAACTGCCATGAACTGCCAGTCTTCCCTGGGGAACACATAGCAGTTTGTGCACCTCCCGCTCACCCAAGTAGCTCGCAGTTGTTGTCGTTATGAGGGCTCAAAACGACAACAACTGCTGGGCCCACGCCGCCAGGGTTCCCTGGCCGAGCTTGCGAGGCGAGGGTGGCGGTGGGGATTAGTTGGGTCAGCTTAGGCGTTTCGTGCGGACTTCACCTTGGCGCCGATCCGGCAGGCAACGGCGATGCACGCGATCAACAGGAACGTGCCGATCAGCTGACCGGCGCTCTCGGCATTCGAGAAGCCCACCACGAAGATCAGGGCAAGCAACGCCAGTCCGAATACCGTAAGGAAGGGGAATCCCTTCATGCGAAGCGGCAGTTCGGTTCCTTCGCGGTCGGCGCGCCGGCGCAGGATGAACTGGGACACGAGCGCAGTTCCCCAGACTACGAGGCACGTGGACCCGACAAGGTTGAGCAGGGCGGGGAGTACGTGGTCGGGGAACAGCAGTTCCAGGATGGTGGCGATGAAGCCGAATGCAACGGAAACCCCGACGGCGGCCATGGGCACCTGGGCGCCGCGCAGCCGTGACAGGAAGGCAGGTGCTTCGCCGCGTTCAGACAAGGAGAAGACCATGCGTGAGGCGCCGTAGAGGTTTGCGTTGAGCGCGGAAAGCAATGCCACGACGGCGACGAGCGTGATGGCAGCGCCGGCTCCCGGGATGCCGGCAAGGTCCAGGACGCCGGCGAACGGCGACTTCAAGCCTTCGGAATCGGAGGGCAGTACTGCTGCAATGACGAAGACCGAACCAATGTAGAAGACCAGGATGCGCCACACCACCGTGCGGATGGCTTTGCCGACGCTGTGTGCCGGGTTCTGCGTCTCCGCAGCAGCCACGCTCACGATTTCGGTGCCCCCGAAGGCGAAAATCACTACGAAGAGGGCTGCGGCAATTCCGGACCAGCCGGACGGTGCAAAGTTGCCGGTCAGGTTTGCGAGGCCGGGGGAAGCTACGCCGGGCAACCAGCCGAACAGCAAAGCTGCGCCGATGGCGAGGAAAGCGACAATGGCCGCGACCTTCAGGATGGCGAACCAGAATTCGAACTCACCGAAGTTCCGGACCCCGGCAAGGTTGATCGCGGTAAATGCCACCATGAATACCAACGCCAGCGCCCACACAGGAATGACTGGCCAGACGGAGAAGAGCAGCCCTGCTGCGCCGAGTGCCTCCGCGGCGATGACCACTACCAACTGCAGCCACCAAAGCCAGCCGACCGTGGACCCGGCCGTCCTGCCCATGGCCTTTTCCGCGTACACCGAGAAGGCGCCGCTGTTCGGGTTGGCGGCTGCCATCTCGCCTAGGGCCCACATCACCACGATGATCAAGGTGCCCGCCACAAGGTAGGAGATGAGCACTGCCGGGCCGGCGGCGTGGATTCCGGCGCCCGAACCGAGGAAGAGTCCCGCGCCGATGGCGCTGCCCAAGCCCATCATGGTGAGCTGGCGCGGCTTCATCGAGTGGCCAAGGCCTCGCGAAGGAATGGAGGGTCGAACAGCGGTGGACTTCGTTGTCATTCGTGTTTGCCTTCTTGTGGATGGTTTGTTCGCTGGTCCTCGTAGGACTTATCGAATTTACCGCTTCCGGATGAAAGTGGCGAAAAACACTCGTGAGAGGATGGTTACAAGCTGGAGTGGCATCTGGGCGTGAAGCGCCGATTTGTACATCCCCTTGGGCGGAAGCAGGAAAAACTGATGGTTGTGGACGAGTTGGATGCCAAGATTGTCCGATTTTTCACAGACTCCCCGCGGGCGTCCGTTCTGGAGGCATCGAGGGTCTTGAAGGTCGCCCGTGCCACGGTCCAGTCGCGGCTGGACCGGATGGCCGAGCGCGGAGTGGTGGCTCCCTGGGTTCCGCAGCCCGATCCTGCCGGCTTCGGCTATCCGGTGGTCGCCTTCTGCTCGCTGACCATCAACCAGGACCTGGGGCACGACGCCGTCGTCGAAGCTTTGGCAGCGATCCCTGAACTCATTGAGGTCCACACCGTTTCCGGTAGTTCGGATCTCATGGTGCGGGTGGTGGGCAAGTCGAACTCGGACCTGCAGCGCGTGCTGGACAAGCTCATCGCCACCAAGACCGTGCTCCGGTCGTCCTCGGTGATCGTGCTGAATACGCATTTCCAAGGCCGCACTTTGCCCCTCCTGGAAGCTGCCGCCAAGGAGAACGCGGGCTGAAACATTTGGACACTGTCCGCCGACAGTCGTACCATTAGTTCTAGTCATTTTGACTATAACTAGTTTTCTGATCCCTACGGCAAAGAAGCGGGGTGAATACCGTGTACGCCACCTCCGCGAATGTCGCAGAGCGCAGGCTCGCGCCGCCGTCGTTGGCCATATCGACGGTGATCTTCGCCCTCCGCCCCAGTGAAAGCTCCGGCCGCCCCACGCTGTGGTTGCCTCTGGTGCGCCGCATCCGCGAACCGTTCAAGGACATGTGGGCATTGCCCGGCGGACCGCTCCAGCACGACGAATCCCTCCAGGATGCCGCGTCCCGCAACCTGCGCGAAACCACGGGGCTGGCTCCCCAATACCTCGAACAGCTCTACGCTTTCGGCGGCCTGCACCGCTCGCCCGCCCAGCGGGTCGTGTCGATTGTCTACTGGGCCCTGGTACAGCCCACGGAAGCCGCCCTGGCCGACGAATCCGAGAACGTCCGGTGGTTCCGGGCCGATAGGCTCGCGGAATTGGCCTTCGACCACAACGCGATTGTGGACTACGCCTTGTGGCGGCTGCGCAACAAAATGGCCTACGGGTCCATCGCCTATCACTTGCTGGGTGAATTCTTCACCCTGGCACAGGTCCGCGAAGTCTACGAGGCTGTCCTGGACCGTCAGCTGGATCCGGCAAACTTCCGCCGGCAAATCAAGGGAACACCGGAAATCGAGGAAACCGGTGAATACCTCCAGGGCGGAAAACACCGCCCGCCCCGCCTCTACCGCTTCACCGGCACGCCCGGACTCGGGCCAGACAACAGGAGTACACCATGAGCAGCGTCAATACAGCTATCCAGCTGATCACCCGGGAAGAAGCCGAAAACGGCCGTTCCGCGGCCGGGTCGACGTGCAGCCCCGCTCTGGCCAAGGGCCCCTGGGAGTACGACCTCGCCGAAGCCCTCGCAGGCATCCCCGCTTACGGTCCCGGTGCGTCCAGCGCCGACGACGCTCCGAAGGCCACGCCCCGCCAAGGCCAGTTGCCCGAAGAGTACAAGCTGGCCAGCGACGCCGAGCTCGACGCCCGGATCCGTACCGCCAAGGAGACGCTGGGGGACCGGGCTGTCATCCTGGGCCATTTCTACCAGCGCGACGAAGTTGTCCAGTACGCGGATTTCGTGGGCGACTCCTTCCAGCTCGCCAACGCTGCCCTGACCAAGCCCGACGCCGAGGCCATCATCTTCTGCGGTGTTCACTTCATGGCCGAAACAGCCGACATCCTGTCCAGCGCAGACCAAGCCGTGATCCTGCCGAACCTGGCCGCCGGCTGCTCCATGGCCGACATGGCGGACGAGGATTCGGTGGAGGAATGCTGGGAGCAGCTCGAGGAGCTCTTCGGGACCGCCCCCGATTCCGAAGGCCGTGCCCCGGTCATCCCGGTGACCTACATGAATTCCTCGGCCGCATTGAAGGCCTTCTGCGGACGCAACGGCGGCATCGTCTGCACGTCCTCCAACGCCAAGACGGTGCTCGAATGGGCCTTCGAACGCGGCCAGCGGGTCCTCTTCTTCCCTGACCAGCACCTGGGCCGCAACACGGCCAAGGCGCTAGGCGTCCCGCTGGAGCAGATGCCCATGTGGAACCCGCGCAAGGAACTCGGCGGAAACGACGAACAGACCCTGCTGGATTCCCGCGTCATCCTCTGGCACGGTTTCTGCTCCGTCCACAAGCGTTTCAACGTGGGCCAGATCGAGAAGGCACGCGCCGAATTCCCGGGCGTGAACGTCATTGTGCACCCTGAGTGCCCCATGGAGGTTGTTGACGCGGCAGACGGCGCAGGCTCCACGGACTTCATCAAGAAGGCCATCGCCGCCGCGACCGAGCCCACCACTTTCGCGATCGGCACCGAGATCAACATGGTGAACCGCTTGGCCGCGGAGAACCCGCAGCACACCATCTTCTGCCTCGACCCGGTGATCTGCCCTTGTTCCACGATGTACCGCATCCACCCCGGCTACCTCGCCTGGGTGCTCGAGGAACTGGTGGAGGGCCGCGTGGTCAACCGCATTACTGTGGACGATTCGGTCAAGGACAACGCCAAGATCGCCCTTGAACGCATGCTCGCAGCTCGGCCGCTCTAGGCCACATCCCGTACCAACCAGTCGAATCGAGCCTCACATGACTGCAGAACGCATTCCCGGCGCCCCGGCGCGGCGGCGGCTCGTCGTCGTCGGGAGCGGCATCGCCGGCCTCTACTCCGCGCTGCTGGCCGCCGAGGCCGGTGCGGAGGTCGTCCTGCTCAGCAAGGGCGCGCTCGCGGACAGCAATACCTTCTTCGCCCAGGGCGGGATTTCGGCAGTGCTGGACGAACCGGCCCCCGGCGATACCGTCGCCGCGCACATCACGGACACCCTCACAGCCGGCGCGGGCCACTGCGATGAGGAGGCCGTGCGGGTTCTGTGCTCCGAAGCTCGCCTCGACATCAGGGGGCTGGAGCGTTTCGGCGTCCGTTTCGACGCGGACGACGACGGCGATCCCGCCTTGGGGCTCGAAGCCGCCCACTCCGCGCCAAGGATTCTCCACGCCGGTGGAGACGCCACGGGTGCCGGGGTGGCGAACGCACTCATCCTGGCAGTCCTTGACGCACAGGACGCCGGGAAGATCCAGGTGCTGGGACATTCACAGGCGACGTCACTGATCCAGTCCGAGCGTCGCGTGACGGGCGTTGAATTCCTGCGCAACGGCCGCCTTGAGAGCGTATTCGGCGATGCCGTGCTGCTGGCCACCGGCGGGGCGGGGCAGCTGTTCGCCCAGACCACCAACCCCTTGGTGGCAACGGCTGACGGACTCGCGCTCGCATGGCGGGCAGGCGCGGAGCTCGCGGACCTGGAGTTCTTCCAATTCCACCCCACGAGCATGGTCCTCTCCGCTGCAGGAAAACCGGCTCCCTTCGGCGCCGATCCGCTCCTCATTTCCGAAGCCGTCCGCGGCGAAGGCGCCATCCTGGTGGACGCGAACGGCGAACGGTTCATGCCCCGCTACCACCCCGACGCCGAACTGGCGCCGCGCGACGTCGTCTCCCGCAGCATCGCCCTCCACCTTGCGTCACTTGGTGATCCCAACGGCCACGTCTTCCTTGACGCCCGGACCGTGGAAGCGAACAAGGGGAAAGGCTTCCTTGAGAAACGCTTCCCCACGCTCAGCGCCCGGACCCGCGAAGCCGGAGTCGACTGGACCCTTGAGCCAGTTCCGGTCGCCCCTGCCGCCCACTACTGGATGGGTGGGGTGGTCACGGATCTCCACGGCCGGACGTCTGTACCTGGCTTGCTTGCCGCCGGCGAAGTTGCTTGTACCGGGGTGCAGGGCGCCAATCGCTTGGCTAGTAACTCGCTGCTCGAAGGGCTGGTCTTTGGACGGCGGGCTGTTGAAGGGTTCCTTGGGTGGGCGCCGCCGAACGGCGGGGGGACCGACTCGCTAGTTCCCTCGGCGCCTGCGCTCCGGTCTCTCGCCGGCGAACGCCTCGCAAGCTCGGAGGCCGGCGTGGACCTCTACGCAACAACGGCGCTTTCGGGAACCACCGAGCCGACCGGGGCGCTCGTGTGGCAGCCTGAGCTCGTTCCGGAGCCCTTTAGCCGGGCCGCCCTTCGGCGGTTGATGACTGCCAAAGCCGGGGTGCTTCGGACCGGGGGGTTGCTGCGGGAGGCCGCTGAGGCACTCAACGCTTGGGCCGACGTCGTGCTTCCTGAGAATGTGCCGGACTCGGTGGATTCCGTGGTTCACGAGGATGCCAATTTGCTCCTGGCTGCGCAGTTGTTGGTGCGGGCTGCGGGGGCGCGGCGGGGGTCGTTGGGGGCGCATTATCGGAGTGATGCGGTCGAAACCCCGCGTGAAGAAATTGTTCAGAGATACACGATCCGCCGGAAAGCGAGCCTCGTCAATGACTAGCCTGACCCTCCCCGCAGCACCCGTCCGGGACATCCTGGAGCGGGCATTCGCGGAGGACGCGCCGAGCGGCGATATCACCTCGCAGCTGCTCATTCCCGCCGAAGCCCGGGCCACCGCCGTGCTCAATGCCCGGGTTCCGGGGGTGTTCAGCGGCGGAACGGTGTTCCGTGACGCCATGCTGCTCGTCGACCCGGACACCGAAGTGGAGCTGCTGCTCGCGGACGGTGAAGCGTTCGACGCCGGAACCCACCTGGCGCGGGTCAGCGGCCGGGCACGCTCGGTGCTGCTCGCCGAACGCGTCGGGCTCAACCTTGCCCAGCGCATGAGCGCCATTGCCACCAAGACCGCGGAATTCGTCAAGCTGGTCGACGGTACCAAGGCCCGCATCACCGACACCCGGAAAACTACTCCCGGGCTGCGGGTATTGGAACGCTACGCCGTGCGATGCGGCGGAGGAGCCAACCACCGCTACAGCTTGTCCGATGCCGTGCTGGCGAAGGACAACCACTTGGCAGTGATGACCGGTGGCGATTCCGCGAAACTCACTGCACTGCTGAAGGCCGCCAAGGCCCAACTGGGCCACACCACGCACTTCGAGGTGGAAGTGGACCGCGCCGAGCAGATCGAACCCGTGCTGGCGGCCGGTGTCGACACGATCATGCTGGACAACTTTTCGCTTGAGGAGCTCCGTGCCGGCGTGAAGCAGGTGGCGGGCCGCGCCGTCGTCGAGGCGAGCGGCAACGTCAACGTCAACACCGTGGCGGACATCGCGGCCGCGGGAGTCGATGTCATTTCGATCGGCGGACTCACCCACAGCGTCAGCGCGCTGGATCTCGGCCTGGACGTGACGCTCGACGTGGCGCCGGACCCATCCCTGGCTCTCGGCTGACACCATGATCTTCCTCGACGCCGCGGCGACCACACCGGTCCGCAGGGAAGTCCTCGAAGCCATGTGGCCGTATCTGACGGGGGAGTTCGGCAATCCCTCAAGCCATCACAACCTCGGCGAAGCAGCCGCGAACGCGTTGTCCGGGGCACGCGCGGCGGTAGCGAAGGCTCTGGGCTGCCGGCCGGGGGAGATCACCTTCACGTCCGGCGGCACCGAGGCGGACAACCTGGCGGTGAAAGGAATTGCCCTCGCGAGACGTGCGGCGGATCCTGCCCTGAACCGCGTTGTCATCAGCGCCATCGAGCACCCTGCCGTCGAGGAATCCGCACTCTACCTGCAACGCGTCCACGGGTTCGAGGTGGATGTGGTCCCCGTGGACCGGAACGGTGTGGTGACGGTTGAGGCGCTCCGGGCCGCGCTGAGCCCGGAGACGGCCCTCGTCAGCATCATGTATGCGAATAACGAGATCGGGACCGTGCAGCCCGTGCGGCAACTTGCCGAGGTTGCCGCGGAACATGGTGTGCCGTTTCACACGGACGCCGTCCAGGCTGCGGGCTGGCTCCCGATTGGCGTCAAAGAACTGGGGGTCGACGCGCTGAGTATCTCAGGCCATAAGCTCGGCGCACCGAAGGGCAGCGGCGTGCTCTATGCCAAGGGCAGGCTGAGACTTGAACCGCTCGTCCATGGCGGCGGACAGGAGCGGGGCAGGCGCTCCGGGACCGAAAACGTGGCGGGAGCCGTCGCGCTGGCCACCGCAATGACTCTTGCCCATGCCGGGCAGTCCGGACTTGCCGGACGTGTCACGGAGTTGCGGGATGCCTTCATCCGCGCTGTCCTCGAGGCTGTGCCTGGTGCCGTGTTGACCGGCCACCCCTCGCAACGCTTACCGTCCGTCGCGTCTTTCTGTTTCCCCGGCACCAGCGGGGAGTCGGTGTTGCTTGAGCTTGAGCGGCTTGGGGTGGTGTGCTCCAGCGGATCGGCGTGCGCCGCTGGATCCGACGCCCCCTCTCCGGTCCTGCTGGCCTTGGGAATCGAGCCCGAGGTGGCCCACACAGCTGTGCGTTTCAGCTTCGACTCCACGGTGACGTCAGCGGAACTGGACCAAGCCGCGGAAGCCGTGGCTGCCGCCGTCGGGAGCGTCCAGGGGCTCGGCCGCCGCTGACGGTCCCCACCCCAAGTAACTCGCATTTGTTGTCGTTCTGAGCCCTCAAAACGACAACAAATGCGAGTCAGTTGGGAGTCAGACGTGGCGGGCGCGGCGGAAAATCCAGTGCCGCAGCATCGTGAACCGCACGGCCGTCGCGACGAATCCGGACAGCGTGGTGGTCCAGAGGTCCTCCTCGAGGGTTGCCTCGGGCCGGAACGCATGCAGCACGCCCAGGCTCCCGCCCGTGATGACCAGCGCCACGGCGATCACGATCAACCCGTTCAAGTGGTCCCGCGTCCTCTTCCGGTTGCCACTGATCTTGAAGGTCAGCCGACGGTTCAGGGCCGTGTTCATGAGCGAGGTGATGATCAGCGCTGCGGCGTTGGCAGGTTGGGGTCCCAACCACGGCCTGAACAGCGCGTACAGTGCCAGCGAGGTGACGGTGCAGATGATCCCGACGCCGGTGAAACGGATGAGCTGCCTGACCACCGGATAGCGCAGCACGCCTTTGCGGCGCTTGCTTGTATTTGGCCTGGAAAGGGACGTCTGCCGCGTCTCAATTGCCGGCACGGCAGGAGGCTCCATTGCTCAAGCCTGTCATATCAAGCTGGGAATTTTCTCCCAAGTTGCTGCGATGACGGGGTTGGTGAGCTCTCCGATGCCCTCAATGCGGCAGCTCACAAGGTCTCCTGGCGCGATCCTGGCACACTCGGCGGGGAAGCCGGTGAGGACCAGGTCTCCGGGGTGCAAAGTCATGAACGACGTGAGGTAGACAAGGATCTCGTCCACTTTCCATCCGAGGTCGGCGGTGCTGGCCGTCCGCAATTCCCTGCCGTTGTGCACGATGCCGATCGAAAGATCACTGTCATCGAGGTCAGTGACGATCCACGGTCCCGCAGGGGTAAACGTGTCCTGGCTTTTCGCGCTGATCCACAAGTCGTCGGTCTTCTGCAGGTCCCGCGCCGAGACGTCGTTGCCGATCGTGAAACCGAGGATGGCGTCGCGCGCGTTGTCGAGTGTGAGTCCGCGGACTTTGCGCCCGACGACGACGGTCAGCTCCGCTTCGGGGTCCACGTATCCGACGCCGGAGGCGAGTTCGATGGCGTCGCCTGGTCCGATGACGCTTGTGGCGGCCTTGTGGAACGCCTGCGCAGGCAAGTCCCGGCCTGGCTGGCCGGTGTTGTGCGCCATGCCGAAGACGTTGGCGGGAACAGACGGCGCCAGGAACGTGAACACATCCTCGGAGACACAAGAGCCTGCAACCCAACCTGGCCGCCCTGCGCTGCTGCTATTTGCCGGCGAGCCGGGGAACGGGCTGTCCACCACCGTCCAGCTCCGGCCTTCGGCGGAAGCGAAGTCGGCGGCGTCGTTCGCTACGAAGAACTGTTCGTCCGGTGAGGTGGGGGAGAGCGGGCGGACGCGGGCGATCCGGCGTGCACGTGAGGAAGTCATGAAGACATCCTACGTCCTTGAACCTCTTGAGGCGGCAGGTTTAGACGGGCAAGTAGAGCTCGCCCACGGGGATATCCGCGGCCAGGCGATTCGCGGGCCCGGCCAAGGGGCAGGCCCAGGCCTCGTTGTAGGCACAGGATGGGTTGTAGGCGAAATTGAAGTCGAGCACGAACTCCTGTTGCCCGGATCCTCGAAGGCCGTGGAAGGCTCCCTTGATGGTGTCCAGCAAGTAGCGGCCGGCGCCGTAGCTTCCTCCGGGTTTGCCGGCCGTGGCGTCGCGGAAGGGCACGAAGATGCCGCCGCCGTAGCTGCGCAGGCGCCACACGGCCAGCGAGCCGAGCTCGTCGAGGTCGAAGGTGCCGAGGCGGACAAACGGCACCACGCCGTCGGTCCCGGTCTGGACGTTCATCTCCTGGCCCGCGCCTTCCGGCGAAAGGGCGGCATAGCGGCGGAACCGGGGATCGTAGTCCGCGGTGCGCAAGCCCGAAAAAGCCTGCTTGCTGGCGGGAGTCAGCGCCGAGGCCGGGTGGGTACCGAACATGCGGTCCCGTTCCTGGCGCCAGTACACGTGAGCTTGGAAGGGGTCGTCCATCGCGATCTTGCGGACGTCGTCGTACAAGGCGAACGTGCGCAAACGCCAGTCTGCGATGTCCACGGCGGAAATGTCCGCCACACTGTTTTCGTCCTCATCGAGCAGATCGGGAGCCATGCGTCCAGCCTAGTCCTACCGCGCGGGCCGAAGCGGCGGCCCGTAGGGCATCGGCTGGGTTTGCAGGCGCGAAACGCCGATCCGGAGGGACGGGCGGCGGCTCGGCGCCGCTAGGCTGGTGCGCATGAGAGCAAAGCGGATCCCGTTGAAGTTTTCAGTCGCCGTCCTCGGTGCGCTCATTGTGGTCGCCGCCGCCGGCTGTAGTTCCGAGGGCAAGGGCGGCGCCGTCTGGACAGCCGGGTCCAGCAGTGCGGCTCCCGGGAGCGCAACGCCGTCGGGCCCAAGCACAGCCGCGCCGTCGGGCGGTTCCAGTGCCAGCCCTTCCGCAGGAAGCACTGCGACGGCGGGGGCGACTGCCGCGGCGTGGAAAACGTACTCGGATGCGGCCAAGAAGGTCAGCTTCGATCTTCCGAGTGACTGGATTGCGCAATCGGTCACGCCCGACGCCGGTTCCATGCCGGGCGCCCTGAAGATCGAGGTCAAAGACGCCAAGGGAGGGTACCTGGCGACCCTTCACACCGGGCTGCCCTCGGCGAGTCCGGCTGACTGCAATCCGGCCGCCAAGCGTCCTTACGTCGTGGTCAGCAGCGTGCCTATTGACCTGCCCCATGCCGACGGTGATTCCACGATCCCCCCGCACGTGGTGTTCCGGGTCATCCAGGGCTATAAATTCTTCGGTTCGTACGGCATCACCAACCTGGTAGCCGGAACCGATGGGCAGGCCTGCCAACTGCGGAACATTGTGGTGGGACCTGCAGGAAAGGGCAACTACTACTTCGGGGACATGCAAGCCGTGCATGCCTTCGCCACGGATGAAGTAGTTGCTCCCGCGAAGTCCTTCGACACCTTGGACCAGGCCGCCAAGTACGTTGACCAGAGCTCGGAATTCGCCAACGTCCAGCGGATGCTATTGTCTCTGAAGGTCAATCTGTAGAACCAAGGTTGATAGACATTCGTCGGCGCCAACTCTGCCCAATTACTGGGTTGTCCAGCCGCAACACTCCGGAGATCCATGGAACGCAACGTTGCTGCCCAGCTCGTTTTCAAGACCGTCGCCAACACCAAAGTGGCCATGGCAATCGCCGTGGCCAGCAATCCGGGCTATGACTCGTTGACCGAAGAGCTGTCCGTCACGGTGGAGGGCGAAGCTGTTCCGTTCACTGAGTTGGGGGACCATCACGGCGGACGCTTCCAGTACATGGAGTTCGAGGAACCCAGCGAGGTAACGGTTGATTACCGTGCCTCGGTGGAGGGCTTGGGTGCCCCGGATGAGTCCTCCCGTATGGAACTCATCCGCTACGTGCGTCCCAGCCGTTATGCCGAGTCCGATCGGCTCCTTCCGACGTCGTACGCCGAGTTCGGCGGGCTCCACGGCGAAGAACTGTTGCAGGCAGTCCGGAATTGGGTCCACGACGAGCTCCGCTACGTCAGTGGTTCCTCGCGCGGGACGGATGGAGCGGTGGAGACGCTCCTGCACCGCAAAGGGGTTTGCCGGGACTTCGCCCACCTTGCCATTGCCCTCCTGCGTTCCAAGGACATCCCCGCCCGGCTTGCGGCGGTGTACGCGCCAGGACTGAGCCCCATGGACTTCCACGCCGTGGCTGAGGCCCACATCGACGGAACGTGGTACGTGATCGATCCCACCGGCCTGGCTCCGCGCGGGTCCATGCTGCGCATCACGGCCGGACGCGATTCCTCGGACACCGCGTTTCTGTCCACGGTGGGCGGCAGCCTGTCATTGAAGAGCCTGAAAGTCACCGCGGTGGTGGCCGACGAGCTGCCGGATGAGGATCCGGCAAAGCTCGTCGTCCTCCGCTAGCCTTCGCGCGGCTGCTTGTGCGCGACGAACACTTGCAGCTTTTCCGTCAGGCGAAGGAGCTCACGCTGCTCCTCGGCTGTCAAAGCCGGAGCCACAAGTTCGGCGATGTCGCGGACGTGCTCGCGCCCGATCTCCTTCTGCAGTTCCTGCCCGGCCGCGGTAAGCCCCAGTAGGATGCCGCGTCCGTCGTCGGGGGCGATGCTGCGCTCCACGAGCCCGCGCTTCTCCAACCTGTCAACCAGCCGGCTCAGGCTGGACTGGCTGAGCAGGACGTGATCGTTGATCTCGTTCAGCCGCAGCTTGCCCGTGGGGCAACGGGAAAGAGTGAACAGGACGTCGTACTCCTTGATGGGCAGCTTCTTGAATGCCTGCCCGGCCTGGAGGCGGCGCATCACCGCCACCTGGGAGCGGAACAAGGACTCCCAGGTTTCGGCGGCGAGGCGCACGGCCGACGAGGTGGGCGCGGCGGTGGTCACGGGGTCCGCCCGGCGGAATCGGCAACCGCCTCGCTGGCCGAGGCGATCACGGACGCTGCCACCCGGGATGCATGGGTGGGTGCGTCGGGCACGTGGGCCGGCTTGCGGTCCTCGAATTCCTTGCGCAGGACGGGCAGGACTTCTTCGCCGAAGAGGTCCAGTTGTTCCAGGACGGTCTTGAGCGGGAGGCCCGCATGGTCCACGAGGAACAGCTGGCGCTGGTAGTCGCCGAAGTATTCGCGGAAAGTCAGGGTCTTTTCGATGACTTCCTGCGGACTGCCGACAGTCAGCGGTGTCTGGGACGTGAAGTCCTCGAGCGAGGGCCCGTGGCCGTACACCGGTGCATTGTCGAAGTAGGGGCGGAACTCCTTCACGGCATCCTGGGAATTCTTGCGCATGAAGAACTGCCCGCCGAGGCCGACGATGGCTTGGTCTGCGTTGCCGTGGCCGTAGTGCTCATAGCGCTCGCGGTACAGGCCGATCAGCTGCTGGTAGTGCTCCTTGGGCCAGAAGATGTTGTTGGCGAAGAAGCCGTCGCCGTAGTAGGCGGCGAGTTCCGCGATCTGCGGGCTGCGGATGGAGCCATGCCAGACGAAGGGCGCGACGCCGTCGAGCGGGCGGGGCGTGGAGGTGAAGTTCTGCAGCGGGGTACGGAACTTGCCGCTCCAGTTGACGGTGTCTTCATCCCAGAGCTTGCGCAGCAGGGAATAGTTCTCGATGGCGAGCTCGATCCCGTCCTGGATGTTCTTGCCGAACCAGGGGTAGACGGGGGCGGTGTTGCCGCGGCCCATGATGAGGTCCACGCGTCCATCCGCCAGGTGCTGGAGCATCGCGAAGTCTTCGGCGATCTTGACGGGATCGTTCGTGGTGATCAGCGTGGTGGACGTTGACAGCGTGATGCGTTCAGTCTGCGCTGCGATGTACGCCAGCGTGGTGGTGGGGGACGATGAGAAGAAGGGGCGGTTGTGGTGCTCGCCGATCGCATAGACGTCCATGCCGATCTCTTCGACCTTCTTGGCGATCGCCACGGCGGCCTTGATGCGCTCGTTCTCCGTGGGGGTGTGGCCCGTGGTGGGGTCAGTGGTGATGTCGCTGACGCTGAATACGCCGATCTCCATGATGTGCCTTTCTGCCTGCCCGATTTGGTGTCCGGGCTCTGCCAACAGTCTATCCCAAAATAGATGCATTTGCATGTATCACTGCCTGCAACAGGGTGAGGCATCATTTTGTTCCCGGTGTGTCGCCCTACTCGGCGGGGCTGGAGGCGGATCGGCGGCCGGAGACTTTGGGAATCATTCCGGTGGTCCAGTCCAGGTGGTCGCCGTCGCCGTGGCCGGCGACCCCGTCCTGCGCGACGTCGGGGCGTTGCGTGAGTGCCTTGAGGAGCGCTTTCTTCTCCCGCCGGCCTTCGACCAGTTTGTAAAGGACGGGCACCAGGACGAGCGTCAACGCCGTGGACGAAACGAGGCCGCCGATGACCACAACCGCCAGCGGCCGGGAAATGAACCCGCCGCCGCCCGTGAGGCCCAAAGCCATGGGTGTCAGGGCGAAGACGGTAGCAAGCGCCGTCATGAGGATCGGGCGTAGCCGCTGCCTGGCTCCGTGGGTGATGGCGTCTGCCACGCTCATTCCGGGGCTGCCATCGTGTGGTTTGCGGTACTGGTTGATGAGGTCGATCAGGACGATCGCATTGGTCACGACGATTCCCACCAACATGAGCATGCCGATCAGGGAAGGCAGTCCCAGCGGAACGCCCGTGACCAGGAGCAGAGCGATGGCGCCCGTCGCCGCAAAAGGCACGGACACGAGCAGGATGAGGGGCTGGATGAGGGACTTGAACGCGGCCACCATGATGACATACACAATGGCGACGGCGGCCAGGAGCGCGAGCCCGAGCTGTCGGAAGGAGTCGGCCTGCTGCGTCGTGGCGCCGCCGATGGTGGCGGTAACGCCTGCCGGGAGCTGCACCGAGGCCAGCCGGTCACTGACTGCCGTGCTGACGGCTCCAAGGTTGGAGCCCGACGGCGTGACGGTCACCTTCGCGCTCCGCTGGCCGTTGCTGCTCGTGATGGAGACCGGGGTGTCAACTTGATCCACGGACGCGATGCTCGACAGCGGAACGGGCCCGGCCGGCGTCGGGAGATTGATGGCCCTGACATCGGAGATGCTGGTGAAGGGCGTGCCTTCGCCGATCTGCACCGGGAAGTCCGTGGTGTCGATACGGACGGTGCCTGCGGGGATGGGGCTGACCGTGGACGCGAGGACGCCGGCGACTTGTTCCTCGTTCAGCCCGGCGGCGACGGCCTTGGCGCGATCTACCTTCACCTGGACTACGGACTGGCTGGCATCCAGGTTGGTGGCTACCTCGGCACTCCCGGGAACGCCGTCCATGGCCTTCGCCACGGCGTCGCTTGCGGTCTTGAGATCCGCTGAGTTGGCGGCGTTGATGGTGATGTCGACGCTGGAAGAGGTGCCCAGCCCGCCTTGCTGTGCACCGACAGTGACCTTCCCGGGAGCCGAGGCGCTGGCGAGCCGGGACCGGACCGTGTCCTGCAATTTCTGCTGGTCAGCCTTATCGTCAGTCACCACGGTGAACGTCGAGTTGGAAGCGCCGCTCGAGGTGAGCGCGGCGAATCCCGTTTGGGCGTTGCCTGACGTGACCTGGACGTCCTTGATGCCGTCTATCCCGCGGAGGACCGATTCCACCTGGGCGGCGGCGGCGCCGGTCTGTTCCAAGCTGGTGCCGGCAGGAAGGACCTGCCGGACGGTCATGCTGTTTTGGCCGGAGTTACCCAGCAAGTCGGTAGCGAGTAGGGGAGACATGGCAGCAGTCCCGCCCAAGACCAGCACAGCAGCGACGATCGTGATGACCGGGTGCTTCTGGGTCTTGGCCAGGATGGGCAAGTAGCCGCGCTGCAGGCGGCTGCGTTGCTCCGCCTCGTGCGCCTTGGATCGGGCGGCCTCGGCGGCACGGGCGTCCTCCGCAGCCGAAGCCGGCGACGGCGACTTGAGGAACCAGTAAGCCAGGACCGGAACGATGGTGAGGGAGACGAGCAACGAGGACAACAGGGCGATGGTCACCGTCAGGGCGAAGGGCCTGAACAGCTCGCCAGCCAGGTTGCCCACGAAGGCGATCGGCAGGAACACGGCAACCGTGGTGAGGGTGGACGCTGTGATGGCGCCGGCAACTTCGCGGATCGAATTGAGGATGGCCCCGAGCTTGTGCTCGCCGTAGCTGAGGTGCCGTTTGATGTTCTCGATCACCACGATCGAGTCATCCACCACGCGGCCGATCGCGATGGTCAACGCGCCGAGGGTGAGGATGTTGAGCGAGTAGTGGGTCGCCGATATTCCGATGAACGTGATCAGGAGCGACAACGGAATGGAGACCGCCGTCACGAGCGTTGAGCGTACGGACATCAGGAACACGAGGATGACCGCTACCGCGAAGCCCAGCCCAAGAAGGCCTTCCGTCGTGAGGTCCTTGATGGACTTTTCGATGTATGGGGCTTGGTCGAACACTGGCGTGAAGTGCGCATTGGAGCCGAGTTCGGCTTCCATCTGGGCAATGGAATCCTTCACGGCGTGCGAAATGGCAACGGTATCGCCGTCGGGCTTTTTCGTGATGGACAGGGCCAGCGTCGGCTTCCCGTTGGTCCGGGTAATCGAGGTTGCGGCGTCGTCCTTGATGCTCACGTCGGCAACGGAGCCGATGGTGGTTCCGCCCTTGGCGCCGGTGAGCGGCAAGCCCTTGATGACGTCGAGAGAGTCCACCGGGCTGCCGATTTGCAGGGAAAGGGTCTTGCCCTGGTCCTCGATGGTTCCTGCCGGGACCAGGGTCCCGTTGTTCTTGAGGGCGTTCGTGAGCGACTGGACGGTGGCGCCGCTCGCGGCCATGGCTTGGGCTTTGGGCTGGATCAGGATGTGTTGGGTGGCCCCGCCTGTCACGTCAGCGCTGCGGACCCCGTCCAGTTTCTGGAGCCGGGGAACGCTCAATCGCTGCAGGTCCGTGTTCAGCTCGCTGAGAGGCTTGTCCGAAGACACCGCCAGGTACACGATCGGGAAGTCGCTGATGCTGCCGGCAAAGGATCGGGGCTCGACGTCGGCCGGCAGCACACGCTTGGCGTTGGAGATGGCGCGGTCGATCTGGTTGCGCGCGCGGTCCAGGTTCGAACCGTAGGTGAACACCATGGAGATCTGCGAAACACCGTTCCGCGACGTCGACGTGGTCGATTCCAGGCCCTCGACGCTGTTCAGTGCTGCTTCGAGCGGGCGGCTGAGCTGCTTGTCGACAACTTCCGGCGACGCGCCCGGCATCGCCGTGATCACCGAGATCTGCGGGAACTCGATCGAGGGAATGAGTTCCTGCTTGAGGGACGACATGGTGATCACGCCGAACACCGCCGCGAAGACGGTGATCAGCGCGATCAGTGCCCTGTTCGCCAGTGAAAGCTTTGCCAGACGGAACATTGCACTGTCTCCTGGGATCTACGGTCTGTCTCTTGTCGTGAACCGGCCGCAGCCCGGACGGTTGCTAGCGCTGGACGGCGTCGGCAGGCTCGAGTTGGAGCGAACGGGCAGTGCTCGCTTCCAGCTCGGCCGCAAGGTCGGGATTGTCGTTTAGCTTGACGCCGTAGCCCGGCATCATTTCCTTGAGCTTGGACTGCCAGCCTTTGAAGTTCTTCGGGAAGGACCGCTGGAGCATCTCGATCATGATGGGGACGGCGGTCGAGGCGCCGGGGGAGGCGCCGAGCAGTGCTCCGATGGATCCGTCACGGGCCGTGATGACCTCGGTGCCGAACTGCAGCACGCCGCCCTTCTTGGAGTCCTTCTTGATAATCTGAACCCGCTGGCCTGCTGTGATGAGCTCCCAGTTGCCGCCGTCGGCCTGGGGGTAGTACTCGCGAAGGGACTCCACCTTGGCGTCGTGGCGCTTGGCCACTTCCTTGATCAAGTACGCGGTCAAGTCCATGTTGTCCTTGGCCACGGCCAGCATCGGGATGATGTTGCTCGGGCGGATGGACAGCGGAAGGTCAAGGTAGCTGCTCGTCTTGAGGAAGTTGGTGGAGAAGCCGGCGTACGGGCCGAAAAGCAGGGAACGCTTGCCGCCGACGTAGCGGGTATCAAGGTGCGGCACGGACATGGGCGGGGCGCCGACGGAGGCCTGGCCGTACACCTTGGCGCTGTGCTGGCTGGCGATGGCCTCGTCGGTGCAGCGGAAGAACTGTCCGGATACCGGGAAACCGCCGTAGCCCTTGCTTTCCGGGATGCCCGAGGCCTGGAGCAGGTGGAGTGCTCCGCCGCCCGCGCCGACGAAGACGAACTTGGCGTGGATCCGGCTGTGTTCGCCGGAAGCGGGGTACTTGAGTGAAAGGTCCCAGCCGCCGTCGGAGGCTTTGCTCACATTGGTGACGTCGTGGCCATAGTTGACTTCAACGCCGTTCGCGGCGAGGTAGCCGGTCAGTTCGCGGGTCAGGGCGCCGAAGTCGACGTCGGTGCCTTCAGCGGCGCGGGTGGCGGCAACGCGCTGCTTGGCGTCGCGGCCCTTGACGATCAGCGGAGCCCACTTGGCGATCTGTGCCTGGTCTTCCGTGTATTCCATGCTGCGGAAGAGCGTGTTGGGCTTGAGTGCCTCGTAGCGGGTCTTGAGGAAGTCTGCGTGCTTGTCGCCGATGACAAAGCTCATATGCGGGACGGTGTTGATGAATCCCTTCGGGGAGCCGATCAATTTGTTGTCCACGAGGTGGGACCAGAACTGCCGGGAGAGCTGGAACTGCTCGTTGATGTGGAGGGCCTTGGACGGGTCTACCGAGCCGTCCTTGGCTGCCGGCGAGTAATTAAGCTCACAGAGCGCTGCGTGCCCGGTTCCCGCGTTGTTCCACGGTCCGGAGCTTTCCAGGCCGGCTTCGTCGAGTCGCTCAAAAAGGGAGATGGTCCAGCTGGGTTCGAGTTGCTTGATGAACGCCCCCAGGGTTGCGCTCATGATCCCGCCCCCAATAAGGACGACGTCAGCGTGGTGTGTCTTGGAAATGAAGGTCACGATCTATCTCCGATAGCGGCGGCACTGGCTGTCACAGAATATCCCCGCGTGGGCACATAACTGAAATTGCGGCGGGACGTCAAGACTTCAGGCGAACGTTTGTAAAAACTTCGTTTAAGACAGGCGATGCCGGGTACTTCTCGACGCGGTCGGAAAGGGCCAAAGCCGAGATCGGGAAGGCGATGGGTACCGCCGGGACGGTGGCAGCGATCTGCGCATTGATGGTCTGGTACTGCGAGTTGCGGTCAGCGCCGTCGGGGAGTCCCCGGGCCCGGTCGATCTTTGAGAAGACTTGGGGATCGCTGTAGCCGAACTCACCGTTGTTTTCACCGAAGAGGGTTCCAACGAAGTTGTCCGGGTCCGAGTAGGCGCCATTCCAGCCGAGCAAATGCAGCGCATGGTCACCGGGTGATTGGACCTTCTGGAGGTAGCCGTCGTCCCAGTTCACGGGCACCGGCTTGATGTTCAGTCCGATGGCGGTGAGCTCCGCGCTGATCTCCGCGTAGATCTTCTCCGGAGTGGGAAGGTAGGCGCGCGTGACATTGAGCGGGTAGTAGAACTTGAGCTCCTCGCCTTTGTAGCCCGACTTGGCGAGGAGTTGCTTGGCCTTGTCCGGGTCGTATCCCAAGGACGGTGCGTTGTTGTTGAAGCCGCTCAGCTTGGGGGGAACAAACTGGGTCGCAGGTGAGGTGTTGTCGATGAAGAACTTGTGGATAAGGGTGTCTTTGTCGATGGCCATCTCTATTGCCTGCCGCACGCCAAGGTTCTGGAGGGGCGCCACGGACTCGTTCATCCCCAGGTACATCACGGAGAACGGATCCCGTTGGACGATTTGCATGCCCTTCTTGACCAGTTGGTCGAAGGTGCCGGCGGTAACAAGGTCGTATCCGTCGATGGTTCCAGCGAGCAAGGCCTGGAGCCGGGCCTGCGGATAGTCGAACGGAATGAAGTTGACCGTGGCTATCTCTCCCCGGTCGCCCCAGTAGCCCTTGTAGCTGGTCAGCGTAATGCGGTCCTGGCTCCAGGAGGAGAAAACGTAAGGTCCCGTGCCCACGGGGTGGGAGGCATAGGCTGACGCCGGCTGGCCTGACAGCTTCTTGTCCAGGACGTCGGCCTTGCCGTCGGCCATTGCTTTCGGGGAGGACATCGCGAACGCCGGCAGGGTCAAAGCCTGAAGGAAGCCTGTGAAGGGCTTGGCCAGGTTGATTTGGACGTGATCGGGGGAGATGACCTTGCAGTTCTTGAAGAGCGAAAGCGAAGCGTCGTCCGCGAAGGATTTGAAGACGCTCTTGAACGCGATGCCCGGTGCCTGCTGACGCACGGTCGCCGGGAAATTGAACCAACGGTTGAAGTTGCTGCAGACGGCGGCGGCGTCAAAGACGGTGCCATCGTGGAAGGTGACTTTCGACCGCAACGTGAAGTCGTAGCTGAGTCCGTCGTTCCCTTGTGACCAAGAGGTGGCAAGCAGGGGAGTTGGTTGGCCAGTGGACGCGTCGACCCCCACAAGGCCTTCCATCACTTGCCGGGTCACGCGATAGGACTCGGAGTCGTTCGTCACGGCGGGATCGAGCCCAAGCGGCATCGACGGGGTGCCGAAGTTGAAGGTCTTGCTCGGCTCTGCCTTGGTGCTGCCCGCGGCCGAGGCTGACGGTGCCGGTCCAGGACTTGCCGTGCACGAGGTCAAGGCCAGGGCCAGAAGGCCTGCGCCGATTTGTAGCGTGACTCGGCGAAGCTTGCTGCTTACCACTCTTGTCCCCTCAAGGCAGTTGGACGGGCTTGGGGCCCGCGGCAGCCGGACCGCGGTCCAGTCTAGTTCAGGGCCCTGAGTCCCGGCTGGAAACTGGAAGTGCCCCGGCCAAGGACCGGGGCACTTCCCGTTTCCCACCAGGACTCAGGGCCCTGGACTAGACTGGACCGCGGTCCAGTCTAGTTCAGGGCCCTGAGTCCTGGTGGGAAACGGGAAGTGCCCCGGCCAAGGACCGGGGCACTTCCTGAATGTGCGCAAGGGGGGACTTGAACCCCCACGCCCGAAGGCACAGGAACCTAAATCCTGCGTGTCTGCCAATTTCACCACTCGCGCTGGTGTTGGTCTCCGGACCGGGATTCAGGGATTCCCGCCCCGGTCTTCTACCGGCCTCCATTGTACCCGCGGTTTCGCGCCACCCATTCCAGCCGCGCCTATGCGGCGATGCGGTGGCTACTTGTCGAGTTTGAGGTCCCTGCGGAGTTTGGCCACATGGCCGGTGGCCCGCACGTTGTACTGGGCCAAGGCCACCTTGCCGTCGGGGTCCACCACGATCGTTGAGCGGATCAGCCCTTGGTAGGTGCGCCCGTAGTTCTTCTTTTCGCCCCACGCCGCATAGGCCTCAGCCACATGGTGCCCCTCGTCGGACAGCAGTGGAAAGGTCAATGATTCTTCGGCTACAAACTTCTCCAGATCCTTCACGGTGTCCGGAGAAATGCCAAGAACCTCGTAACCGGCGGCCTGGAGGATTGCGAGGGAATCGCGGAAGTCGCAGGCCTGCTTGGCGCATGCCGGGGTGGAAGCCGCGGGGTAGAAGTAGATGACTGTATTGCGGCCACGGTGCGAGGCCAGGCTGACCTCGCGGCCCGCGTGGTCCTTGAGGGTGAAGTCCGGGGCAATGTCGCCTGGAATGAGTCGTTCAGCCATTTGTGCTCCTTGCTAGCGTTCGCGATCACTCAGCTTAGTGATCGGCTGGCCGCTTCACGAATTGAACCCCGGTCCTGCTCCGCGCGCAGCGGTCTATATACTGGCCCTTATGCCTGATATGGAACGGTGGCCCACTGGGCGCCTGCTCTCCACGGCCGCGCGACTCGTGGAGCATGCCTGGAACGAGAAACTGCGCGGTATGGACCTGACCCATGCCGGGGTCATTGTCATGGAAGTACTTGCCGTCAACGGACCGACCACCCAGTCGATGCTCGCACAGATCGTCCGGGTTCAGGCGCAGACAATGGGGAAGACGCTCACCAGGCTGGAGGCACACGGCCACGTCAGCCGTGCACGCAGCGTGTCCGACCGCCGTAGCCAAGTGGTCAGTTTGACCGAGGCGGGGGAGCGCACCCTCGGACTCGCCACGCAGCTGGAACGCGAAGTGCTTGCACCCGTGCCCGTGGACACCGCCAAACTGCGGCGGGAGCTCCAGTCGCTTGTACGCGAACTGGCAAACAATCATTCCTCGGCAGTCGTGAACGACATTGTGGCCGCAGCGGATTCAGGTGTGGCGCCGGGCGAGCCCTCCAACTAGGCCTCCGCAGGTCCGGGCGGAAGCGGCTCCGGGCCGAGCCCGGGGGAAAATAAAAAGATCCCTGGACGGCCATTCAGCCATCCAGGGATCTTCCCTTTGGTGCACCCCCCGGGACTTGAACCCGGAACCCATTGATTAAGAGTCAATTGCTCTGCCAATTGAGCTAGAGGTGCAATTGTTTGTTGCTCGCAACGCAAAGAAATAACCCTTGAGCGGCTACTGCCGCGCAAGGGGCCTTCCCTTTGGTGCACCCCCCGGGACTTGAACCCGGAACCCATTGATTAAGAGTCAATTGCTCTGCCAATTGAGCTAGAGGTGCAATTGTTTGTTGCTCGCAACGCAAAGAAATAACCCTTGAGCGGCTACTGCCGCTCAAGGGTCCTTCCCTTTGGTGCACCCCCCGGGACTTGAACCCGGAACCCATTGATTAAGAGTCAATTGCTCTGCCAATTGAGCTAGAGGTGCATTTGTCGATTTCGATCGGCTGAGGGCTTTTCTTCCCTCGTTGATCTCCGCAACGACATGTAACTCTACACGACACTTGCCGAAGTGTGAAATCGGCCCGGGCCTCCTGCGCGTCACTGGCGGGGAGGCTTCAGGAGCAGTGCAAAGTCGGGGTTTTGGTTGTTGCTGAGGACCCACAGTGTGCCGTCCGGCGCTAGCGAAACGTCCCTCAGCCGTCCGTACTGGGCCGTGAGGTACGCCACGGGATTCCCCGCCGTTTCTCCGCGCAGCGGTACGGTCCACAAACGCTGACCGCGCAGCGCGCACGTGAACGCCGTTCCGTTCACGATTTCCAGACCGCTCGGTGAGGCATCCGCCGTCGACGGCCAGACCACCTTGGCGTCGATGTAACCGGCGCGGCCGGGCGCACCGGTCACTTGTGGCCAACCGTAGTTGCCGCCCGCTTCGATGAGGTTGAGTTCGTCGTTGACGTCGGGTCCGAATTCACTCGCCCACAGCCTGCCGTCACTGTTCCAAGCCAAACCCTGCACATTGCGGTGTCCGTAGCTGTAAACGGGATTGCCGAACGGGTTGCCCGGTGCCGGCTTTCCCTCGGGTGTAAGCCGCAGGATCTTCCCGCCAAGCGCAATGCGGTCCTGTGCTTGCTCCGGGTGCTGCGCGTCTCCCGTGCCGACGTAGAGGAACCCGTCGGGACCGAAGCGGATGCGCCCGCCGTTGTGGGTGCCGGCTTTGGGAATGCCGGTGAAGATGACTTCGGGTGTGCCGAGGCTCAACCGCCCGTCTGCGGCCTGCTCCAGCCGGATGCGCGAAATCCGGTTGTCCGATTCAGCGGTGAAGTAGGCATAGAGCAGGCGGTCGCTGGCGAACGTCGGGGAGAGCGCCAGCCCCAGCAGCCCGCCTTCGCCCCCGGGTACGACGCCGGGAACCTCGCCTACCGTCGTGGCCCGATCGTTCCGGACCGATTTGATCAGCTTGGTGTCGCGTTCGGAGATGACGGCAGTACCGTCGTCGAGGAACACGATCGACCACGGAATTGTCAGATTCAGGTCAAGCTTCCGAATCAACTCGGGTCCGTTGCCTTGGGTAGGCCGCGGTCCGGGGGCACTCCCTGTACAGGCGCTCAGCAACAGGGCCACGAGGCAGGCCACCGCTACGGGAGCCCGGACGAGCGCAAGGCGGGACCGGAAGACGCTCCCGGATCCCGCCTTTGCCTGGTTCATTGCTTGGGTCCTGGTTGCAGGGCTGCTTGCCGCCCTGGGTCAGCTCCTTGGGGCTCTCAGTGGCGGTTCCTGCGAGGAGGTCGGAAGCCGGCTGCCTCGGCGTGGGCGCTGGAAATAAACCAGACGTCGGCCTTGACCTCGTCGTACGACGGGCTGTCTTCATCGTGATAGGTCATGGTGTCCGCGTTGCCTTTGACGGTGTAGCCATCAGGGCCACTCCCGTCAGCGTCGGCCGCGGCGGAGCCTTCGCCATACGGCTGCTCGGCTGCGAGATGCCCGCCCAGCGGCGATGCGGCTGCGGAATCCTGGGCCACGGTGGTTGACTCAACCGGCGAAGGTGCCGCGTCGGGATTTTCGGCCCGGTCTTCCTGCGCCCCTTCGGCTGCAGTGTCGACTGCCTCCGCCGCGGCGGATTCCGCGCCGGGAAGCGTCGGTGCATGGGCGTCCGTGTATTCGCGGTGGTGGATCGGGGCGGGAGGCACTGGTGTGCCGCCTTCGCTCCAGGTCGCTTCCCATTCGGCGCTGTCGGCCAACTGTTCGGGGGTGGCTGGTTCCGAGCCCGACGACGCCGGAACGCCGGCAGCCGCGGGAACGGACGGCCCGGCGTCGGCCGCGGTAACGTCGTCGGCCGTCACGCCCCCTTCAAGTTCCGGCTCGGCAGCCAGCGGTGCGGCGGTCTCTGAGGCCGTAGCCTCGGAAACCGCGTCCTCGGACAGTACGGGTTCCGAGAGCGTGGGCTCCTCGAACACGGGCTCCACCACCGAGGGGCCGGCCGCTGAGGATTCTTCTTCCGGGGCGGCCATGCCGGTTTCGAGGGGAGGGCCGGGGCGCTCCCAGTCGTCGACGTCGACGCCGCCTGCCTCAGTTTCGGCTTCCGGCTCCGGCTCGGGTGCGGCTGCGCGCGACTCGGCTAGCTCTTGATCGGCCGTCGCGGTTGCGGCGACCAAGGGGGCGGAGCCTGTCAATGCGGCTGCTGTGACGTCCATTTGTGGTGACGAGGCGGCCTGCGACGGCGAAGCCCCGGAGCCCGAAGAAGACTTCGCGCTATTGCGGCTCAGGAGCCACCAAACAATCGCGACGATCAACACGATGACGATGACCCAGATCAACCAATCCATGGGAGGAGCCCTTCTGTCTGTTCAATTGGCGCATGTCTGTTCGAGTGGCGCAGCTGTCGTGATTTGACGTTACGTCCGTGTCACGGGGCTGTCTAGGTTAGTCAATCGATTCGCGGCCCTTCAGCGCATCAGCGATCCTGTCGGATAGGCCAGCAGCCGACAATGAGACCCATGTCTCACATAGCGAGACGACTGTCCATTATTTGAATGAAATATTGGCTGAAATAGTGCCAAATTCGCCTTAACCCGCCGATCATGTTCGTTGGCCACAGCCCAAGAGTCATAGACTCGTGCCCATGAGTGACCACACCCCAATTGCGACAGACAACCAGCCGGACATCAAGCCACGCAGCCGGGTCGTAACGGACGGCATCCATGCCGCCCCCGCGCGAGGCATGTTCCGGGCCGTAGGCATGGGCGATGATGACTTCGCCAAGCCCCAGATCGGCGTCGCGAGCTCGTGGAACGAAATTACCCCCTGCAACCTCTCGCTGAACCGACTCGCCCAGGGCGCCAAGGAAGGCGTTCACGCCGGCGGTGGTTTCCCCATGCAGTTCGGCACCATTTCCGTTTCGGACGGCATTTCCATGGGCCACGAGGGAATGCACTTTTCCCTTGTTTCGCGCGAAGTCATTGCCGACTCCGTTGAAACGGTCATGCAGGCCGAGCGCATCGACGGCTCCGTTTTGCTGGCCGGCTGCGACAAATCCCTCCCGGGCATGCTGATGGCAGCCGCCCGCCTGGACCTCGCCAGCGTCTTCCTCTACGCCGGTTCCATCATGCCGGGCTGGGTCAAGCTTGAGGACGGATCGGAGAAGGAAGTCACCCTCATTGACGCCTTCGAAGCCGTGGGCGCCTGCGCTGCAGGCAAGATGAGCAAGGGCGACCTGGACCGCATCGAACGCGCGATCTGTCCTGGTGAAGGCGCCTGCGGCGGTATGTACACGGCCAACACCATGGCGTGCATCGGTGAAGCCCTCGGCATGTCCCTGCCGGGCTCGGCTGCCCCGCCCTCGGCAGACCGCCGTCGTGATGACTTTGCCCGCAAGTCCGGCGAGGCAGTGGTCAACCTGCTTCGCCTCGGCATTACCGCGCGGGACATCATGACCAAGAAGGCGTTCGAGAACGCCATCGCCGTCACCATGGCCTTCGGCGGCTCCACCAACGCCGTCCTGCACCTGCTCGCGATCGCCCGGGAAGCCGAGGTCGAACTGACCCTGGACGACTTCAACCGCATCGGCGACAAGATCCCGCACCTGGGCGACCTCAAGCCCTTCGGCCGCTACGTCATGACCGACGTCGACAAGATCGGCGGCGTGCCGGTCATTATGAAGGCGCTGCTCGACGCCGGCCTGCTGCACGGCGACTGCCTGACGGTCACGGGCAAGACCCTTGCCGAAAACCTGGCCTCCATCAACCCGCCGGACCTCGACGGCAAGATCCTGCGCGCGCTGGACAACCCGATCCACAAGACCGGCGGCATCACCATCCTGCACGGTTCCATGGCCCCGGAAGGTGCCGTCGTGAAGAGCGCCGGCTTCGACGCCGACGTCTTCGAAGGAACCGCCCGCGTGTTCGAGCGCGAGCAGGGTGCGCTCGACGCCTTGGACAAGGGCGAGATCAAGGCCGGGGACGTCGTCGTGATCCGTTACGAAGGACCCAAGGGCGGCCCGGGCATGCGTGAGATGCTCGCCATCACCGGCGCCATCAAGGGCGCGGGCCTTGGCAAGGACGTGCTCCTGCTGACCGACGGCCGCTTCTCGGGCGGTACCACCGGTCTCTGCATCGGGCACGTTGCGCCTGAAGCCGTCGACGGCGGACCCATCGCCTTCGTCAAGGACGGCGACAAGATCCGCGTGGACATCGCTGCCCGTTCGTTCGACCTCCTGGTGGACGAAGCCGAGCTCGAGTCCCGCAAGATCGGCTGGGAGCCCCTCCCGGCCAAGTTCACCAAGGGCGTCCTCGCGAAGTACGCCAAGCTGGTGCACAGCGCCTCCACAGGCGCGTATTGCGGGTAGCAGTCCCACGGCGGGTCCTTCCCCACTAACTCGCAGTTGTTGTCGTTTTGACGCCTCATAACGACTACACCTGCGAGCTAGTTGGGTGAGGGTTGGGGTAGGACCAGTCCGTGGACAATGAGGTCCACATAGTGAGATGACATCTTCATCGTTTGACACCTATCTCACTAAGAGGGAACACTGAACGCATGATCGCATTCGTTACTGTCGGCGCCACCGTGGGCACTGTCGTACTTACCAAGCGCGTGGCCTCCTAGCCCGACTGGTAACGAACCGTCACGCGCAACCCCTCGAAGAGCCGCAAGGCTGAGGGGTTTTTTTATTTCCCGCAGGGGACGGCGCATTGAGCAAGAACCAGCATGAACGCAGTACCCACGCAGTAACTTTCACTAATTGAAGATCCCCAAAGGAAGAGTCCGATGAGCAAAGGATCGCCGATCAGCCCCTCGCTGATGGCTGCAAAGTCCGCTGGAGCCCCCAAGGCTCCGGAAAAGGTCGACCGTCCGGCTGACGCCGTCGTCGACAATGCTGCAACTCTCTCTCCTGTACTCGGGCCGAACAACGTTGTACCCCCAACGGTGATGACCGGCTCGGAAGCTATTGTCCGCTCGCTCGAAGAACTCGGCGTGGACGATATTTTTGGTTTGCCCGGTGGCGCGATCCTCCCCACCTATGACCCTTTGATGGCCTCCAAGATGAATCACGTCCTGGTCCGTCACGAACAGGGAGCCGGCCACGCAGCGCAAGGCTACGCCATGGTTACCGGACGGGTCGGCGTCTGCATCGCCACCTCGGGCCCCGGTGCCACCAACCTCGTTACCGCCATCATGGATGCCCACATGGACTCCGTGCCCCTCGTGGCCATTACCGGCCAGGTATCGGCTTCCGTCATCGGCACTGATGCCTTCCAGGAAGCGGACATCGTCGGCATCACCATGCCGATCACCAAGCATTCCTTCCTGGTGACGGATCCCAATGACATTCCGCACGTCATGGCCGAGGCTTTCTACCTTGCGAGCACCGGTCGTCCCGGTCCCGTATTGGTGGATATCGCCAAAAATGCCCAGCAGGGCACCATGACCTTCTCCTGGCCGCCCAAGATCGATTTGCCGGGTTATCGTCCGGTGGTCCGCGGGCACAACAAGCAGGTCCGCGAAGCCGCCCGGCTGATCGCTGCGGCAAGCAAGCCTGTCCTGTATGTCGGCGGCGGAGTGGTCAAGGCCCACGCATCGGCCGAACTGCGCGAGCTCGCGGAACTCACCGGCGCTCCCGTGGTGACAACGCTCATGGCCCGCGGCGCGTTCCCGGATTCCCACCCCCTGCACGTCGGCATGCCCGGCATGCACGGCACGGTTTCCGCGGTTACCGCACTGCAGCAGTCCGATCTGTTGATCACCCTTGGTGCGCGCTTCGATGACCGCGTGACGGGTGTGCTCAGCACGTTCGCTCCGCACGCAAAGATCATCCACGCGGACATCGACCCCGCGGAGATCTCCAAGAACCGCACGGCCGACGTTCCGATCGTGGGCTCCGTCAAGGAGATCATTCCGGAACTGAGCGAGGCTGTCCGCAACGCTTTCGAGCAATCCGGCACCCCGGACCTCGACGGTTGGTGGGCGTTCCTCAACAACCTCCGCGACACCTACCCCCTTGGCTGGACCGAGCCGGAAGACGGACTCAGCGCCCCCCAGCGGGTCATCGAACGCATTGGTGCGCTCACGGGTCCGGAAGGCATCTACGTTGCAGGCGTTGGCCAGCACCAGATGTGGGCCGCCCAGTTCATCAAGTACGAGCGTCCCCACGCCTGGCTCAACTCGGGTGGAGCCGGGACCATGGGTTATGCCGTGCCGGCAGCCATGGGCGCCAAGGTCGGCGAACCCGACCGCGTGGTCTGGGCGATCGACGGCGACGGCTGCTTCCAGATGACCAACCAGGAACTGGCCACCTGCGCCATCAACAAGATTCCCATCAAGGTTGCAATCATCAACAACTCCTCGCTGGGCATGGTGCGCCAGTGGCAGACCCTCTTCTATGAAGGCCGCTACTCCAACACCGACCTGAACACCGGCCACGACACCGTCCGTATCCCGGACTTCGTCAAGCTGGCGGACGCCTACGGCTGTGCCGCGTTCCGCTGCGAGCGGGACGAGGACATTGACGCCACCATCCAGAAGGCCTTGGAAATCAATGACCGTCCCGTGGTCATCGACTTTGTGGTCAGCCCGAACTCCATGGTGTGGCCGATGGTCCCCTCCGGAGTCTCTAACGACCAGATCCAGGTTGCCCGCAACATGACCCCGGAATGGGAAGAGGAGGACTAGCCATGAGCCGCCACACATTGTCCGTTCTGGTCGAAGACAAGCCCGGCGTGCTGACCCGCGTGGCCAGCCTCTTCGCCCGGCGGGCCTTCAACATCAACTCCCTGGCCGTCGGCCCCACCGAGGTCTCCGGGATTTCCCGGATGACCGTCGTCGTCGACGCCGATGGCGACCTCATCGAGCAGGTCACCAAACAGCTCAACAAACTGATCAACGTGATCAAGATTGTGGAGCTGACTTCAGAATCTTCCGTGCAACGTGACCACATCCTGGTCAAGGTACGTGCGGATGCCGCGACACGCCTGCAGGTCACCCAAGCTGCAGACTTGTTCCGTGCCTCAGTGGTTGACGTTTCCACAGACTCGGTGGTCATCGAGGCAACCGGTACCCCGGAAAAGCTTGCAGCGCTGCTTTCAGTGCTCGAGCCGTTCGGCATCCGCGAAATAGTGCAGTCCGGCACCTTGGCCGTTGGGCGGGGATCCCGCTCCATGAGTGACAGGGCGTTGCGCAGCGCTTAGGCACTGTCCTAGTACCGCGTAGTAGCCCGATACCGAACCACAGACAATATCTACAAAACCACTCAAGAGGAGTTACGCAAGTGACTGAAATGTTCTACGACGACGACGCAGACCTGTCGATCATCCAGGGTCGCAAGGTTGCCATTGTCGGCTACGGTTCCCAGGGCCACGCCCACGCGCTGAACCTGCGCGACTCCGGCGTCGAGGTTGTCATCGCGCTCAAGGAAGGCTCGAAGTCGATCGCAAAGGCCGAGGACGCAGGCTTCACGGTCAAGAACGTTGCCGACGCCGCCGAATGGGCCGACGTCATCATGATCCTGGCACCGGACCAGCACCAGCGCGCGATCTACAACGACTCCATCAAAGACAAGCTGACCGCCGGCAAGGCCCTTGCCTTCGCCCACGGCTTCAACATCCGCTTCGGCTACATCGAGGCGCCCGAGGGCGTTGACGTCATCCTGATCGCCCCGAAGGCTCCGGGCCACACCGTGCGCCGCGAGTTCGAAGCCGGACGAGGTATCCCGGACATCATCGCCGTCGAGCAGGACGCTTCCGGTTCCGCTTGGGACCTGGCCAAGTCCTACGCGAAGGCGATCGGCGGCACCCGCGCCGGCGTCATCAAGACCACCTTCACCGAAGAGACCGAAACCGACCTCTTCGGCGAGCAGGCTGTCCTCTGCGGCGGCGTCTCCCAGCTGATCCAGTACGGCTTCGAGACCCTGACCGAAGCCGGCTACCAGCCGCAGATCGCCTACTTCGAGGTTCTTCATGAGCTCAAGCTCATCGTTGACCTCATGTGGGAGGGCGGCATCGCCAAGCAGCGCTGGAGCGTTTCCGACACCGCAGAGTACGGCGACTACGTCTCCGGGCCGCGCGTCATCGACCCCCGCGTCAAGGAAAACATGGCCGGTGTCCTCGCGGACATCCAGTCCGGTGCCTTCGCCAAGCGATTCATCGACGACCAGGACAACGGCGCAGTCGAGTTCAAGGAGCTGCGTGCCAAGGCAGAGCAGCACCCGATCGAGGGGGTCGGCCGCGAGCTGCGTTCCTTGTTCTCCTGGCAGCAGCAGGACGAGGACTACGTCGAAGGCTCCGCGGCCCGCTAGTCAAGGCACCCGTTGAAGCCGCGGCAGGAGCCGTAGCAATTCAACACAGAACGCCGTTCGGGATAGGCTCGAAATGAAGCCGCCCGGCATGGAGGCCGGACCCGGTATACCGGGTCCGGCCTTCGTCGTCAAAGAATCGTTTCACCAAAACCCCACCTGAAAAAGAGAGCTAAAGAGGTCACCGGTGACTAGCACCAAGCCAGTAGTACTCCTCGCTGAGGAACTTTCGCCCGCCACGATCGAGGCCCTTGGTCCGGACTTCGAGATCCGCCAAACCGACGGCGCGGACCGCTCCCAGCTGCTCTCCGCAATCGTCGACGTCGACGCCATCCTCGTGCGTTCAGCCACCCAGGTGGACGCCGAGGCAATTGCCGCAGCCAAGAACCTCAAAATCATCGCGCGTGCCGGCGTCGGCCTGGACAACGTGGACATCAAGGCCGCTACCCAGGCCGGCGTCATGGTGGTTAACGCCCCGACGTCGAACATTGTGTCCGCTGCCGAGCTGACGGTCGGTCACATCCTCAGCCTTGCCCGCCACATCCCCCAGGCCAGTTCCGCCCTGAAGGGCGGCGAGTGGAAGCGCTCCAAGTACACGGGCATCGAACTCTTCGAGAAGAAGATCGGCATCATCGGCCTCGGACGCATCGGAGCGCTCGTGGCCGCCCGCCTGCAGGGCTTCGAGACCGAGATCCTCGCCTACGACCCCTACATCACCTCCGCGCGCGCCGCTCAGCTCGGCGTCAAGCTCGTCACCCTGGACGAACTGCTGGAGAAGTCCGACTTCATCACCATCCACATGCCCAAAACCCCGGAAACGGTGGGCATGCTGGGCGCCGATGCCTTCAAGAAGATGAAGGAAACGGCCTACGTTGTCAACGTCGCCCGCGGCGGCCTGATCGACGAAGAAGCCCTCCACGAGGCTTTGGAAGACGGCCAGATCGCCGGCGCAGGCATCGACGTTTTCGTCAAGGAGCCGAGCACCGACCTTCCGTTCTTCGGCATGGACAATGTCATCGTGACGCCCCACCTGGGTGCCTCCACGGACGAAGCCCAGGAAAAAGCCGGCGTCTCCGTGGCGAAGTCCGTGCGCCTCGCCCTCGCCGGCGAACTCGTCCCGGATGCAGTCAACGTGGCCGGTGGCGTGATCGCTTCCGACGTCCGCCCCGGAATCCCGCTGATCGAGAAGCTCGGCCGGATCTTCACGGCCCTGACCCACGCATCCCTGACGCAGATCGACGTCGAGGTCGCGGGCGAAATCTCCAGCCTGGACGTGAAGGTCCTCGAACTGGCGGCGCTCAAGGGCGTGTTCGCCGACGTCGTGACCGAGCAGGTCTCCTACGTCAACGCACCCGTCATCGCCGAGCAGCGCGGCATCAACACTCGCCTGATCACGACGCCGGAAGCCGAGGACTACCGCAACGTCCTGACCATCCGCGGGGCACTCAGCGACGGATCGCAGATCTCCGTGGCCGGAACGCTCACCGGACCCAAGCAGGTCCAGAAGCTCGTGGGCGTCAACGGTTACGACGTCGAAATTCCGATCAGCGAGCACCTCGTGGTTGTTTCCTACGCGGACCGTCCCGGTGTCATCGGCACCATCGGCCACATCCTGGGCATGAACAACATCAATATCGGTGGCATGCAGGTGGCCCGCCAGAGCGAAGGCGGCCAGGTCCTGGCGCTGCTCACGATCGACACTTCGGTGCCGCAGCAGGTCCTTGAAGCCATCAAGGCCGGCATCGGCGCCGACATGGTTCGTGAAGTGGATCTGGAGGACTAGCATCCTCACCGTTTGAGCTAGAAAAGTGTGCCGCACTTCACATCGGCCACATATCATTGGCCGGTCTGCCTACAATGGCTTGGTCCGAAATTCGGAACCGGCGGCAGGCCGGCCAATAACTTTTGCACACACCCGGTGGATTCCTATTGCCTCGGCATGGTTCCAGGGACAGCAGTGTGCACACCCGCAATCCAGGACTCAGGGAGCCCTATGAACGCCGTCCAGAGGTTCATCAGAAGCCGTGTGCTTCTGTTGACCGCGGCCATTTTGATCGTCGCCATGTGTTTGTCCGTATTCATCCAGAGCCAGTCGCAGGCCGCGCTGAACCGGACAGTGGATGAGAACTCACGCGGCCTGTACGACATCCTGGTCCAGGCCAAGTCCGCGAATACCAAGGACGGCGGGGCGCTCCTCCAGCCGGACATCGCGAACGGCCAGGGCGGCATCAGCTTCCCGCAACTCGAGAAGATCCGTGGGCTGAGCGGCGCGTCGGTCGCGGCGCCCATCAGCCTCGTTTCCCGGGTAACGCAGAACCTGGAAACCCCGCGTCTCGACGCGATGGATTACCTTGGCTACAACGCGGGACTGGCTGGTGGAGCCACCGCGGGAGATCCGACCGGAACGGACTCCAAGAGCTGGCCCGCACCGGAATCCGTGCTTCCCGCGAAGCCCAAGAAGTACCGCCTGACCGCCACCGCCGTGAGCTCCGACGGAGTGTCCCAGCAAACCCTCTTCCAGACCAGCGCCGAAGGCACCCTCGGCAAGGGGCAGGTTGTTGAGCAGCAGACTGCCGGAGGCAAGAGCATCCGCATCGCCGGACCCGCGGGGGAGACCGGCATCAAGTTCCCCGCTCCCGCCGGCGGCTCGGAACACAACCTCTTCAACCTTTCCGTAGCGCTGCCCATGGCTCCGCAGGTCACCGAGTCGGTCGTCGCCGTCGATCCGACCGCCGAGCGCGCGCTCTTGGGCTCCGCCGGAGACTTCCTCGCACCGCTGCAAAAGGCGCCGCCGGCCGACACCCGCAACGCCGGCGCAATCGGCCGCTACTTCGAACAGCTCTTCGCCAAGAGCCCTACGCAGCAGGAACTCGAACAAGGCCCGGATTTCATGGGCGTCAAGCTCAAATACTGGGCACCCCTCATGACCCAGTACCAGCAGGCGAAGCTCTCCGGCCAGATCACGGATGCCTCACAGGCCATTCCTTTGATCGTCCGGCAGGGAACCTCGCTGGATCTGAAGTACTCGGTCCAAATCCAGGAAATCGATGATTCGGGCAAGGTCGTCAACGACGTCGGCACTGTCTCGCGCTCTTTGGACAAGGACTACCTGCCCTTCGTGTCAAAGTCGCCGTTCGCCCTGTCATGGCCAGGATCCACGGACCACAGCCAGCTGCTCGGTAATATGGGCAACTTCAGCCAAGGCCTGTACCAGCCAGCCCAGTGGAGCACGGACTTCGCCGCGGCACCCAAGTACAAGGACGGCGAAACTTCCGCGAACGGCGCCGTCGGCAAGTCCGCCACGCCGGGAGACTGGGTGACCGTCAACAAGCTGCCCGAGAAGTCGGCCTTCGGGGCGATGGTCGACCAGAGCCAGCGCAAGCCGGTCGATGAGCGCTCGTACCGGGAGAACCTTGCCACGGGATCGAAGCCCGCTACGCCGCTGCCGATGGTCTACGGGACGTTTGATCCGGCCCAGATCCAGAAAGCAGCGGGCGACGTCAACAAGCTGCCCTTGGGTGGCTACGACCCGGCCCCGATGACGCTCCAGAAGGACGCTTCGGGAAATGACACCGCAGCCAAGGGCCTCAAGCCTTCGCTGAGCGCCACCGGCCTGGTCAGCCAGTCTGCCGGTGCCATCACCGACTACTACGGCCTTGCCGCAGCGCGTGGTTACGATTCCAACGCCAACGTGATCGACGCCGTCAGGGTCCGCGCCAGCGCGCCAGGCAACTGGAAGCAGGCCCAACCGGAGGTCGACAAGCTCGCGGCCCAGATCCGCGACATGGGTCTCCAAGCCACAGTGGTGGCCGGCTCCGCGCGCGAAGACGCCAACATCTTCGTCCCGGGATACTCCAAGGACGACGCCGGCAAGGAATCCGCGCTGGGTACCGTCCAGCAGTCGTGGGTCCGGCAGGATGCTGCCGACGCCGTTTCCGGCTCCCTGACCGGCACCAACATCACCCTCCTCTTCCTGACGCTGTGCGGGGCCACCCTCCTGACCGGCGCTTCAACCGTGAGCTATATCCGCCAGCGACGCAGCGAGGCAGGGATCCTCCGCGCCATGGGCTGGACCCAAAGGAAGATCCGAAGTTGGGTCCTCGAAGAGTTCGGTATAGGTGCGGGGATCGTTGCCGTGGCAGGCATTGCGCTAAGCCTTCTGAGCTGGAACCTGGCCACGGTCATTGTTTCGGCGTCCGTGTTGCTCATTTACTGTGCCGCCGCCTACATCGCGGCCCAGCAATTGCGGCACCGCGACATCGTTGACCAGGAACCCCAACACGACGAACGCCTGATCCCGGTGGATTCACCGCTCACGTTCGCGTACCGCCAACTGGTTACCCACCGTTTCAGCTCAGTGGCCCTGGCCGTTGCCGTGGGCGTGTTCGGCGCTGCCGTGGGCGCGCTGATCGCGTTGCTCATTGACATCCCGCGCGCAGCTGGAGCCAGTGCCCTCAGCGGGCTCGCCTCCGCCACGATCGCCTTGCCGAGCGTCATCCTGGCGGTGAGCGGGGTGCTCGTTGGCCTCGTACTGACCTTGGTCACCGGTCGCTTCGAACTCCAGGCCAGGCGCGAACAGCTCGGCACGCTCCGGGCCATGGGCTGGAACCCGGACATGCTGGGACAGGTCCGTTTCTTCGAAAATGCCTTGGTCGGAGCAGTGGCGCTGATCCTCGGCGTCGTGGGGGCGCTGGGCCTGGGCCTGTTGCTCGCTCCTTATGCCGCACTTTGGGCCGCTTTGGCCGGAGTGGTGGCCGTAATTTGCTGGATTCCCATTGCAACGAAAGTGGTCAAATGACTGACAACCTCGAACCCGATCTGACCGCGACCACGGAATCCACCGACGAGTCGTTCCAGACCCGCGCCAACACCATCGTGCGGGCTGCGGACCACGGCATGCCCTTGCAGTTGAGCAACATCACCATCCGCTATGGCGGTGACAAGGGTGGGGCGGAGCCGGTCACGGTCGTCGAGGACTTCAACCTCACCCTGCACGCCGGTGAGATGCACTGCGTCGCCGGGCGAAGCGGCTCAGGCAAGACCAGCATCCTGACGGTGGGAGCGGGACTCACGCTTCCGACGTCGGGCCGCGTCCTCTGGGAGGGCGATTCCCTCGAGAAGATGGGCGACGACGAAATCGCCGACCGCCGCCGCGCCCTCATCGGGTACGTGGACCAGGGCGGCGCCCTGATCGACGGCATGAGCGCTTTGGAGAATGTGCTGTTGCCGGCCGTCCCCGACGGCGAAGTGGAGCAGCGCACCGAAATGGCCAAGGACTTGCTGGACCTGGTGGGGCTGGGCCGGCGCATGCGCCACCGTCCGGCGCAGCTGTCCGGCGGTGAGCGCCAGCGTGTCGCGATCGCCCGCGCCCTGATCCTGGGCACCAGGGTCCTGGTGGTAGACGAGCCAACGGCCAGCCTGGACCGTACTTCGGCAAACCGCATCATCAGCATCCTGAAGGACACCACGAGCGACGGTATCGCCGTGCTGGTGGCCTCCCACGACCACGAGCTTGTCAGGCTCAGCGATACGCTGACTGAATTGAACTAGTAGCCCGCTGCTTCCGGACCGGCCGTCACATGCGGCCGGTCCGGTCTTTCCATCTCCAAGAGAAGGTAACTTCGTAGAGTGACGTCTCCAGATAAACCCCCGTTCTACATCACCACCGCCATTACCTACCCGAACGGCGAGCCGCATATCGGGCATGCCTACGAGTACATCGCCACCGACGCGATGGCCCGGTTCAAGCGCCTCGATGGCTATGACGTGATGTTCCTGACCGGCACGGACGAGCACGGCATGAAGATTGCCCAGGCTGCGGAGAAGGAAGGCATCACGCCCAAGGAACTCGTGGACCGGAATGCCGAAATCTACAAGGCCGCCCACGCTGCCTTGGGCATCTCCTACGACCGGTTCATCCGCACCACGGATGCCGACCACTATGCCGCCTCCCAGGCCATCTGGAAGAAGATGGAAGCCAAGGGGGACATTTACCTGTCCAAATACGAGGGCTGGTACTCGGTCCGCGACGAGGCTTACTACACCGAAGACGAGACAGTACTGAAGGACGACGGCGTCCGCTACTCGCGCGGTACGGATACCGAAGTAACGTGGACCGCGGAGGAGAGCTACTTCTTCCGCTTGTCCGCCTACCAGGACAAGTTGCTGGCCTTGTACGAGGAGCAGCCGGAGTTCGGCGCCCCCCAGTACCGCTTCAACGAGGTCATCAGCTTCGTCAAGCAGGGTCTTCAGGACCTGTCCATCAGCCGGACGACTTTCGACTGGGGTGTCCCGGTGCCGGGCAACGACAAACACGTCATGTACGTGTGGGTTGATGCGCTGACCAATTACCTGACGGGAGTCGGTTACCCTGATGCCGATTCTGAGGCGTTCCGTAAGTTCTGGCCCGCCGACGTCCACATCATCGGCAAGGACATCTCCCGGTTCCACGCCATCTTCTGGCCCGCCTTCCTGATGAGCGCGGGCCTGGAACTGCCCAAGCGCGTCATGATCCATGGCTTCCTGACCAACAATGGCGTCAAGATGTCCAAGTCCCTCGGCAACGTGGTGGCCCCCAAGGACTTCGTGGAGCAGTACGGCCTGGACCAGGTGCGATTCTTCTTCCTCCGCGAAGTTCCGTTCGGCGCCGACGGCAGTTACAACCACGAGGCGATCGTGGGCCGCATGAACGCCGATCTCGCGAACAACTTCGGCAACCTGGCGCAGCGTTCGCTGTCCATGGTGGCCAAGAACTGCGAAGGCAGGGTTCCGGTTCCGGGAGACTTCTCGGCAGAGGACTCCGCGCTGCTTGCCCAGGCCGCCGGACTTTTGGACGTGGCCCGCGCGGCTTTCGAGAAGCAGGAATTCAGCCGTGCCCTCGAAGCAATCTGGGCCGTGCTGGGCGACACCAACGCGTATTTTGCCGAGCAGGCCCCGTGGGTGCTGCGCAAGACCGACGTCGAGCGCATGAACACGGTCCTGTACGTCACGCTGGAGGTTGTCCGCATCGTGGCGATCCTCGCCCAGCCGGTCATGCCGACGTCGGCCGCCAAGCTGCTTGAGGTCCTGGGACAGCCCGACGGCGAGCCCCGCCAGTTCGCGGCCGTCGCCACGCCGATCGTCCCCGGTACGGAGCTCCCGCCGCCGGCCCCGATCTTCCCGCGTTACGAGGAGCCCACCGAGTCCTAGACGCCTGCTCACTTAAGTCGCCTTTTGGGCGGACGCCCGCTCACTTAAGTCGCCTTTTGGGCGGACGCCCGCTCACTTAAGTCGCCTTTTGGGCGGACGCCCGCTCACTTAAGTCGCCTTTTGGGCGGACGCCCGCTCACTCTTGCTGCGCGTGACACCCCCTCATCCCACCGGGTGAGGGGGTGTTCCCTTTCCCGTCCCATGATTGGTGAGCGTCCCGAGGCGGATCCGGCGGCTCGCTGGACTTCCAAGTGATCTCTTCGCGCTGGCGAGTGGGGATCCACTCGGCGCAGGTAGCAGCCGGGACAAGGGACGCTGTTTCCTGCCGGTAAACGCGTACCCGCCACTCGCGTTAATCAGGAGACCGAAACCTAGCCTGAAGAGCAAGCGAACTGATGACACTTTCTGGGGAGTAACTGTCAAGATTCATCTCGCTTATTGAGGTCTCCCGTACTTGTCCTTCCTGGGTCTCGAAGACGGTTACTCCGCAAAGTCTGGTCAGCTCGGACCTGATGTGGAGGGACCGAAATGAAACGAACCATTGCGACCCTGGGGGTCGTGGGCCTGGGATTGCTGGGTGCCACGGTGTCGGCGAACGCTGCTCCCTCAGACAAGATCACCATTTGCCACGCCACGCATTCGGCGTCGAACCCCTACGTAGCGGTGACCATCAACTTGTCGGCGCTGTCCGGGCATATCGCCGACACCAACGACATCGTTCCTGCAAACGCAGGCGATTACATGCCCAACGGACAAAACCTCACCCCGGAAAACATCGCCATTCTTAACGCCGGTTGTGAGGTGGCCGGCCTGCCGCTGATTACCCCGACGGACCCGGTGACGAGCCCGCCGACGGACCCGGTGACGAGCCCGCCGACGGATCCGGTAACGAGCCCGCCTGCGGATCCGGTGACGAGCCCGGCGGTGACCACCCCGCCCGTGGAGCACGTGGAACCCGTCTCCACCCAGCCGGTCGTCACCCCCGTGGTTCCTCCGGTCGCTGCCCCTGCGGCGACCGTGCCCGCAGCCGTCACTCCGTCGGCGACTGTGCCCACAGCCGTCATTCCAGCTGCGGCCGGTGCCGCAGCCACTCCGGACGCCCCCATCACTTACGTGGGCTACAACGTCCAGACGGCCGTTGGCGGGAAGGCGGACACAGGTATTCCCGCGTGGCTTGCCGGCCTGACTGGTCTCTTCAGTGCCGTGGCTGTGTTCGTAGTCGCGAGGAGCGGGGTGCGGGCCCGCAGGGCCAGGCACTAGGCAAACCCGGCCGGGTGCCGCACTACGATGGGCGGCACCCCGCCACCTGCTTCACTATCTCCAGGAGTGGTCATGGCCCGTCACCGCTTCACGCGGCAGCCTCACGCACTTCGCGTCCGTGGCCTGCTGATCAGTTCCAGGGATCTTCTCGTGTTGACGATCTGCGCCGGAGGGCTGCTTGGTGCCTGGCTGGTCTATGGCGTATCCGGCCAGAACCCGGCCGCTTTCGACTCAGGGAATCGGGCGCTTTCGACGGCGGCTCCCGCGGGCAAGGCCGAGCCGAACCGCGCGGCGGTGGGCGCTCCTGCCACTGCGGCGGGAACGCACCTGCCCGCGGCGTCGGCCCCGGTGCAGATTACCTATCCGGCGGTTGGCCTGGATGTGCTGGTTCATCCGCTGCGACCGGACCCTGCTGGCGGGCAGAGCATCGAGCCGCCGGAAACGATGGACGGATATTGGCTCAGTCCCTTCGGTACCCCCGGAGCGGGATCGACGAATACCACTTACGTCATCGGGCACAGTTGGGAAGGGCTCGACGCGCCGTTCAACCACCTCAGCTATGCAGCGGCACCGGGGGACGAGCTCAAAGTCGTCACGGCAACGGGAGCGATGACATACAAAGTCGACTCCGTCACCACCTACACAAAATCGACTTTGAAAGACAGTCCCGTCTGGACAGCGGTGCCCAACCGCCTGGTCCTGATCAGCTGCTACACGCAGGACCTCTGGGGCAAGAATGTCGCGGTGGTAGCTTCACTTGTTCCAGGCCAGTAGCTTCTCCCGAGGCGCGCTCCGCATGGACTTCGAGCGCTCAAATGGTGAGACGATTTTGACCAACATGTGGATGCGTTGGCAGTCTGAAAACATGAGTGCAACGCAACCCGCCGCAACGATCAACCTGGCTGTCATTCCCGGCGACGGCATTGGCCCCGAAGTCATTGCCGAAGCCCTCAAAGTCCTGGAAAAGGTTGTCGCCGAAGAAGGCGTCACCCTCGAGCAGACCGAATACAAGCTCGGAGCCCAGCACTGGCTTGAAACCGGCGAGACCCTCCCGGACGAGGTCCTGGCCGATCTGCGTACCCGCGATGCGATCTTGTTCGGCGCCGTCGGTGCGGCACCGGGGGACACCCGCATTCCTTCAGGCATCATCGAACGCGAAATGCTGCTCAAGCTCCGCTTCAGCCTTGACCACTTCGTGAACCTGCGCCCTTCGCGGCTCTACGGGACGGTGGGCAGCCCGCTGGCCAATCCCGGCGACATCGATTTCATCGTGGTCCGCGAAGGCACCGAAGGTCCGTACGTCGGCAACGGCGGTACGCTCCGCGGGGGCACCCCCCACGAGGTTGCCACCGAGGTATCGCTCAACACGGCCCACGGCGTCGAGCGCGTTGTCCGTGACGCCTTCCGCCGCGCCAGCGAGCGTCCCCGAAAGCACGTCACCCTCGTCCACAAGCACAACGTCCTGGTCTTCGCAGGCCACTTGTGGAAGCGCACCGTGGAGGCCGTGGCCAAGGAATTCCCCGAGGTCACCCACGACTACCTGCACATCGACGCCGCCACCATCTTCATGGTGACCGACCCCTCCCGCTTCGACGTGATCGTCACCGACAACCTCTTCGGAGACATCATCACTGACCTCGCCGCCGCCATCACCGGCGGGATCGGTCTCGCGGCCTCGGGCAACATCAACATGGACCGCACCGCGCCCTCCATGTTCGAACCCGTCCACGGCTCCGCCCCGGATATCGCCGGACAGCAGAAGGCGGATCCAACCGCCGCCATCCTGTCCGCGGCCTTGTTGCTGGACCACCTCGGCTACACGAGCGCAGCCCGCAGGATCGAAGCCGCCGTCGTCGCCGACATCGAAAGCCGCAACGGCGACAGCCGCAGCACCGCTGCCGTCGGCGATGCCATCGCTGCCGCACTCTAGGGCCCGTACTGGCACTGCGGGTCTGTACCCGGGCGTAAGCTTTACTTGAATTATTTACTGCTGCCGTGGTCCGTCGCTGAACCATATCCTCCAAGAGATGGTTTGCTCTGCCTGGTAGCCGACTGGAGGAAACATGACTCAGACTGCCCACGGCGTCGAATTCAGCCAGCAGCTCTCGGAGACCCCGAAGTCTGCTGAGGAGCGTGCAGCTATCCTGGCAAACCCGGGATTTGGCGACTACTTCACCGACAACACCGTCATTGTCGACTACAGCGTCGACACCCAGGGCAAGGGCGGCTGGCACAGTGCCCGCGTCGAGGCCTACGGACCGATTTCCCTGGACCCTTCGGCGGCAGTGCTGCACTACGGCCAGGAGATCTTCGAAGGCCTCAAGGCATACCGCCACGCTGACGGCTCCGTTTGGACGTTCCGTCCCGAGGCCAACGCCGCCCGCCTGAACAAGTCGGCACGCCGCTTGGCCCTCCCGGAACTGCCCGAGGAGTACTTCCTCGGCGCCATCCGCGAACTCGTGCAGGCGGACAAGGAATGGGTTCCGTCCGGCGACGGCGAAGCCCTGTACTTGCGTCCGTTCATGATCGCGACGGAAGCCTTCCTGGGTGTCCGCGCAGCCCGCGAGGTCTCCTTCCGGGTCATCGCTTCTCCGGCCGGCAACTACTTCGGCGGCGAACTCAAGCCGGTATCCATCTGGATCTCCCGTGAGTACGCGCGCGCCGGCCGCGGCGGCACCGGTGCAGCCAAGTGCGGTGGAAACTACGCCGCGTCCCTGATTGCCCAGATGGAAGCCGAAGAGAACGGCTGCAAGCAGGTCCTTTTCCTGGACCACTTCAACGACGATGCCGTCGAGGAACTCGGGGGCATGAACGTCTTCTTCGTCATGAAGGACGGTTCACTCGTCACTCCGGCACTCACCGGAACCATCCTCGAAGGCGTGACCCGTTCTTCCGTCATCCAGGTGGCGAAGGACATGGGCCGCGAGGTTTCCGAACGGAAGATCACCCTCGCCGAGTGGCGCGACGGCGTGGCCTCCGGCGAAATCGCCGAGGTCTTTGCTTGCGGAACCGCCGCCGTCATCACCCCCATCGGCGTCCTCAAGGACAAGACCGAGTTCATCGGTTCCGAGGACGCCAAGGCAGGTGAAACCACCATGGCCATCCGCGAGCAGTTGCTCGGCATCCAGACCGGAACGGTCGAGGACACGCACGGCTGGCTCACCCGACTGGCTTAAGTCCCCACCGGCTCCCAAGCCTCGCAAGCGTGGCTTGGGTCCCTCGCCGGAGTGGGCCCTGTCTTGGAAAATGCCCGACGGCGGCATCCCACCCTGGTGGCAGGGTCGCCGTCGCCGTTAACCAGTGAGCTGGTTGTTACCGGTGCTGGCTTGCTGGATCCGCGGTCCGATGAGCGCTTCCATCTTGGCCTGCAGATATTGCTGGCCCGCCGCGGACGGGTGATCGCCGTCGGGACCAATGAGCTCCGCGGCATCGTCCATGATCCAGCCGAGGTCGATCGGATCAACGAAGTGCGCGCCGGCTTTCAGGGCAGCGGCCTTGTCCTGGTCGCGGATGTCGAGCCTTTCGGCTTCGGGCGTGCTCGTGTACGACGGCGGCCCGACCACGACGATGTCGGCTTGGGGAGCGCGGGACTTGACTGAGGCGAACGACCGCGTGGCCGCAGCCTCGGTTTCTCCTGCGGCCGTTCCCATATCGTTTTCGGAACCAAAGAACAGCACCAGGCGGGTCTCGTCGGTTACCGCTGTGTCCACTTGGGAACCGAAGGTCGATCCGTCCTCGCCGACACTGACGTAGCCGCTGCCATCCCGTGCAGCATTGACGATGGTCGCTTGGAGCTGTTGAAAGCCGGGATCGTTCTCCACCAGCTTTGGCCAGGCCTCGTCAGGCGAGGTGCCGTGACCCGTGCTGAGGGAGTCTCCGATGATCACCACGGTGGGCTGGGCCGCGGCGGACCGCGGTCCGGTGTCGGAGGAACAGGCGCTGAGGAGTGCGAGGACGGAAAGGCAGGCGGTGGCGATCGCCGTCGTCGTCCGGAGAAGTTCTCTTCGTCGGGTGTGATTCCGCAACAATTCGGCTCCTCCTCCGCAACTGTCCACATGTATCCGTCCCAGTTCCTTGGCACCATGTTACGTCGTGTGCCGTGCCTGCCTCTTGGTTCCTGGCTCGCGGAACCGGGCTTCCCGTCCAAGGTCCCGCCACTTGGCGTGTGCCAAGATGGAGAAGTGAATCCGGTCAATGACGCCACTTTCCAGAACAGCAGCCACCTCACCCGCTCGCGGCTCGCGCCTAATCCGGGTCCGATGAGCCTTGACGGCACCAACTCGTACGTCATTGCCGCGCCGGACGCTGCTGGAGTGGTCGTCGTGGATCCCGGGCCGCTCGACGAATCGCACCTCGCGGCCCTGGCCGCCGCGGGGCCTGTGGAGCTCGTTCTCATCACCCATCGCCACAAGGACCACACCGAGGCCTCTGAGGTGTTCCACGAACTCACCGGCGCGCCCGTCCGTGCGGCGGATCCCGCCTATTGCCACGGCGGCGAGCCGTTGCGCGGTGGCGAGGTCATCGAGGCCGGAGGCGTTGAGATCCGGGTTCTTGCCACGCCGGGCCATACCTCGGACTCAGTCTGCTTCCACCTTCCGGGCGACGGACCGGACGGCTCGGTGCTGACGGGCGATACCATCCTGGGGCGGGGCACCACCGTCCTGGACTATCCTGACGGACGGCTGGGGGATTACCTCTCCAGCCTCGACAAGCTCGAAAGCCTCGGTCCGGCGACGCTGTTGCCCGCACACGGCCCCGTCCTGCCAGCCGTCGACGCCGTGTGCCGCGAGTACCGGGCCCACAGGGAGATGCGCCTGGACCAAATCCGTGAAGCACTCGCGCGCCTCGGCGCCCAAGCCGAAGTCCAAGCTGTCACCGATGCGGTGTATCCCGACGTCGATCCTTCCGTGCGCTGGGCAGCTGAAACTTCGGTGGCGGCGCAATTGGACTATCTGCGCGGCTAGCGGGCACCTCTTCAGTGCGCGCATAGCGGCCGCCGGCGGACGGTACGCTAGAACCCATGCGTATCGCCCGGTTTGTTGTTGATTCTGATCCCGTCTACGGCGTCGTTGAAGGTGAGCCAGGCAGTGAAATGATCACTGTCATCCACGGCGACCCCTTCTTCAACGGCGTCGAGCGGACCTCGGTCCGCCACAAGCTGGAGGACGTTCGCCTTCTGGCCCCGATTATTCCCCGCAGCAAGGTCATCGGCGTCGGACGGAACTTCGCCGAGCATGCCCGGGAACTCGGTAATGAAGTTCCGCAGCACCCCTTGCTGTTCCTGAAACCGAATACCGCCGTCGTTGGCCCCAACGATCCGATCGTGTTGCCTGAGTTCTCGGAGGAAGTCTCCTTCGAAGCGGAACTCTGCGTCGTCATCGGCCGCATTTGCAAGGACGTGCCCGAGGACCGCGTGGACGACGTCATTTTCGGTTACACCTGCGGCAACGACCTCACGGCCCGCGACGTCCAGAAGACGGACCTGCAGTGGGCGCGTGCCAAGGGCTTTGACACCTCCGCGCCGCTCGGCCCGTGGATCGAGACGGAACTCGATCCCGAAGACCTGGCCATCAAGGGCTGGCTCAATGGCGAACTCCGCCAGGACGGCAGCACGAACCAGATGATCCGCAGCGTGCGCGAGCTGGTGTCGATCGTTTCGCAGGCTTTCACCCTGCTTCCGGGTGATGTCATCATGACCGGGACTCCTGCCGGCGTCGGGCTGGTCCAGGAGGGCGACCGCTACGAGATCGAGATCGAAGGCATCGGCCGCTTGTCCAACCCGGTAGTCCGCCGCTAAGAGGCTCGGCGTTCCGCCCAGCCGGTCGCTCTGGACCCGCTGGCACTGGGCATTCCGCCCACCGCCACGGGGTAAAGTTGGAACCACTATGACTACTGTTGCTGCGCCGAACTCTGCCGCCATTCCCGCCGTAAACGCCGAAACCCCGGTCCGCGTCCGGTTCTGCCCCTCACCTACGGGAACTCCGCACGTTGGGTTGATCCGCACGGCCCTCTTCAACTGGGCCTACGCGCGGCACACGGGTGGCAAGCTGATTTTCCGGATCGAGGACACCGATTCGGCCCGCGACAGCGAGGAGAGCTACCACCAACTGCTTGACGCGTTGAAGTGGCTCGGCATCGACTGGGACGAGGGCGTCGAGGTTGGCGGGCCGCACGAACCGTACCGCCAGTCGCAGCGCAGCGACATGTACCAGGACGTCATCGCCAAGCTCAAGGCCGGCGGTCACATCTATGAGTCGTACTCCACTCCCGAGGAGATCGAAGCACGGCACCGCGCCGCAGGGCGGGATCCTAAGCTCGGCTACGACGGCTTTGACCGGCACGTCACCGAGGAACAGCTCGCCCAGTACAAGGCCGAGGGCCGCAATGCCGTGCTGCGCCTGCGCATGCCGGACGAAGACCTGACCTTCAACGACCTTGTGCGCGGGGAGATCACGTTCAAGGCGGGATCCGTGCCTGACTTCGCTGTGGTGCGTGCCAACGGAGCTCCGCTGTACACGCTCGTGAACCCCGTGGACGATGCACTCATGGGCATCACGCACGTCCTCCGCGGCGAGGACCTGCTCAGCTCCACTCCCCGGCAGATCGCCCTCTACCGCGCGCTTTACGCCATCGGCGTGGCTGAGTACATGCCCGAGTTCGGCCACCTTCCCTATGTCATGGGCCAGGGCAACAAGAAGCTTTCCAAGCGCGATCCGGAATCCAGCCTGTTCCTGCACCGTGAACGTGGGTTCATCCGTGAAGGATTGCTCAATTACCTGTCACTCCTGGGCTGGTCGCTGAGCGCCGATGAGGATATCTTCACCGTGGAGCAGCTCGTGGCCAACTTCGATATCCACGATGTCCTGGGCAACCCTGCGCGCTTCGATATCAAGAAGGCCGAGGCCATCAACGGTACGCACGTGCGCATGCTCACGCCCGAGGACTTCCGTCAGAGGCTCGTGCCGTACCTGCGTGCCGCAGGTTTCGTGGGGGAGATCCTGACTCCGCGCCAGGAAGAGATCCTTGCCGAGTCCGCGCCGCTGGTCCAGGAACGGATCACCCTGCTGGGCGAAGCTCCCGAGATGCTCGCCTTCCTGTTCAAGAAGGACGACGCGATCGACATCGCCGAGGACGCCCGCAAGGGACTTCCCGAGAACCTGGTCGAGGTGCTGGACGCCGCGTTGGTTGCGCTGGAACCCCTCGCCGACTGGACAGCGGAAAGCATCCAGGCAGCGCTCAAGCAAGCGTTGGTGGAAGGTCTTGGGATCAAGCCGCGCCTCGCGTTCGGCCCGGTGCGCACGGCAATCTCCGGCCGCCGCATCTCGCCGCCGCTGTTCGAATCGATGGTCATCCTGGGCAAGGATTCCTCGCTCACCCGCCTGCGCGCGTTCCGCGGCTAGTTCAGGCACTCCGTGATCAACGCACTTCATGAGTCATTCGGCACGGTCCGCGGTGTCCTGTTCGACATCGACGACACCCTGGTGGACCTTGAGTACGCCATGACCACGGCCTTGCGTGACGTGAGCGAACACCTCCTGCCCGGCCTGGACCAGGCCGGGTGGGAGAAGTTCGGACGGATCTTCACGCACGAAACCACGCATTTCTATGACCGGTACCTAGCCGGTGAATTGACGTTCAACGAGCAGCGGCTCCTCCGTGGCCGCGCGGCCCTTGGGCATTTCGGTGTGGAGCTCGGGGGAGAGGACTCCCACACGTGGCTCAATGACTACTCGCGCCTACAGCCCAGTTATGTCAGGGCGTTCAGCGACGTCCTGCCCGTCCTCGACGCTCTCGACGCCGCGGGCATCCCCTACGGCGCCGTGAGCAACAACGTTCACGACTACCAGCGGGTCAAGCTCGACAGTGCGGGGCTTGCCCGGGTCTCGGTCCTTGTCGGAACGGACACCGTAGGCGTGCCCAAGCCGGACCCCGCCATTTACCTGGAAGGGGTCCGTCGCTTGGGCACCACCCCGGCCGAGACCCTTTTTGTGGGAGACAACCGCCTTCTCGACGCCGACGGCGCCACTGCTGCAGGATTGCTGGGCATCTGGTTGAATCGCACTGGTGAGCTCGCCTCCGACTTTTCCGGCCGGGAAATAGACTCCTTGACCCGGCTGCTCGCCTGAAGCTCTGCAGCTAAGCGCCCAGCCGGAACTTCCGCAGGAATACGAACGTTCCGATGGAACCCGCTCCCAGGACGCCCACAAGTCCGAGCGCCGTGCCGGTATCCGACTTTTCAGCCATGCTCGACGGCGACACCGCCGCAGCTCCTTGATGCAGTTCCGCGGTGCCCGCCGCGATCCGCGCATTTCCGTCCGCGAGTTTGTCGGCACCGGTGGACAACTTGGCTGAGCCTGCTGCCAGTTTGGCGTTTCCATCGGACAACTTGGAGGCGCCCGCTGCCAACGCAGTGGAACCGTCAAGGAGACCGGGTGAGGAAGGATCAGCAGGGCTGCCCTTGATCCCTGTCATCAGCGAGTCCGTGCCTGCAGCCAAGCGGGACGTGCCGTCCGTCATGCTGGCGGTGGCTTTGAGGAGGCCCGGATGCTCAGGGTCGCCAGGTACGCCGTCCATGCCCACGCGGATCTTTGCGGTTCCATCGGCGAGCATTTGGGTTCCCAGAACCACGCCCGGGGACGCCGGATCCTGGCTATTGAGCTTCTGGGCGAGGATGGCGAAACCGTCCGTCAGTTTGCCGGTCCCTGCTGCCAGCTTCCCGGTGCCGTCGGCGAGCCGTCCGGTGCCGGCGTGCAGTTGCGCCGCTCCGGCCGAAAGCTGGCCAGCTCCGGCCTGCAATTGCGAGGCTCCGGCGTCAAGGCGGTGCGCGCCGTCGTTGAGCGCATTGATCTGGGCCTTCAGCGTTGCCAGGGGCACCACGCCCTGGATACCGTTGGCGGCGTCGGCGAGCTGCTGGAGCCCCTGGGCCAACGCAGCGGAGCCGGTTCCCTTGGTGGGATCGTCTCCGGCACCCGGGTCGCCTTTCAGCTGGTCGGTGCCCGCCGCGAGCCTGGAAGCACCTGCGTCGAGTTGGGCGGCACCGGAGTTGAGCTGGGCGGCTCCGCTGTTGAGCTGGTTCGCACCGTTGTTTAGTTGGGTGGCGCCGTCTCCGAGATTGTTTTCAGCATTGCCGCCCGGCGTCGGAGTCAGTGCCGCGGAAAGCTGCAGGGCACCCGCCGCGAGCTTCTGTGCGCCGTCGTCCACTTTGTAGACTCCCGGCGCAAGCTTGGCGTTGACGTCATTCTGGATTTTCACGGCCCCTGTTGCGAGTTTGTCGGCTCCGTCCTTCAACTGCTGGGCTCCCGGGGCTAGTTTGCCTTGGATTCCGTTTTGGACTTTTGACGCGCCATCAGCCAGCTTGGCCGCACCTGTCCCGGCTTCCGCAGCTCCACCCGCAAGCCTTGCCGCGCCGTCCTTGAGCTGGCCTGCGCCGGCGGATGCCTGGCCTGCGCCGTCATTCAGCTGCGCCGACCCCGCCGCGATCTTCCCAATGACCAGGGTGTAGAAGCCGAGGAGCGCGATCAACAGGAGTGCGAGCACGGCAATGGCGATTATCTGGGCACGGCTCCGCGTTCTGGTGGCAGTTGCAGGGTTCGGTGTCATGGGCAATTCCTCTCGATGACTTTCCCGACAGCGGCGCTGCTGCCAGGGATCCCCCCATGTGACGCAGCTAACAGGCGACCCGGCCTGTAGCTGTGCCACGAAACAAGTGCGTGGCGTTGGTTACCGATTGGTAACTTACCGAGAGTAAAGCTAAGACCCTGCCGATTGCAAGGGTTTTTTCGATGTCGTCATCCTTGCCGGGGGATTGTCGAGGTGCGCATCGGGCGTGCGCGGGCGTGCGCGGTCGATTTGTGTGCATCGAAAGTCTCGGGTAAAGTAATTACTCGTGCTGAGGGGCACGGAGCGAAGGTTTACGCCATCGAATCCGGCCTAAAAGCGCCAATGGGATATGGTGTAATTGGCAACACTACGGTTTCTGGTACCGTCATTCTAGGTTCGAGTCCTGGTATCCCAGCTCTGAATAATCCGCGAATTTGCGCGGGAATTTGGAGTTTCAAAACGGTTCGCCGATTTGAAACAATGCTGGATGTATGAAATACTCATTCAGCTTGAATGCCGGAAGCGGTATTCAATATGGCAGTAAAACAAAGTGCAAGGCCCCATCGTATAGCGGCCTAGTACGCCGCCCTCTCACGGCGGTAACGCGGGTTCGAATCCCGCTGGGGTCACAAAATGAATCCCCCGGAACCATCAGGTTCCGGGGGATTTTTCTTTGCCCAAAGTTCGTGTGGATTTCTCCCCTCAATAAAGGGGGAGCAGTACGGCTGGCAGCTCAGGTGGTCTTCTGAAGGGCCTCTGCAGCATCCCTGACCTTGATGAGCGTGCGGAGGTTCCGCGTGGTGGTGCTCGCCTTGTAGCGGGTCTTTGCGGAGAGCTTGCTGAAGGGGCTGTCCAAGGTTCCTCCCGCCGGGGCTAGCCACGCCGTCGCCTCGGGACCCAGCCGGACTTGCTCGACGCCGCCCTGCCCTGGTGCGCCGAGGGCCGCGCCGGCGTTGAATAGTTCGTCCAGCATGGCCGCGTCCGAGGCGAGCGTGATGTAGCTGTGCGTGGTTTTATCGTCTGCCGGATAGGGGCAGGCTTCCACTAGTTCGGCAACCCTTTCGGAGCTCAGGACCACCACCCAGGCGTCGTAGCCAAATGCCGACCTCAAGCACTTTTCGAATTCGTCCTTGACTCCCGCTGCGTCGAGCTCGCTCCGGAGCACCACGTTGCCGCTGGCCAGCAAGGTCTTGACGTCGGTGAAGGGGTACGCCTTCAGGGCTGCTTTGAGGTCGGCCATCTTGATGTTGATCCCGCCCACGTTGATCCCGCGCAGGAACACGGCAAAGCTGTTCATGCGCCTACCCTACCTGCGCCCGTCTGCAGGAGGGGCGCAGACGGGGAGGCTGGCGGGAAACGGGAAGCGCTTAGTCGTTGTTCTTGCGCAGGGCTTCGGTCAGTACCCGGGCGGCGTTGCAGACGACTTCGGCATGCAGGCGTCCGGGCTGGCGGGTCAGGCGCTCGATGGGGCCGGAGATGGACACCGCAGCAATGACCCGGCCGGAAGGGCCGCGCACGGGTGCGGAGACCGAGGCGACTCCAGGCTCGCGTTCGCCGAGGCTCTGGGCCCAGCCCCGGCGTCGTACTCCTGCCAGCACTGTCGGCGTGAACCGGGCGTTCTGAAGTCCGTCCAAGAGGCGGTCGTGGTCTTCCCATGCCAGCAGGATCTGGGCGGCGGAGCCGGCCTTCATGGAGAGCTGTGTGCCTACGGGAATGGTGTCGCGCAGGCCGATCGGACGTTCGGCCGAGGCAACGCAGACGCGCCAGTCGCCCTGGCGTCGGAAGATCTGGGCGCTCTCTCCGGTGGCGTCGCGCAACTGGATCAAGACGGGGCCTGCGGAAGCGATGAGCCGGTCTTCGCCGGCTGCCGAAGCAAGCTCGACAAGGCGGCTGCCGAGGACAAAACGCCCTTGGATGTCGCGGCTCACGAGGCGGTGGTGGACGAGCGCCAGCGCAAGGCGGTGCACCGTGGGGCGGGCCAGACCTGTTGCCGCCACAAGTTGAGCCAAGGTGGTTGGCCCCGCCTCAAGTGCGTCGAGCACCTGGGCCGCTTTATCGATGACGCCGACTCCACTAGAATTGTCCATGTAATGATATTGCCGTCTCAATATCTGAGATGCAAGTTGTTTCACTGGCGCAGTTCGGATCACTGATGTTCAGTGGAAGTAGTCAAGCCAACCGCAGTGAAGGGAGCAGGCCGTGGGAAAGACACTGGCCGAGAAAGTTTGGGATGCGCACGTGGTGCGCAAGGGCGAAGGCGAAGGAGCCAACGCCCAGCCCGATCTTCTGTTCATCGACCTGCACCTCGTGCATGAGGTGACCTCCCCGCAGGCCTTTGAGGGCTTGCGCCTTGCTGGACGACCCCTGCGCCGCCCGGACCTCACGATCGCCACGGAGGACCACAACACTCCGACCCTGGACATCGACAAGCCGATTGCCGATCTGACCAGCCGCACCCAGATCCAGACCTTGCGGAACAACTGCAAGGAGTTCGGAGTCCGCCTGCACTCGCTCGGCGACGCCGAGCAGGGCATTGTGCACGTTGTCGGACCCCAGTTGGGCCTCACCCAGCCCGGCATGACGGTTGTCTGCGGCGATTCACACACCTCGACCCACGGCGCCTTCGGAGCACTCGCCATGGGTATCGGCACTTCCGAGGTGGAACACGTCATGGCCACCCAGACGCTGTCCCTCAAGCCGTTCAAGACCATGGCCATCAACGTTGAAGGCACCCTGCGTCCGGGCGTTTCGGCGAAGGACATCATCCTTGCAGTCATTGCCAAGATCGGCACCGGCGGCGGGCAGGGCTACGTCCTGGAGTACCGCGGCTCGGCCATCCGGGCGCTCTCCATGGATGCCCGCATGACCATCTGCAACATGTCCATCGAGGCCGGCGCCCGCGCTGGCCTGGTGGCCCCGGACCAGACGACGTACGACTACATGTACGGCCGCCCGCACGCCCCCCAGGGCGACGAGTGGGATGCCGCCGTCGAATACTGGAACACGCTGCACACCGACGACGACGCAACTTTCGACGTCGAGGTGGACCTCGACGCCGATACCTTGGAGCCGTTCGTGACCTGGGGGACCAACCCGGGCCAGGGCATTTCGCTCAACGAGGCAGTGCCGTTCCCCGCGGACTTCGGTGACGAGAACGCCAAGCTGGCTGCCGAGCGCGCGCTGCAGTACATGGGCCTCGAAGCCGGGACGCCCATGAAGGACATCCGGGTGGACACGGTCTTCCTCGGATCCTGCACGAACTCCCGCATCGAGGACCTCCGGGCCGCCGCCGATGTCATACGCGGGCGCGAAAAGGACCCCAAGGTCCGCATGCTCGTGGTCCCCGGCTCGGCACGCGTCCGCCTTGAAGCCGAAGCCGAGGGCCTGGACAAGGTGTTCAAGGAATTCGGCGCTGAATGGCGCTTCGCCGGTTGCTCCATGTGCCTGGGCATGAATCCGGACCAGCTGGAACCGGGGGAGCGCTGTGCCTCCACCTCGAACCGCAACTTCGAAGGACGCCAGGGCAAGGGCGGACGTACCCACCTGGTTTCGCCGGTAGTCGCCGCAGCCACGGCAGTCCGCGGAACGCTGAGCTCGCCTTCGGACCTGGAGCCCGCCTCTGTTTCCGCATCCACCACCACCGACGCCGCCTAGGAGGGCCCCATGGAAAAGTTCACCACCCACACTGGCATCGGTGTCCCGCTGCGCCAGAGCAATGTGGACACGGACCAGATCATTCCCGCGGTCTACTTGAAGCGGATTACGCGTACCGGTTTCGAGGACGCCCTGTTCTCGGCGTGGCGGAAGGACCCGTCCTTCATCCTCAACCAGGAACCCTTCAACGCCGGCTCCGTGCTGGTGGCGGGACCCGATTTCGGTACCGGTTCATCCCGCGAGCACGCAGTCTGGGCGCTGAAGGACTACGGCTTCAAAGCCGTGCTCTCGTCCCGGTTCGCGGATATTTTCCGCGGCAACTCGGGAAAGCAAGGCCTCCTGGCGGCCGAGCTTGCCCAGGACGACATCGAGCTCATCTGGAAAGTCCTTGAAAACGCGCCCGGCACCGAAGTCAAGGTGGACCTCGTGTCCAAGACCGTTGAGTGCGGAAACGTCGTCGCACCTTTCGAGATCGATGACTACACCCGCTGGCGCCTCCTCGAGGGCCTGGATGACATCGGACTGACGCTCCAGCACGAGGAAGACATCACGGCCTACGAGGCCACAAGGCCTTCCTTCAAACCGAAAACCCTGCCGGCGCGCACCCAGTAGCGCGAACCGAGCAGCTTCCGTACCTTGAAAGGACCGGTGCACCCGAAAGAACGGGTGCGCCGGTCCTTTTCGTCTGCGTGACGCGTTTCGCGGGATGTGGCCATGGCCTGATCCCGGCGTTGTGCCTCCATGGTTGTCGTTGGGGTTGGAATGAGGGGTTATCCATGGATCGGGCACGAACGCGGGGTCACTTACGGCCCATGCCGGGCGGCAACATGGGCCGTAAGTGACCCCGCGTCGCTGAAAGCCGGCCTTCGCCGCGCCCCGGCATTTCGAATCGGTAACGTCAGCTTTTATGCTTAGCTGGAGCCTTCGTAAGTGTGGGGGCATCAACTCGTGAGGAAACCGGTATAGATGAGTAGTGTTCTGACAATCCGCGGCGGCGTCCCTTTGACTGGCCGCGTCACCGTCAGAGGTGCCAAGAACCTTGTTCCCAAGGCCATGGTGGCTTCCCTCCTCGGCAACGAACCGTCGGTGCTGCGGAACGTCCCGGAAATCAAGGACGTCGAGGTGGTCACCAGCCTCTTGCAGCTCCACGGCGTGACTGTGCAGAAGGATCCCGTCACCGGCGATCTCACTCTGGATCCGAAGAATGCGAAGACGGCGTCCAGCACCGCGATCGACGCGCACGCCGGGGACTCCCGTATCCCGATCCTGCTCTGCGGTCCCTTGATTCATGCGATCGGAGAAGCCTTCATTCCCGATCTCGGTGGCTGCAAGATCGGCGACCGGCCCATCGACTACCACCTGAACGTGCTCCGCCAGTTTGGCGCCGTCGTCGAAAAGCGCCCGGGCGGCATCCACATCTCCGCTCCCAAGGGACTTCACGGCGCCAAGATCTCACTCCCGTACCCGTCGGTGGGAGCCACGGAACAGGTCCTGCTGAGTGCCACCCGCGCCGAGGGCATCACCGAACTCAGCGGTGCCGCCACCGAACCCGAAATCATCGACCTCATCGCTGTGCTGCAGAAGATGGGTGCCATCATCAGCGTCCAGACCGATCGCACCATCCGGATCGAGGGCGTTCGGGACCTGGGTGGCTACGACCACCGCGCACTGGCAGACCGCAACGAATCGGCGTCGTGGGCTTCGGCTGCCTTGGTGACCCGGGGAGACATCTTCGTGGAGGGCGCTTCCCAGCGGGACATGATGACGTTCCTCAACACCTACCGCAAGGTGGGCGGCGGAATGGACATCCGCGAGGACGGCATCCGCTTCTACCACCCTGGCGGAAAGCTGAGCCCGCTCGTCCTTGAGACGGATGTGCACCCGGGCTTCATGACCGACTGGCAACAGCCCCTGGTGGTCGCCCTGACCCAGGCTGAAGGCGTGTCGATCGTCCACGAAACCGTGTACGAAAACCGCTTCGGCTTCACTGACGCCCTGACCCGCATGGGCGCAACCATCCAGGTCCACCGTGAATGCCTCGGAAGCGTGCCCTGCCGCTTCGGCCAGCGCAACTTCCTGCACTCCGCCGTCGTCTCAGGACCCACTCCGCTCAGGGGAACCGACATCGACATCCCCGACCTCCGTGGCGGATTCAGCCACCTCATTGCGGCGCTCGCCGCGACCGGCACGTCCAGGGTGACCGGGATCGACATCATCAACCGCGGCTACGAGCGCTTCACCGAAAAGCTCGCCGGCCTGGGCGCCGATTTCGACCTCACCGAATCCAAGTAACGGGGGACACCTTGAAGGAATCGGCCCAGAGCCGTGCCATGTTCGCTGTTCTTGCGGGACTTGCACGACCGCTCATGAACGTCCTCATGGCAAAGAAGTGGGAGGGGACCGACAAGCTTCCCGCGGGTGGCTTCATCGCCGCCCCGAACCACTGCACCGAGATCGACCCCATCGTCGTGGGGCACATGCTCTACAACATGAAGCGTCCGCCGCATTTCCTCGCTAAGGCGGGCCTCTTCAAGGCGCCGGTCCTCGGCAGCCTGTTGCGCGCCACGAACCAGATTCCCGTGGAGCGCTCGACGACGGGGGCGAACCGCTCGTTGCAAGCCGCCCAGGAAGTGGTGGATGCCGGCGGCGCCATCATCATCTATCCGGAGGGTACCCTGACGCGCGATCCGGATTTGTGGCCGATGAAGGGCCACACGGGAGCTGCCCGCCTGGCAATCCAGACGGGTGCCCCTGTGGTTCCCATTGCCCATTGGGGTGCCCATGAGGTGTTTCCCCGTTACGCCAAACGCCTGCACGTGTTCCCGCGGAAGACATCCCGCATCCTGGTAGGCGATCCCGTGGACCTCAGCGCTTTCCAGGGCCGGCCGCTGGACCGGGCCACCCTGGTTGAGGCTACGGACATCATCATGGTTGCCATCACGGAGCTTCTTGCTACCTTGCGCGGGGAACAACCGCCGAAGGAACGCTGGGACCCTGCTGCCCACAACCAGTCGAAGCACGGCCGCTTCCAAGCGACTGAAGGAACCTCGGGCACCAATGGTACGGACGGACCGAAGTGACTTCCGGGGAAGAATTCATCGCCGACAGAGGCGTTGTGGCCGTGCTTGGCGCGGGATCCTGGGGTACGACGTTCGCGAAGGTCTTGGCTGATGCTGCACTTGCGAGCGGTGCGGAGCGCAGTATCCGCATTTGGGGCCGGCGGGACGAAGTGGTCGACCAGATCAACGCGGAGCACCGCAACACGCAGTACCTGAAGGACATTGCACTGCCAGACTCCATCACGGCTTCAACGGATGTGGCCGGGGTCCTTGCGGGCGCCGGAATCGTGATCCTCGCCGTGCCGGCGCAGTCGCTTCGGCTTCAACTGCGCAAATGGAAACCGCTCGTGGCACCCGGCGCCGTGGTCGTTTCCCTCATGAAGGGCCTTGAACTCGGTACGGATTCCCGCATGAGCGAAGTCATTTCCGAGGAACTCGACATTCCGCAGGAACGCGTGGCCGTTGTTTCGGGACCCAACCTGGCAATGGAGATCGCCCGCCAGGAACCGACAGCCTCTGTGGTGGCCTGCAGCGACGAAGCCACGGCTGCATCGTTCGCGCTCTACTGCACCGCGCCGTACTTCCGCCCCTACACGAGCAACGACGTGGTCGGCGTCGAAATCGGGGGAATCGTGAAAAACGTCATTGCCCTTGCCGTCGGTATCTGCGAAGGCAAGCAAATGGGCGACAATACCAAGGCGTCCGTGATCACTCGCGGCCTCGCGGAGACATCGAGGCTGGCTCTTGCCCTGGGCGGCGAAGCGCGCACGATGGCCGGACTTGCCGGACTGGGAGACCTCGTGGCTACCTGTTCTTCGCCCTTGTCCCGAAACCACACGGCCGGGCGGTTGCTCGGCGAAGGTTTGACCCTTGAACAGGTCACCGAGCACATGACTCAGACGGCGGAAGGCATCAAATCCGGGTACGCTGTCTACGAACTAGCCGGGAAACTCGGTGTCGACATGCCGATCACCGCGGCCGTTGTGGCCGTCCTCGAAGGCAAACTGTCCGTTGATGAACTTGGGCCCAGACTCCTGGCCCGCTCCCTGAAGTCCGAAGGCGATTACTGACCGTGACCGAAGAATCCCTGTCTGCCGGAACCGCTGAGTCCGCCGGAACAACCGCTTCTGCCGGAACTGCCGGGTCCGCGAAGCCGGCCAAACATCGGCGGCCCCGCGTCGCCGTGCTCTTTGGTGGCCGATCCAGCGAGCACGCGGTCAGCTGCGTGACGGCGGCCGGCGTCATGGGCGCCATCGACAAGAGCAAGTACGACGTCGTCCCCATCGGGATAGCCAAGTCAGGCCAGTGGGTGATTCCCTCGGCTGACATCAGCCAGTGGTCGCTGAGCGCCTCGGCCTTGCCTGAAGTGCTGCCTTCCGGCAAGACCGTAACCCTCGCCGAGGTGGGCGGAGCCCACCAATTGATCGTCACGGCGCCAAATGCGGTGCCCGAGGAACTGGGCTCCGTGGACGTCGTCTTTCCGCTCCTGCACGGCCCGTGGGGCGAAGACGGCACCATCCAGGGCCTCTTGGAGCTCTCGGACACCCGCTACGTTGGAGCGGGAGTCCTCGCATCCGCCGTTGGCATGGACAAGCACTACATGAAGGTCGTTTTCGAGGCCGCCGGGCTTACCGTGGGACCGTATGTCGCCGTCACTGACCGCGAATGGATCAACGACGCCGAAGCCGTGCGCAAGCGCGTGGACCGTCTCGGCTTTCCCGTCTTCGTGAAGCCCGCCCGCGCCGGTTCCTCGATGGGAATTTCCAAGGTTGATTCGATGGATGATTTGGATGCCGCCATCGAAGAAGCACGGCGGCACGACCTCAAGCTGGTGATCGAGGCCGGGATTGTTGGCCGCGAAATCGAGTGCGCAGTCCTTGAAGGACGTGGCACTGCGGCCCCGCGAACCTCCATGCCGGGGGAAATCGCCGTCGCTCCAGGAGAACACGAGTTCTACGACTTCAACGCCAAATATGTGGAGGACGGCGCAGCAGCCCTTAGCTGCCCGGCCGACATTCCCGACGAGGCTATTGCGCGCGTCCGCGAGCTCGCGGCGGCCGCGTTCGATGCGGTCGGTGCCGAAGGCCTCAGCCGCGTGGACTTTTTCTACACTCCGGACGGCGAACTTATCATCAACGAGATCAACACGATGCCCGGATTCACCCCGAAGAGCATGTATCCGCAAATGTGGGCGGCTTCCGGGTTGGGCTATGCCGAGTTGATCGACGAACTCATCTACCTGGCGCTCAACCGCAAAACCGGCCTGCGCTGATAGCCGGCCGGCGCCGACGACCGACCTGGGCTGAGCCTGCTACTTGCCGGGGGTGCTCGTGGGCAGGTTCTGCAGCAGCTCAGGCTGGCCGACGCATTTGCGCACGGCCTTGATTTTCGCCGCCGCAGGCGCCAGATCGGCAAGGACCGTGGCGGAGCTGATCTTGTTCGGGTCCATGAGGATTTCCGTGGCGGGCTCGCGCCCGTACGTGGTCAGGGTCCATACCGGGTCGCCTTCCTTGATGACCCAGTCGACGTCGTTGACGGTGACGCAGCGGTCGGTGGTGGGGCCGGGGACGTTGACGCCGCAACGCAGAATCAACACCGACGGGTCGCCCCATGCCGCCGTGGCCTGGCTATTGGTCTTCCGCAGGGCGGCGTCGCCGATGGTGTCCGGGAGCGAAACCATCATGGGCGCGCAGGCAGCATTCGCGGCATCGGCCGCGGGCTTCACGTCGACCACGGGGGAGCAGGCTGCAAGGGCAAGAACCGAAGCCGCCGCGGCTGTCAAGGAACAGAGGGCGCGGACGTACACAGCGGCTTTCGTTTGATGCATTGATCAAGCCTATCGCGGCTGCGGCGAGCCGAGGATCGGGGAAGCGGGCGCCACGGACAGCTCTTTGTTGTCGGCGGTTCGCGATAGCGTAGAGCTGTGTCCAAAGAACAACAGACTGTCGGTGAGCTCTCCGAAGGCGAGCTCCTCGCGCGCATCTTTCCGCGCCTGAACCACAGCAACAGCGTGCTGCTCGGGCCGGGGGATGACGCCGCAGTCGTCGCCGCCCCGGATGGCCGGACCCTCATTTCCATCGACACCCAGACCCAGGACCAGGACTTCCGCCTGGAATGGAACAACGGATACCGGACTACAGGCTATGACGTCGGCTGGAAATCGGCAGCCCAGAATCTCAGCGACATCAACGCAATGGGTGGTACCGCCGTCTCCCTCGTCGTCAGCTTGACCATGCCGCCCGGCACCCCGGTGCAGTGGGTCGTGGACTTCGCGGATGGCCTCACGGCCGGCATCGTCGGCTTGGGGGCTGCCGATTGTTCGGTTGCCGGGGGAGACTTGGGCCGCGGCCGCGAAATCGCGGTGACCGTCGCCGTCGTCGGGACAATGCACGGACTCCCTGCTGTCTTGCGGTCCGGGGCCCGGCCGGGAGACATCCTGGCCCTTGCCGGAACTGTTGGACGTGCCGCAGCCGGCCTGGCCCTGCTCGAAAGCACCATACCCGTAGGCAAGCTGGACGCCGCCGAGCGCGCACTCATGGACAGCCAGTGCCGGCCGCAGCCGCCCCTCGCCGCAGGCCCGCAGGCTGCCAAGGCAGGAGCGACGGCCATGATGGACGTCTCCGACGGGCTCTTGCGCGACGGCTTCCGCCTTGCCGAAGCCAGCGGCGTCGCGCTCGACCTCGATCCCATCGCGCTCAAGGCACTCGCCGCACCCTTGGAAGCTGCCTCGGCTCCCCTTGGCCGCGATCCCATGGACTGGATCCTGGGCGGGGGAGAGGACCACGGCCTGCTGGTGACATTTCCAGCAGATGTTCAGCTACCTTCCGGCTTCACTGCGATAGGCTCGATCCAGGCCGTTGCCGAAGGACAGCACAGCGGCGTCCGGATAGCGGGAATGCCCGCTGACACCGTGGGATGGGATCACTTTGCAGACTAAGATTGCCGCCAATACGCACGCCATGAAGCGGTGGCTGGGCAAAGCGGAGACGACGCTCGGGAACCACAGCGACCGCCTCAACGCCATCAATATCTTCCCGGTGGCCGACGGCGACACCGGCACGAACCTCTACCTCACTGTCCGCTCCGCCGCGGCATCATTCGCAGATCGTTCCATCGCCGACGAACCGGTGAACGACGTCGGCGCCGTTCTGGCCGCGGCCGGACGGGTGGCGATGGAGCAGGCCCGGGGGAACTCCGGAACACTCTTTGCTGTCTTTTTGTGCGCAATGGCCGAGCCGCTGGTCGGGCACACCCGCCTCAGTGCGCCCCTGCTTGCCGCAGCCCTGAACCGGGCCCAGATCAGGGCATGGTCGGCCTTGAGCGAGCCGGTTCCGGGCACCATGCTCTCCGTTCTCGAAGCTGCCGCCAGGGCGGCAGGCGAATGCGATAGTGCCCACAACGGCGACGACAGCAACCAGGCGCTGGGCCTTGCCCTGGACGCCGCCGTCAATGCCGCGCTGGATGCTGTGGTGCAAACCGAGGACCAACTCGCGCCGCTACACGCCGCGCAGGTAGTGGATGCGGGTGGGGTGGGCATGCTCTTGATCCTGGACTGCCTGCGTTCGGCTGTGCTTGGGGAAGAACTCCAGGATGAGCTCCTGGACGGGCTGCACGGCTATGACCTGCAGGATCCGCACATCCATGCGGGAATGCCCGACGACGACGGCGTCGAGGTCATGTGCACCATCAGCCTTTCACCGTTGGACGCTGCCACGCTCCGTCAGCGGCTGGACGAACTTGGCGACTCCGTCATCATGAGCCAAGTGGGCAGCGCGAGCGGCCCATCGGGACCGAATGATGGCGGGGACGACGACGATGACGACGAGGACGCCGCAGAAGCCAGCTACCGGTGGCGCGTCCACGTCCACGTTCCGGAAGCTGAATCCGCCGTGGCAGTCATCCGCTCGCTCGGCGAGCCCACCGATATCTCCGTCAGCCAGCTCTCCATGCCGCGCGACCCAGGCCTTCCGGCAGGCCTGCACGGGCATGAATACTGAGCTTCACCTTCCCCTCGAGCGGAGGATCGGCAAACGCTCCGCGTCCGTCATCGAGAAGCACCTTGGCTTGGACACTGCAGGGGAGCTCCTGAACTACTTTCCCCGTCGTTACCTGAGCCGCGGGGAGCTGACGCCCATCAGTAAACTGCCGTTGGATGAAGAGGCCACCCTCATTGCCAGGGTGCTGTCCAATTCAACCCGCCAAATGCGGGCAAGGCGCGGATCGTTGACGGACGTCGTGGTGACGGACGAGGCCAGCGGTGAGCAGATTCCCGGAACCTTGAAGATCAGTTTCTTCAACGGCTTCCGCGCCCGCAATGAGCTTCAACCGGGCCGCAGGGTGATGTTCTCCGGCAAGGTCAGCCGCTACGGCGGATCGCTGGGCATGACCAATCCGGACTTCATGCTGCTCGACGAGGATCCGGAGCTGTCCGGTTCCGTCGATCCGGAAAAGCTTGCAGCCATGCCCATTCCCGTGTATCCGGCCACGGCGAAGCTCACCAGTTGGTCCATCCACAAGGTCATCACCACGCTGCTGGACACCATCGATGTGGACAGCATCGAGGATCCGCTGCCTGCCGAAATCGCGTTCCGGGAGAAATTCCTGGGGGTGGGGGACGCGTACCGGCTGATCCATTCTCCGGAAACGGCGGCTGACTGGCAGTGCGCCCGTGACCGGTTCCGCTACCAGGAGGCACTGGTTCTGCAGACTGCGCTGGCACGGCGGCGGGCCCAGTTGGCCGCAGAGGAGGCCACCGCTCGTCGGCCGGTGCCCGAAGGGCTCCTCGCTGCCTTCGACAGGCAGCTTCCGTTCACGTTGACTGCCGGCCAGGCCGCCGTCGGAAAGACGCTTTCCCACGAGCTGGCACAGGACTCGCCCATGAACCGCTTGTTGCAGGGCGAAGTTGGTTCCGGAAAGACGATCGTCGCCTTGCGGGCCATGCTGCAAGTGGTGGATGCAGGCGGGCAGGCGGCGCTGCTTGCCCCGACGGAGGTCCTCGCGGCACAGCACTTTGATTCCATCCGGAAGACCCTGGGCACGCTGTCCCGCGACGGTTTGTTCGGAGGTGCCGGGATGCTGGGCGGGGCCGGATTGTTGGACAGCGAGCCCGGGAGTGGACCCGGTACGGTCCAGGTCGCCTTGCTGACGGGCTCGATGCCGACTGCTGCCCGCAAGCAAGCCATGCTGGACGCGGCCTCGGGCAACGCCGGCATTGTGATCGGCACCCATGCGCTCCTGAGTGACAAAACCTCGTTCCAGGATCTCGGCCTGATCGTGGTGGACGAGCAGCACCGCTTTGGCGTGGAGCAGCGCGACGCCCTGCGGGCCAAGGCCAACCGGCCACCCCACCTGCTGGTGATGACGGCTACCCCGATTCCGCGCACTGTTGCCATGACCGTCTTCGGCGACCTCGAAACCTCCGTGCTGGACGAACTTCCTGCGGGCCGGGCGCCCATCTCCACCCATGTCGTCGGGCTCGCCGAAAACCCGGGCTGGGCGGTCAGGATCTGGAAACGCTCGCGGGAAGAGATCGACGCCGGCCACCAGGTGTACGTCGTGTGTCCCAAGATCGGAGACGACGACGACGGCGACTTCAGCCCGGGTGAAGCGGAACCCAGCGACGCCGAACTTTCGGAGGAAGGCCCCGCGCGCGAGCTCGCCTCGGTGACCGCCGTCGTTGAAACGCTCAGCCAGGAGCCCGCCCTGCGCGGCGTCCGGGTGGAGCCCCTCCACGGACGGCAGGATCCGGCACTCAAGTCCGAAACCATGGCCTCGTTCACCGCCAACCAGACCCAGCTATTGGTGTCCACCACGGTCATTGAGGTGGGCGTGGACGTCCATAACGCCACCCTGATGGTGATCCTCGACGCCGACCGATTCGGCATTTCGCAACTCCACCAGTTGCGTGGGAGGGTGGGCCGCGGTGGTCTTCCGGGGACTTGCCTGCTGGTCACGACGCTCGAACCCGGCCACCCAAGCCGCAGGCGCCTGGATGCCGTTGCTTCCACTACCGACGGCTTCGAGCTTTCCCAGGAAGACCTCAAGCTGCGCCGGGAAGGCGATATCCTGGGCGCTTCGCAATCCGGCGGGCGCTCCACCCTGAAGTTGTTGCGGGTCCTGGAGCATGAGGACGTGATCGCCCGCGCCCGCACCGATGCCCAGTGGCTCGTTGCCAACGATCCCGGACTGGAGGGCGAACAGGCCTTGGCCGCCGCAATTGACGAGTATCTGAACCCCGAAAAGGAGGCGTTCCTTGAACGCGGCTAAGGAATCTACGCCTGAAGGCACATCTGGGTGCGCCGGACCGGGAGGTGGCCGGTGAGCCGGATCATTGCCGGCGTGGTCGGCGGAAACCCGCTGGTCAGCGTCCCCGGAAACGCCACCCGGCCCACGACGGACCGCGTCAAGGAAGCGTTGTTCTCCCGGCTCGAGGCGCTCGACGCCATCGACGACGCCCGGGTTCTGGATCTTTACGCGGGTTCGGGGTCTCTCGGCATCGAAAGTGCAAGCCGGGGCGCGCGCTCTGCCGAACTCGTGGAATTTGATGCACGCGCCTCCGAGGTCTGCCAGCGAAATGCAGACATGGCCAACCAAGGGCTGGGGCGAAGGACTGTCTCGGTCCTACGTTCCAAAGTGGAGTCCTTCCTGGAGCGCGCGGCGGATGACGTCCTCTGGGACCTGGTGTTCCTGGATCCGCCGTACCCTTTGGATGAGCCTTCCCTCAAGGCTGTCCTCACCAAGCTTGCCTTCCACCTCGATGAAGGCGCGGTGGTCGTCGTCGAGCGTTCCTCACGGTCCCCGGAACCGGACTGGCCGGACACCCTGGAACGGTTTGCCGACAAAAAGTACGGCGAAACCAAGCTCTGGTTCGCCGAGCCCGTCTAGCGCTAGCCCGAAAGCCGGCGCTAGCCCGACAACCGGTCCAGTTCCACTCCGCTCAGTACGGCCGCCGGGTGCGGCCCCCGGGCCAGGAGTTCCGCTGTCCAGCCAGCCGGCCACGGCCGGCGCGTTCCCACCAGGATGATGTTGCCGGGATAGCGGCCGGCGAACATGCCAGCCTCAGCGAACGCGGCAACGTCCGGCACCGCCCGGCGCATCGCGGCGACCTGGCTGCGTACCAGGGTCAGGGCTGCTTCGTCGCCGACGTTGACGATGAGCACTCCATCGGGCCGGAGCCGCGCCGCGGCCTCTTCATAGAATTCCTGGCAGGCGATATGCGCCGGAGCCTCGGGACCGGAGAAGATGTCCAGGATCACGACGTCGAACTCGAGTTCCGCGGGCAGTTCGGCGAGTGTTTCGCGCGCGTCGCCGATATGGGTCTCCAAAAGGGTGCCGTCAGGCATGGGCAACTTCTGCAGCACGAAGTCGAGCAATTCACGTTCGAGTTCGACGGCGTGTTGTTCCGAACCTGGCCTCGTCGCCTGGATATAGCGGGCCAGGGTCAAGGCCCCAGCGCCGAGATGAAGTGCAGTGATTGCTTGTCCGGCCGGCGCGGCCAGATCCACCACATGGCCGATCCTGCGCAGGTATTCGTAGAAGATTTCCGCGGGTTCCGCGAGGTTGACATGGGATTGCTCGGCGTCGCCGATGCGCAGGATGTAGGCGCCGTCGATCAGCGTGTCGGCTTCGATTGCGGCATGCTGGCCGGTGGCCCGCAGGAATCGATGCCCCTCGTGATTTTGCTCCGTTGACACGGTCAGAGCTTGTTCCGCAGGGTGGCCAGCCGGGCGGCCGCTTCTTCCAATACTTCGGTCTTCTTGCAGAACGCGAACCGGAGCAGGCTGCGCGTCCTCTCCGCGCCTTCCGGGTGGCAAAACACGGGTACAGGGATGGCGGCCACTCCTACGAGCTCGGGAAGCTTTCGTGCCAAGTCCACGGAGTCCCTGATGCCGAGGGGCGCGGTGTCCACATTGATGAAGTATGTTCCCTGCGGCGTGTAGACGCCGAAGCCGGCGGCCCGCAGTCCCTCGGCCAGGATGTCCCGCTTGTGCTGGAGGGTGGACGCGATACCGCTATAGAACTCATCGGGAAGGGCAAGGCCCACTGCGATCGCACTTTGGAAGGGGGTGCCGGAACTGTAGCTGAGGAATTGTTTGACGGTGCGGATCGCCGCCACAAGGTGGGCGGGTCCGCTGAGCCAGCCGATCTTCCAGCCGGTGAACGAGAACGTCTTGCCGGCCGAGGAAATCGTGACGCTTCGTTCGGCCGCTCCGGGGATACCGGCGACCGGAAGGTGCTGCACACCGAAGGTGAGGTGCTCGTAGACTTCATCGCTGAGGATCACGGCATCGTATTTCCGGGCGAGTTCGACGACGCGTACCAGCACCTCGCGCGGGAAGACCGCCCCCGTGGGATTGTGCGGGTTGTTGAGCAGCACAACCTTGGTGCGCTCGCTGAATGCCGATTCCATGGCATCCACGTCCGGAAGGAAGTCCGGTGCCAGCAAGGGAGCGGTCACATGCTTGGCCCCGGCAAGTCCGATGATGGCGCCATAAGAGTCATAGAAGGGCTCGAAAGTCAGGACCTCGTCGCCGGGCTCGATGAATGCGAGCAATGCGGCGGCGATGGCCTCGGTGGCTCCGGTGGTCACAACGACTTCCGTCTGCGGGTCCGGGGTCAGTCCGTAGAAGCGTTCCTGGTGTGCGGCGATGGCCTCGCGAAGTTCAGGGATGCCCTTGCCGGGAGCGTACTGGTTGGCTCCCGCCGTAATGGCCGCCTGGGCTGCTGCCTTGATTTCCGCCGGCCCGTCCTCGTCCGGGAATCCCTGGCCCAGGTTGATGGCGCCGGTGGACATCGCCAGGGTGGTCATTTCTTCGAAGATGGTCACTCCTAGGCTGCCGTCGGCCGAAAGCAGGTTGGCTCCGCTGGCGGCTCGCTGCCATGGCGCGGCGGACGTGTTCTGGCTGAGAGAGGCCGGGCTCGTCACTGTGGGGTTGCCTTCCTGGGTGCTGGCTTCCGGCTCGTCCGGCCCGCCGTTTCAGCCATGGTATCGCCATAGTGCCTGCGGCCCCGGATGGGGTAGGTTCGAACCATGAGACGCGCTGTGTGCCCTGGCTCCTTCGACCCTATCCACAACGGACATTTGGAAGTCATCGCAAGGGCCGCCGGCTTGTTCGATGAAGTCGTCGTCGCGGTGTCCACCAACTACGCGAAGAAGTACCGCTTCAGCTTGGAAGAGCGCATGGACATGGCCCGGGAGACCCTGGCTTCCTTGCGGGGGATCATCGTGGAGCCCATGGGTGAGGGACTGCTCGCCGAATACTGCAGGCACCGGGGAATTTCGGCGATCGTGAAGGGCTTGCGTTCGTCCTCGGATTTTGACTACGAACTTCCCATGGCCACCATGAACCGCCAGTTGTCCGGCGTCGAGACCGTCTTTCTTCCGGCTGAGGCCCATTACCTGCATTTGTCGTCCACGCTCATCAAGGAAATCTCCCTCCTGGGCGGGGATGTCTCCGATTTCGTGCCTAAATCGGTGCTCAGGAGGCTCCTTGCTGGCGGGTCGGCAGCGGAGTAGCCCCGCAACGGGTAAGCTGGATCGGTACCTCGGGCAGAACGCGTTGTAATTGACCCGGTTTGAGTCCGCTCGCGCGTTCAGGCTAAGATGGTACGTCGGTCATATGTTCTACAGGAGTTCTCATTAAGCGAGATGCAAGTTCGCCCTTGACGCTGGACGTCAAGGACCTCGGACGTAGTCCAGGAAGCATGCGGACGCTCACGGAACATGTACCCGCGCCAAGTGACCTTGGCGTGGCACTCATTGGCGTTCAGGAAGGCTCGGATATCGAGCTCGACTTGAGGCTTGAGGCCGTACACGAAGGAATTCTGGTATCTGGAACTGTGTTCGCTGAAGTCAAGGGCGAATGCGGACGATGCCTGGATCCCCTTGCGTATGACCTTGAGGTCAATGTGCAAGAACTTTTCTTCTATGAAGGCGTCGAGCTTTCGGACGAAGAAGACGATGAAGAGCAACGTCGAGTCGAGCACGATCTAATCGATCTTGAACCGGTGTTGCGGGACGCGGTTGTAACCATGCTGCCGTTCCAGCCGGTGTGCCGGGAAGACTGCCAGGGCCTTTGCTCAATCTGCGGAGTGCGTCTGGAAGACGAGCCGGGGCACCACCACGAGGACCTGGATCCTCGCTGGGCTGCCCTAGCTGAACTGGCTAAGACCGACCGGCAAACTGATTAGTAAGTGTTGACTAAAAGAGAAATGAGATAGCCGTGGCTGTTCCCAAGCGGAAAATGTCTCGCGCAAATACACGCGCCCGCCGTGCCCAGTGGAAGGCAACTGCCCCCAACTTGGTCAAGACCATCGAAAACGGCCAGGTTGTTTACAGCCTGCCGCACCAGGCAAAGGTCGTCACCGACTCTGCCGGGACCGCGCTGTTCCTTGAATACAAGGGCCGCAAGGTCGCAGACGTCTAAATCCGCCACAAGGCTGACAAGGATGTCTTCAACTGAAGAGCTTCTGAAGCGTCTCGGTGTCTCCATTGACGCCGAGACGCTTCGTCTTGCTCTGACACATCGTTCATACGCGTATGAAAATGGTGGGATTCCCACCAATGAGCGCCTCGAATTCCTGGGCGACTCCATCCTGGGCTTTTCCGTGACCGATTCGCTCTACCGCGACAACCCGGCGCTTCCGGAGGGCGAACTCGCGAAGCGACGCTCCGCCGTCGTCAGCACCCGCGCACTGGCGGGTATCGGCAGGGACCTCGGAATCGGCGAATTCATCTACCTCGGGCAGGGCGAAAGGCTCACCGACGGTAAGAACAAGTCTTCAATTCTTGCGGACACCATGGAAGCGCTCATCGGGGCCACCTATCTTTCCAACGACATTGAGACCGCCCGGCAGCTCGTGATGCGGCTCGTTGGACCCTTGCTCAAGGATGCCGCAGCACTCGGCGCCGGCACCGACTGGAAGACCAGCATGCAGGAGCTTGCCGCAAGCCGTCAGCTCGGGTCCATCTACTATGCAGTCGAAGGCTCCGGCCCGGACCACGCGCGCAGCTTTGAGGCAGTGCTCCAGATCGGCGGCACCGCCTACGGCAAAGGCACGGGCCACTCCAAAAAGGAAGCCGAGCAGGAAGCCGCAGCAGATGCGTGGCGCACCCTTAACAGCAAGGTCGCGCTGAATGGCAAAGCCGACTCTCCGGCTGATCCCGCGCACAGCGCCTGATTCTTCACATGCCGGAACTGCCCGAAGTCGAAGTGGTCCGCCGCGGCCTGGCACGCTGGGTGCGCGGCCGGACCATCACTGACGTGGAGGTGCTCGATCCCCGTTCCATCCGCCGTCACGCGTTGGGCACGGAAGACTTCATCGGGAACCTTGAGAACTCCACGGTTTTGGATGTCGTCCGGCGCGGCAAGTTCCTGTGGATGCCCCTGCGGACCGAGGAACCCGGCGGCACCGGCGGGGCTGTGTCCGGCAAAATGATCCCCGGCGAAGCGGTCCCCGGCGTCGCGCTGATGGCGCACCTCGGTATGAGCGGGCAGCTCCTCATGCAGGATCCGGGGGTTCCGGACGAGAAGCACCTCAAAGTCCGCTTCCGCCTCAGCACGTCGGATGGCATGCCGGAGCAGTTGCGGTTCGTGGACCAACGGATCTTCGGCGGACTGTTTGTCACCTCGCTTGTACCGACCTCCGACGGCGGTCCCGGCGGCCAGGGCGAGACACCCCTCCCGGAAATTGCTGAAGAAGCCTCGCACATCGCCCGCGATCCGCTGGACCCGCATTTTTCCTTTGACGACTTCTACCGCAAGGTCAAAGCCCGCAAGACCGGGCTCAAGCGTGCCCTGTTGGATCAGGGAGTCATCTCCGGGATAGGCAACATCTACGCCGACGAATCGCTCTGGCGGGCCAAGCTGCACTATGCCAAACCGACAGACACCCTCAAGCGGGCCGATGCCGTGAGGCTCGTCGATGCCGCGAAGGAAGTCATGAGCGACGCCCTCGCAGCCGGCGGGACGAGCTTCGATTCGCTTTACGTCAATGTCAACGGAGTTTCGGGATACTTCGCCCGGTCCTTGGATGCCTATGGACGGGCGGGCGAGCCGTGCAGGCGGTGTTCCGCCCTTGGACTTCCGGGTGTGATCAAACGCGAGCAATTCATGAACCGCTCCTCGTACACGTGCCCGATCTGCCAGCCGAAGCCGCGCAACGGCCGCTGGTAGCGCGGATTCGCCGGTTTGCCCCGCAAATCCGGGGATTTCCGCCGTCGGGCAGTAGATTGAGAACGGGAATTCAGCCACCGGCGACATTGAAAGAGATCCGAAACACCTTGCATCTGAAAAGTTTGACTGTCCGGGGATTCAAGTCGTTCGCGTCGGCCACGACGTTCGACTTCGAGCCGGGCGTCACCGCCGTTGTTGGCCCCAACGGTTCGGGCAAGTCCAATGTGGTTGACGCGCTGGCCTGGGTCATGGGCGAACAGGGCGCCAAGACCCTGCGCGGCGGCAAAATGGAAGACGTCATCTTCGCCGGCACATCGGGGCGGCCTCCGCTGGGCCGCGCGCACGTTGCCCTGACGATCGACAACGCAGACGGCGCCCTGCCGATCGAGTACAGCGAAGTCACCATTTCCCGCACGCTCTTCCGGACCGGCGGATCCGAGTACGCCATCAACGGATCGCCCTGCCGCCTCCTGGACATCCAGGAATTGCTCTCGGATTCAGGCCTTGGCCGGGAGATGCATGTGATCGTGGGGCAGGGGCAGTTGGACCGCGTCCTGCACGCCACCCCCGAGGACCGCAGGGGATTCATTGAAGAAGCCGCAGGTATCCTCAAGCATCGGCGTCGCAAGGAAAAGACCGTCCGCAAGCTGGAAGCCATGCAGGCGAACCTGCAACGCCTTGGTGACCTCACGGCGGAAATCCGTCGTCAACTCACGCCGCTGGGCAAGCAGGCCGAAGTCGCCCGCCGCGCCCAGACCGTGCAGTTCGACGTCCGCGACGCCAAGTCCCGGCTGCTGGCCGATGATCTCGTCCGGCACACCCGGGCGTTGGAGAAGGATGTCGCCGACGAGGCCGCGTTGAAAGAGCGCCGCGAGGTAGTGGAAGCGGAGCTCGCCGCAGGCCGCCAACGCCAGATCCGCCTCGAGCAGCTCGCGGCCGAGGCGACACCCCGGCTCAATGCGGCCAGGGACGATTGGTACCAGCTGTCCGCAACCAGGGACCGGCTCCGCGCCTTGGGATCGCTCGCGACCGAGCGTCGCCGCCTCCTCGGCGCCTCCGACGCTGCCCCGGATTCAGGCCGCGATCCGGACCATCTGGACCGGCAGGCCGCCCGGGTCCGGCAGGAACAATTGGAGCTTGAGCACGACATCCTGGCGAAGCAAGCGGGCCTGCTTGAGGCAACCGCAGCCAAACAGGACGCCGAGAACCTGGCCGCCGCCGAAGACAAACGCCTGACGGCCGTGTTGCGGGCAGCCGCCGATCGCCGTGAAGGCCTCGCGAAGCTCGTCGGTCAATTGGCCGCCGCACGCTCCCGGGCCGAGGCGGCTGAGGCTGAGCGGGGCAGGCTCAGGGAATCGCTGGCAGCCGGTGAGGAACGTCGTCGCCACGCGCAAAGCGAATTTACGGCCCTCGAGTCGCAAGTGGCCGGCGTCGAAGACGGCGAAGAAAGCCTCGACGCCGAATACGAAGACGCCAGCGCCCTTCTTGACGAGATCAACGCCGAGATTGAGGCGTTGAAGGCTGCCGAACGCGATGAAGTCCGCGAACGCGATGCGCTCACCGCCCGCCGTGATGCCTTGCAGCTTGGACTCAACCGCAAGGATGGCTCCTCGCGGCTTCTGTCCTCGGACCACCCCGGCGTGTTGGGCCCGCTCGCTTCCCTCCTGAGGGTGGAGCCCGGGTATGAGACTGCCGTGGCCGCAGCACTTGGCAGTGCTTCCGACGCCGTCGTGGTGGCGGACGGCGCGGGGGCCGTCGCCGCGATGCGGCTCTTGAAGGACGCCGACGCCGGACGCGCCTCGCTTTTGGTGGCAGGCGCTGTGCCCTCTGCGGGTCCCGAGGCTGGCCTGCCGGAGTCGCCGATGCTGCCCGACGGCGCGCGCTGGGCCGCCGAGTTGGTGGCGGCTGACGCTCCCGAAGCGAGAGGCGTCATGACCCTCCTGGCGTCCACCGCCGTCGTCGACGACTTGGAAACGGCGGCCAGCCTCATTGCCGGCAACCCGGGGCTTACCGCAGTGACCCGGGAAGGAGATGTCTTCAGGGCACTGACGGTGGACGGTGGATCGTCCACGGCGCCGTCGCTCCTTGAAGTCCAGGCCGCAGTGGACGACGCCGATGCCCGGCTCCTGGAGCTCGCCACCCGTCTTGAGCGGGGAAAGTTCGCCCTGGCTGGAGCCGAAGCACGCCGGGCCGATGCCCAGGAACGGGCGAACGCGGCGCTCGACAAACTCCACGATTCGGATGCCCGCCTGGCTGCCGTCGCCGAACGGCTTGGCCACTTGAATTCCCAGTTGCGCAGCGCCGTCGCGGAGCGCGATCGAATGGCGGAGTCCCTGGCCAAGGCCGAACTGAACATCGCCGTGGCAGAGGAGTCCCTTGAGCTTGCGGCGGAACGGTTGGCCGCAGCAGAAGAGGCCCCCCAGGAGGAAGAGCCGTCCACGGAGCAACGCGATGCCTTGGCCAGGGCTGCCAGCGAAGCACGGTCCCGTGAGATGGAGGTCAGGCTGGGCCTGCGGAGCGCTGAAGAACAGCTCGCCGCGACCAGCAACCGGGCCGCCTCCTTGGAGCGGGCCGCCGCGAGCGAACGGCGGGCACGGGAGGAAGCTGCCCGCCGGGCCTTGCGTCGCAAAGCGCAAGCCGAGCGGGCTTCCGCCGTTGCTTCCGCCGTCGAACAGACCGTGCGTTTCGTTGACGTGTCAGTGGACCTGGCCGCCCGCGCCCGGGACGTCGCCGAGGCCGTCCGGGAGCAGCGCGAAAAGGAACTCGCTGATGTCCGGAGCAGCAATGAGAAGTTGGCCCAGGAGCTCGCGGGACTGACGGACTCCGTCCACCGGGACGAACTCGCGCGAGCCCAGCAACGGCTCAGGATCGAAGCGCTGGAAACCCGCGCCATCGAGGAGCTTGGCCTGTCGGCGGAACAACTCGTGGCCGACTTCGGTCCGGACCAGCCCGTTCCCGTGCCTGCCGCCGCCGTGGACAAGTGGGCCGAACTCCGCACGCCGGTGGACGAGGACGGGAACGCCATCGTCGAGGGTGTTCCCTTCGTCCGCGCCGAGCAGGAGAAACGGCTCCGCAAGGCCGAAAGGGACCTCGCAGCCCTTGGCAAAGTGAACCCCCTGGCGCTTGAGGAATTCGCCGCACTCGAAGAGCGCCACCAATTCCTGAGCACGCAGCTGGAAGACCTCAAGTCCAGTCGCAAGGACCTTTTGGATATCATCAAGGAGGTGGACAACCGCGTCCAGCAGGTCTTTGCCGAGGCCTTCGCCGATACCTCCAAACAGTTCGACCACGTCTTTGCGCGGCTCTTCCCCGGCGGTGAAGGCAAGTTGGTGCTAACGGACCCTGATGACATGCTGACCACCGGCATCGAGGTGGAGGCACGGCCTGCCGGGAAGAAGATCAAGCGGTTGTCCTTGCTTTCCGGTGGCGAACGGTCGTTGACGGCTGTCGCGCTGCTCGTGGCGATTTTCAAGGCGCGGCCTTCGCCGTTCTACGTCATGGACGAAGTGGAAGCCGCGTTGGACGATACGAACCTGGGCAGGCTGATCACGATTTTCGAAGAGCTGCGCGAGTCCAGCCAGCTGATTGTCATTACGCACCAGAAGCGGACCATGGAAGTCGCGGACGCCCTCTACGGAGTGACTATGCGGGGCGACGGCGTGTCCACCGTCATCAGCCAAAGGCTCGGTGCCGAGGTCTAGCTTTGTGAGAAGCTAGGGGAGTGAACGATCTCCTCCCCATTATTTTGTCCATTGTCGCTGCCATCGTGGTGGTCGGAGGGCTGATTCCTGTCCTGCTCAAGGCGCGGAAGTCCTCCTCGACTTACGCTGGAAAGCGCGACGCCAACGACCCCGCCGACAAGGCGCCGGCAGGCGGCGGAACGATCGTCGACGACGCCCCCGGGATCGCGCCGGATCGCACGGCGCCCGGGCCAGTCGTCGAACCCGCCGACCTCGCCGTACCGGAGACCGACGTTCCGGACGACGCCGCGGGACTGGAACTTATCCAGGTGGAGACCCCTGCGCCTGTCGAGGGCCGCCTCAACCGGCTTCGCGCGCGGTTGGTCAAATCGAACAGCATTCTCGGGAAGGGTCTCCTGGCCCTGCTTTCGAGCGACAAGATCGACGAAAACGTCTGGGACGAAGTCGAAGAGACACTGCTGCTCGCCGACCTCGGCACCGAGCCCACCATGCAGCTGGTCGATGCCTTGCGTGCGCGGGTCAAGGTCCAAGGCACCCGTAGCCCCGAGGATGTCAAGGCCCTCCTGCGCGAGGAACTCATCAAGCTCGTGGATCCCACGATGGACCGCAGCCTGAACGTGGAACGCAAGGGCGCCCACCCGGCCATCATGATCGTCGTCGGCGTCAACGGGGTGGGCAAGACCACCACCGTCGGCAAGCTGGCGCGCGTTCTCGTCGCCGAAGACAAGGACGTCCTGCTGGGCGCCGCCGACACCTTCCGTGCGGCGGCTGCCGAGCAGCTCGCTACGTGGGGTCAGCGTGTCGGCGTCGCAACCGTCAGGTCGCACGTCGTCGGCGCAGACCCAGCCTCTGTCGCCTATGAAGCCGTCAAGTCCGGCATTGAGCAGGAAGTGGATGTCGTCATGATCGACACCGCCGGCCGCTTGCAAAACAAGGTTGGCCTCATGGACGAGCTCAGCAAGGTCAAGCGCGTCATCGAGAAGCTGGCCGAAGTGGACGAAGTCCTGCTCGTACTGGATGCGACCACCGGACAGAACGGCCTGAACCAGGCCAAGGTCTTCTCCGAGGTAGTCAACATCACGGGAATCGTGCTTACGAAGCTGGACGGTACCGCGAAGGGCGGGATCGTCGTCGCGATCCAAAAGGCCCTCGGCGTGCCGGTGAAGCTTGTTGGACTGGGCGAAGGCCCGGACGACCTCGCGCCGTTCGAGGCCGAAGCCTTCGTCGACGCCCTGCTCAACTAGGCGCATCCAGCCCAACTAGCTAGCAGTTGTTGTCGTTTTCAAGGCGCTTAACGACATCTACTGCTAGCTAGTTGGGTGAGTCGACGCTTTCCTGGCCGCGCTGCATCGGCTCGCGTGCCGCGGACCAGCCGACGGCGGCGAGCAGGAGGATGCCGCCGGTTGCGCCGAAGGCCCAGCCGTAGCCAAGTCCATCAGCCACGAGGCCGACGAGGACAGGGCCAACAATAGCTCCGGCGTCGGAGGCCATCTGGAAAACCGCCAGCACCTTGCCGCCGGAACGGCCACGGCCGATGATGTCCCCGACGGCGGCCTGCTGGGCCGGGTTCAGCAAGCCGGAGCCGAAGCCGGCAGCAGCCGACGCAGCGAAAAACGCGGGAAGATTGCCGGTCAACCCGATGGTCGCGGTGGCCAGGCCGGTGACTATCAAGCCCAGCAGCATCATGGGCTTCCGGCCGAAACTATCAGCCATGCGGCCGGAGAAGGTCAGCGCCAGCGCGTTTCCTCCCGCGAACACGGCCAGCGCCCAACCCGCCGAGGCGGAGCCTCCGGCCAGCACAACCACTGCGAACAAGGGGACAGTGGCCATTCGCACGCCGAAGGTCGCCCAGCCATTGCTGAAACTGGAGAACAGGGCGGCCCGGTAGGCAGAATCGCCCAAAGCCTCCTTCATGCGCATTGCCGGCCCCGCCGCGCCGCCTTGCTTCGCTCCCCCTGAACGTCCCGTCAACTGCGTGCGAACAACCAAGGCCGCCAGGACCAAGGCTGCCGCGTAGGCGAGGAAGGGGACGCGCAGGCCGAAGCCGGCCAGCAGCCCGCCAACCACGGGACCCAGGACGCTGCCGATCAGGAATGCGGAGGCGTACGCGCCGGAGACCCGTCCGCGGCTTTCCGGAGGGGCGAGCCTGATCAAGAGGCCCATCGCCGCAACCGTGAACATCACGGAACCGGCTCCGCCAAGGCCCCGGAAGACCAGCAGCTGCCAATAGTTCTGGGCGAAGGCGCAGGCTGCCGTCGACGCAGCCACAATCAGCAACCCTGCGATGTACACGGGACGCTCGCCGAACCGACCCATCAGGGCACCCCCGGCCGGAGCGAACACCAAGCGCATGAACGCGAAAATGCTCACGATCACCGCGGCTGCCGTTGCTCCGACGTCGAACGTCGTGGCGAACTGGGGGAGTACGGGCGCCACGAGGCCGAAACCCAAGGCAATCAGGAACGCTGCCGCCAACATCACCTTGATGTCCCGTGGCATTGCAGCCTTCGCGGCCCTCGCTCCTTGATTGGCGGGGGATTCGGGGCTTGCAGTCATGGTGTCGGGGTCCTCTGGGTAGTACGAGCGCGGGGAAAGTGGAACTGACGAAACATATCCGTAACAAGGGTGATATGCACCATTTACGTTCGAGAAGTTCTTGTAACAGCCCCGCAATCTAAAACCTTCGCAGGTGAAACACTGCCCCGCAAAACTCTTATGTAGAACGCAAATGCGTTGGGACAGGCGGCTCAGCCCGCAACTAAAAGCAGAGAGGACGTAGACATGGACTTCACCGCCGGTCTCGTTTGGCTCCTGGTCGCATCAGCCTTCGTGCTGTTCATGACCCCGGGCCTGGCATTCTTCTATGGCGGCATGACCCGTGCCAAGGCCGCCCTGAACATGATGATGATGAGCTTCATCGCCATCGGCACAGTGACCCTCGTATGGGTCCTGTGGGGCGCCTCGATGTCCACAAGCAACACGGACAACTTCTTCCAGATCTTCGCGAATCCGTTCAGCCACTTCGGTCTGCACAACTTCACCGATCCGGCAGACCTCCTCCACGTTGGATACGCCGCAACCTTTGCGATCATCACCGTCGCCCTCATCTCCGGTGCCATCGCGGACCGCGCCAAGTTCTCGGCCTGGACGCTGTTTACCCCGATCTGGGCCACCCTCGTCTACGCACCCCTGGCCTACATGGTCTGGGGCGGCGGCCTCTTCTCGGCAACCGGCTGGTTCGGCCAGACTTTCGCTCCCGTCATCGACTTCGCCGGTGGCACCGTGGTGCACATCAACGCCGGTGTGGCCGGCCTCATCCTCGTCCTGATCATCGGCAACCGCAAGGGCTTCGGCAAGGACCCGAACCACCGCCCGCACAACGTGCCCCTGGTCATGCTCGGTGCAGCCATCCTCTGGTTCGGCTGGTTCGGCTTCAACGCCGGTGCCGCCGCAAACGTGCAGCAGGCTGGCCTGATCTGGATCAACACGCTCGTCGCACCGGCAGCGGCCATGCTCGGCTGGCTTGTCGTGGAGCGCATCCGTGATGGCCACCCCACGTCGCTTGGTGCGGCATCGGGCGTCGTCGCCGGCCTGGTTGCCATCACCCCGGCTTGCGCCAACGTTTCCCCGCTCGGCGCCATCGCACTCGGTATTGCAGCCGGCGTCGCCTCGGCCCTTGCTGTCGGCCTGAAGTTCAAGCTCGGCTACGACGACTCCCTGGACGTCGTCGGCGTCCACCTGGTGTCCGGCATCATCGGCACCGTGGCCATCGGCTTCCTCGCCACCCCGACCCAGGGTCCCGCAGGCCTGTTCTACGGCGGGGGGACCACCCAGCTGGTTGCACAGTCGCTCGCAGCGCTTTGCTCGATCGTCTTCACCGGCGTGATGACGTTCATCATCGCCTACCCGATCCACAAGCTCATGGGCTTCCGGATCTCCGAACGCCAGGAGATCGCCGGTGCAGACCTCAGCCTGCACGCCGAGACGGCATACGAGTTCGGTGTCGGCGGCCACGGCGGAAGCTTCCAGCCCCTTCACGACCTCATCACCGGCAAGGTATCGTCCGAAGCAGCTGACGAAGCATCCGTATCAGGCAAGGAGAGTGTCCAGGCATGAAACTCATTACGGCGATCGTCCGCCCGGAGAAGCTCGACGCCATCCGCGAGGGGCTCGAAGCATACGGGGTACAGGGACTGACGGTCAGCGCGGCCAGCGGCTACGGCCGGCAGCGTGGTTACACCGAGGTGTACCGCGGGGCCGAGTACAACGTGGATCTGCTTCCCAAGATCCGCGTGGAGGTCCTGGCCACGGATGAGCAAGCAGACGACATCCTCGATGTCCTGATTGCTTCCTCCAATACCGGCCGTGCCGGTGACGGCAAGGTCTGGACCGTAGACGTCTACGAAGCAGTCCGTGTCCGCACGGGCGAGCGGGGCGCAGCAGCCATCTAAGGCCCAACGCAACGAGGGGCCGGGTACCTGGAAAGGTACCCGGCCCCTCTTGCGTGTGCCCTTGCGGAGGAGCGCAGGAGCGTGGCCGCCTGGTTAGTCCCCGACGGCGGTGGGCCAGTCCACGGGACCCGGCCCGCCGGCGTCGTACTTTTCGAGCGGCACGGAATCCTTGGCCCAGGCCTTGAGCACGGGCTCGATGATCCGCCAGCAGTCGACGGCGGTGTCGCCGCGGACCGAGAGCAGCGGATCGCCGGTAATAACGCCTTCCAACACTTCTCCGTAGGGCAGCAGATCGGAGGCATTCAGTTCTGCGTTGAGCGTCACTCGATCGAGAGTAAAGATATTTCCGGGACCGTTGACGTCGACGTCGATCTGCAGGGTGTCAGGACCGAAGCCGATGCGCAGCTGGTTGGGGGAGTCCACACCCTCGAATCCGGACGGCAGGTGCGGGACGGGCCGGAAGGTGACGATCGCCTCTTTCCGCGCGGCACCCAAAGCCTTTCCCGAGCGCAGGATGAAGGGGACGCCTTTCCAGCGCCAGTTATCGATTCCCACTTCGACTTCTGCGAGCGTCTCCGTTTCCCGGCCAGGGTCCACGCCCGCTTCGGCGACATAGTCCGGCACGTCCCGGTCGCCGATCCGGCCGGCGGTGTAGCGCGCCCGTCGGGTGGACTTCTTGTAGGGCGCGGTGATGCTGCTCGCACGCAGCACCGTTGAAATGGCGTCGCGGAGATCGCGCTCGCCGATGGTGGAAGGGGCATCGATGGCAAGCAATGCCATGATGTGGAGCAAATGGCTCTGGATCATGTCCTTGAGGGCGCCGGCTCCGTCGTAGTAGCGGGCACGCCCTTCGAGTGCGAGGTCTTCGTCGAAGATGATCTCCACTTTTTCGATGTGGTCCCGGTTCCACACCGGCTCCAGGAACCTGTTGGCGAAGCGCAGGCCCAGGATGTTGAAGACGGTGGCCTTGCCAAGGAAGTGGTCCACGCGGTGGATGTGGTCTTCCGGGACCAAAGCGGCGAGGGTCTTGTTGAGTTCACGGGCGGATTCGGAGCTGGATCCGAAGGGTTTCTCCATCACCAGGCTCGTTCCGGGAGGGAGCTGCTGGGCGGTGAGGACCTCGCAGGCCTTCTGGCTGATGTGTGGAGGCAAAGCGAAATAGACGGCGATTGGTGCTTCAAGCCCGGCCAGGAGCGTCGCGAGCTGGCCGTCCGCGGTGACATCCACTTGATGGTATTCGGTACTTTTCTCCAGTGCCGCGATTGCTTTCTTGCCTGCGGCACTTGCACCCTTGGCTGCCTCCTCGAAGGCGTCGCCCACGCGTTTGGTCCATTGTTCGGGCGTCCATGGGTCGGAGCCCGCTCCGACAAGCTTCAGGCCGTCCGCGAGGCCGCTTGCCACGAGCCTGGCGAGGCCCGGCAACAGCAATCGGCCCGTCAGATCTCCGGAGGCGCCTAGGATGAGCAACGTATTTACTGTTGTTTTGCTGGTCACTGTGCCAGCATGCCATCTTGCAGGCGCGTCTTGGTACCCTAGATAGTCGAGTCCCTCAGTTGAGTCAGATTTGTTTGGGGCAGGAATCGTCAAGATATTGGTGCGTCGGAACGGCCGCCATTCGTAGACCATTGAAAGAAGTGCACGGCGCGTGTTCAATTCACTCTCTGACCGGTTGACAGCAACCTTCAAGAATCTCCGTGGCAAGGGCCGCCTCACTGAGGCCGACGTCGACGCCACCGTCCGCGAGATCAGGCGTGCCCTTTTGGACGCCGACGTTGCCGTGCCCGTGGTCCGCGAGTTCACTGGCCGCATCCGTGAACGCGCCTTGGGCGCCGAAGTTTCCGCGGCACTGAACCCGAGCCAGCAGATCGTCAAGATCGTCAATGAGGAACTCCAGGAGATCCTCGGGGGCGAGACCCGCCGTATCCGCTTGGCGAAGACCGGCCCCACCATCATCATGCTCGCCGGGTTGCAGGGTGCGGGTAAGACCACCCTCGCGGGCAAGCTTGCCAAATGGCTCAAGGCGCAAGGCCACAGCCCTGTGCTCGTTGCCGCCGACCTCCAGCGTCCAAACGCCGTTACGCAGCTCCAGATTGTCGGCGAACGCGCCGGCGTACCTGTGTTCGCTCCGCACCCCGGCACCACCTCGGATCTGGATGTTCCCACCGGCGACCCCGTCGCCGTCGCACGCGCCGGCGTCGACGAAGCCCGGCAGAAGCTGCACGACGTCGTGATCGTGGACACCGCGGGACGCCTCGGCGTCGACGCCGAAATGATGGACCAGGCGCGCCGTATCCGCCAGGCGATCATCCCGAACGAAGTGCTGTTCGTCATCGACTCCATGATCGGCCAGGACGCCGTCAACACGGCAGTTGCCTTCGACGAAGGCGTCAACTTCACCGGCGTCGTGCTGTCGAAGCTCGACGGCGACGCCCGCGGTGGTGCCGCGCTCTCGGTCGCGTCCGTCACCGGCAAGCCGGTCATGTTCGCATCCACCGGCGAAGGCCTGGACGACTTCGAACTGTTCCACCCGGACCGCATGGCTTCCCGCATCCTCGACATGGGTGACGTTCTCACCCTGATCGAACAGGCCGAGAAGAACTGGGACAAGGATGAAGCGGCCCGGATGGCGAAGAAGTTCGCCGACCAGGAAGACTTCACCCTGGACGACTTCCTCGCCCAGATGCAGCAGATCCGCAACATGGGCTCCATGAAGAAAATGCTCATGATGATGCCGGGTGCGCAGAACATCCGCCAGCAGCTGGAGCAGTTCGACGAGCGGGAAATCGATCGCGTGGAGGCGATTGTCCGCTCCATGACCCCGCACGAGCGTCTGGCTCCGAAGATCATCAACGGCTCCCGTCGGGCCCGCATCGCCCGTGGTTCCGGTGTGCACGTCTCCGAGGTCAACGGCCTCCTGGAGCGTTTCGCGCAGGCCCAGAAGATGATGAAGAAGCTGGCCCAGGGCGGCGGCATGCCCGGGATGCCTGGCATGCCCGGCCTCGGTGGCGGTTCCCGCAAGGCAAGCAAGAACGCGCCCAAGAAGAAGGCCCGTTCCGGAAACCCCGCCAAGGCTGCCCAGGAACTGCGCGACGCCGAGAACAAGCGGGCGAACGCCGTCCGCACCGGCGCGGCATTCGGCCAGCCATCCGGCGACTTCGACCCCTCGCAGCTGAACCTGCCCAAGGGCTTCGACAAGTTCCTCGGTAAGTAGCTATCCCACCCAACTGGCTAGCAGTAGGTGTCGTTTTGACCCCTCAGAACGACAACAACTGCTAGTGAGTTGGGTTGTCAGCCCCGTGCCATAGGCTGGGGGGATGCAAAAACAGCGCGTCGTGTTCGTCCATGGAGCAGGCACATTCGGCGCTGCGGCGTGGCCGAAACAGCATGGCATGGCGCTGGCGTACGATGCACTGTTCCTGAAACGCCACGGCTTTGATGCGCAGGCCGAGCCTTTGGAATCCGATGTTGCAGCCGATGTGGAGATTATCCTCGAGTGCCTCGGAGCTCGGGAGGCCGCATCGGCCCCGGGCCCCGCGCGTGGGGGCCATGTGGTCGCGCACTCGCAAGGCGCGATTTCCGCCATGTTGGCCGCGGTGGAGCGGCCAGACCTGGTCCGCTCCCTCGTGCTCGTGGAACCGGCTTGTCTTTCATTGACAGCCGAACTACCCGCCACCGCGGCGTACCGGACATTGATGGAGCCGTTGTTCCGGATCCGGCACGAACTCAGCGATGACGATTACCAACGCGAATTCGTCCGCAGGGCGTTTTCTTCCGAGGCGGCGGTCCTCAGCACCCCGGAGGCCCGGCGAACCGCGCGACGCCTGCGGCTCCAGGCTCCGCCGTGGGAAGCGCCCCTGCACATTGTGCCGGGAGTTCCCACGCTTGTGCTGACCGGTGGTTGGGAACCCCTCTACGAAGAGATCGCCGGGTACTTGCAGGAAACCGGCGCCCTCCACCGCGTTGCGGCTGGAGGACACCGGCCTCATGACTCAGTTGAAGGAGACCGGATCATCCGCTCCTTCATCGCGGATGCCAGCCGCGCAGGATCAGTCCAGGCTTCCTGATCAGTTCAGGTTTCCTGACGCCGCCTCACGTTTTCCTGCGGGAACCTCAAGCTCGGGCAAGTAGACCTTGCCCCCTGATGCCAGGAACTCCTCGCTCTTTTCGCGCATGCCGCTATACATTTCCGCGATGGCCGCTTGGGAATCAGCCGAGCCGTATTCGTCGCGGATGTCCTGGCTAATGCGCATGGAGCAGAATTTTGGTCCGCACATGGAGCAGAAATGCGCCGTCTTGGCCGGTTCTGCCGGGAGTGTCTCGTCGTGGAAGGATTCGGCCGTGACCGGATCCAACGACAGCGCGAACTGGTCACGCCAGCGGAACTCGAAGCGGGCCTTGGACAGCGCATCGTCGCGTTCGTGGGCGCCGGGGTGTCCCTTGGCCAGGTCAGCGGCGTGGGCGGCGATTTTGTACGTGATCACGCCGGTCTTGACGTCGTCCTTGTTGGGCAGGCCCAGATGTTCCTTCGGAGTGACGTAGCAAAGCATCGCGGTTCCGTAGCGTGCGATCTCCGTGGCGCCGATGGCGGAGGTGATGTGGTCGTAGCCCGGGGCGACGTCGGTGACAAGGGGGCCCAGCGTGTAGAACGGCGCGCCGTCACACAGCTCCTGCTGGCGCTCCACGTTCTCCCGCACCAAGTGGAACGGGATGTGTCCGGGGCCTTCGACCATGACCTGCACGTCGTACTGCCACGCGCGCTTCGTGAGCTCGGCCAAGGTGTCCAGCTCGGCGAACTGCGCGGCGTCGTTCGCGTCCGCCGTCGCGCCCGGGCGCAGTCCATCACCCAGCGAGAACGCGACGTCGTACTTGGCGAAGATTTCGCAGAGCTCGTCGAAGTGGGTGTAGAGGAAGTTTTCCTCGTGGTGGGCCAGGCACCAGCCCGCCATGATGGAGCCGCCACGGGAAACGATGCCCGTCACGCGGTTCGCGGTGAGCGGCACGTACCGCAGCAACACGCCGGCGTGGATGGTCATGTAGTCCACGCCCTGCTCGCACTGCTCAATGACGGTGTCGCGGAAGATTTCCCACGTGAGCTTGTTGGCTTCGCCGTTGACCTTCTCGAGGGCCTGGTAGATGGGTACCGTGCCGATCGGTACGGGGGAGTTACGAATGATCCATTCGCGGGTGGTGTGGATGTCATCGCCCGTGGACAGGTCCATGACGGTGTCGGCGCCCCATTGCGTTGCCCACTGCAACTTGTCCACTTCTTCGGCGATGGAGCTGGTGACGGCCGAGTTGCCGATATTGGCGTTGATCTTCACCAGGAACGCCTTGCCGATGATCATCGGTTCGGATTCGGGGTGGTTGATGTTGTTGGGGATGATGGCCCGGCCGGCAGCGACCTCGCTGCGGACGAGTTCCACATCGCAGTTTTCGCGAAGTGCCACGAACTGCATTTCGGGCGTGACGATGCCCTGTTTCGCGTAATGCATCTGTGTCACGGTCTTGCCGTCGACGGCGCGGCGGGGCACCGGCTGAGCCCCCTTCCACTCCGCGGAGGCGGCGCCGCGGCGGACGGCAGACTTGCCGTCGTCGAGCAGGTTCCGTTCGCGGCCGCTGTAGGCCTCAGTGTCGCCGCGGGCTTCGATCCACTCGCTGCGGAATGGTTCGAGGCCCACTACGGGATCACTCCCGGGTCCGGCGGTCCGGTACACCTGGAACGGGGCGTTGGCCTCGCCGTTGGGGGACGGTTCGAGGGCGATTTCCGTCACTGGAACCCGGATTCCCGTGTCGGCATCCTCCAGGAACGCGAGGGAATGCGACTTGAGGGATTGGGTCACATCGTGGTCCGATCCCTTTTGGGTAGGGCTCAGCTGTGTTTCTTTGGTGCTCAAAGGATTACTCACTTCCTTCGCCGGCATTACCCGGACAGGTTCAACGGTCGCAGGCTGCATCAGCCCGATCTCAGCCCTTGCAAGGGCCCCCGTGTGGTCGTAGACGAAGCTACCACAGCTGCCAGCGCTTGTGACAGATGTGACCGCGCCGGCGAAGCTCCCGGGAACTAGGGTGGAATCATGGCGGAAATCATCGAATTCAGCGGCGCCGTCCTCACCGGGCCGGAGGAGGAACGGCGCGGCCTCTGGTCGGTCGACGGACGGCTGACCTTCGTCCGGCCACTTGCGAAGCCCGACGTCGTCCTGGACGGTTGGGTGCTTCCCGGCCTGGTCGACGCGCATTGCCACGTTGGCTTGGGCAAGGGCGGAGCTGTCGACGAGGAGACTGCCCGCCTGCAGGCGACTGCGGACCGGAATGCCGGGACCCTCTTGATCCGCGATGCCGGATCCGCAAGCGACACGCGCTGGCTGCAACGCCGGGCGGACATGCCGAGGATCATCCGCGCGGGCAGGCACATCGCGAGGCAACGGCGGTACATCCCCGGGCTGGCCGAAGAGGTGGAGCCGGAGGATCTGATGGAGGCAGTCCGCAAGCAGGCGCGGTCCGGAGACGGCTGGGTCAAGATCGTGGGGGACTGGATCGACCGCTCCGCCGGGGATCTCGGCCCGTCCTTTCCGGCCGCCGTCGTCAAGGACGCCGTCGCGGCCGCACACGACGAGGGGGCGCGGGTGACCGCCCATTGCTTCGCCGAAGGGACAATCGATGACATGCTCGACGCCGGGATCGACTGCATCGAGCACGCCACCGGATTGTTGCCCCACCACATTCCCCGGCTGCTGGACCAGGATGTGCCGATTGTCCCCACGCTCATCAACATTGCGACGTTTCCGGACATCGCGAAGCAGGCTGAAACCAAATTTCCGCGCTACGCCGCCCACATGATCGCGTTGTGGGAGGGCCGGCATGAGCGGGTCCTTGAGGCGTTCGACGCCGGAGTGCGGGTGTACGCCGGAACCGACGCCGGAAGCGTCATCAAACACGGCCGGATCGGCGAGGAGATCCTGGAACTCCAGCGGGCGGGTCTTCCGGCGGCCGCAGCCCTCGATGCTGCCTGCTGGTCCGCCCGTGAGTGGTTGGGTGCCGACGGCATCAGCGAAGGCGCCAGCGCAGACGTCGTGCTCTACGCAAAGGATCCCCGAGCGTCCCTTGAGATCGTGCTGCAGCCACGATGCACCGTTCTGAGGGGACACATTTCAGGAAGCGCCGGGCATTAGGAATAAATTGAAGCTTCAAGTAATTTAGATACGTAGAGGTTGCCGAAGGGCGGCGCCACAAAAAGCCGGGAGTTTCACATGACCATCACATCCAGCCAGGATCTCCTTCCTGCCGAACTCACCATGGGCACTGTCATGCTCAAAGTGGGGGACATGAAGCTCATGGGCGACTACTACCAGCGGGCGCTGGGGCTGGACGTTGTCGCCGAACAGGACGGCGGGCTCTACTTCGGCCGGCTAGGCAAGCCGTTGGTGCACCTCGCGCCGGCCGCTGGTCTCCAGATCCCGGGCCGCGGAGAGGCCGGACTCTTCCACACGGCGCTGCTTTTCGAGGATCAGCCCTCGCTCGCCGCAACTGTTGCCTCCGCCGCGCAGTACGAACCCCACGCCTTCGTCGGCAGTGCCGACCACTTGGTCAGCGAAGCCTTCTACTTCACCGACCCGGAGGGCAACGGCATCGAACTCTACTACGACAAGCCCCGTGAAGGCTGGGAGTGGAACGGCAGCTCGGTCGTGATGGACAGCTTGCCGCTCCCGCCGCAGCGCTACCTCCAGCAGTACCTGAGTGAAGCGGCCGTGACGGGCCAGCATGGGGCGGGCGCCGGCGTCGGGCACGTCCACCTCCAGGTGGGCGACGTGAAGACCGCCCATGATTTCTACGTCGACACCCTCGGCTTCGAGCAGACCGCCGGCTGGCACGGGCAGGCCCTGTTTGTCTCCGCGGGCGGCTACCACCACCACATGGCCATGAACGTGTGGAACAGCCGCGGTGCAGGTCCGCGCAAGGACACCCTCGGCCTGGGCGAAGTGGTCATCGAAGTGCCGTCAGGAGACGACGTCGGCGCGCTCGCCGATCGCCTCAAGGTAGCGGGCATCGCCTCGCACCACACAGGCCAGGAGCTCCGCTTCGAGGACCCGTGGCGCAACCGCCTGCGGGTCGCGGTCCGCTACGCTTGATCCGACGGCGTGGCGCATCTCGGCCGCTGCGCCGCAGCTCCGTTGGCACGACTGAATGAGAGTACTTTCCATGGGCTTTGCTGAAATCTTTGTTGCCACCCACGATGAAGCACTCAAGAGGGCCGCCGCCCTGGAGAAGGGCAGTGACGTATCCGGCGCCGCGGTGCGGATCCCGGGAATCAGCGATTTCGAAGTAGAACAGCTCGGAGACCTCGCGGGCACGGCCGTGCACGCAGGCGGGGCCGACTATGAGCTTGCTTTGGTGGACGTCACCAGCGACGCCCTGCTCGGCGTCCCCGAAGCGATGGTGCGTGCCCTTTCTGAGCTCCTCAGCTACGAGACCGAAGGCGAAGGAAACGTCCTCGATGACGTCGCCGAACGCTGGGCGGCCCAAGAGGACATGCCCTTTGATGCCCAACAGGCCCGCCTGTACGTCCAGCAGTTGGCGGCCCTCGCGAGCGACGTCGAAAAGGCCGAACGGGGCGGTCTCTACGTCTGGTCCGCTGAGCAGTAATCCCGCAGAAAAGCCGCCGCACGGACCGCGTGTTCGAAATACTGTCCGCCATCTGGCACAATGGACAGGTACTCGATCCGCGCGGCCCCTCTCTCCGTGTGTGCATCTTGTCCTTGGAACCCTCAAGTATGGCCCGCCCCACGGGTGCAGAACGACGGGCTCAACCCCGTTTCAGAAACAGGAGTGACCACAAAAGTGGCCGTAAAGATTCGCCTTAAGCGCTTCGGTAAGATGCGCGCACCGTACTACCGCATCGTCGTCATGGACTCCCGCGCCAAGCGCGATGGCCGTGCGATTGAAGAAATCGGCAAGTACCACCCCACCGAAGAGCCCTCGTACATCGAGGTTGTCTCCGAGCGTGCACAGTACTGGCTGTCCGTCGGCGCCCAGCCGACCGAGCAGGTTGCCGCGATCCTCAAGATCACCGGTGACTGGCAGAAGTTCAAGGGCCTCCCGGGCCAGGAAGGCACGCTGAAGACCAAGGTCGCCAAGCCTGCTTTCGTTGCACCGGAGAAGGGTTCCGTCATCATTCCGGAAGCCATCACCAAGAAGGCCAAGCAGTCGGAAGCAACTGAAGCTCCCGCTGACGCTGAAGCAGAGACCACCGAGGCTGAGTAAGTTGCTGGCAGAAGCGCTCGAGCACTTGGTCCGTGGGATCGTTGACAGTCCTGAGGACGTCAAGGTCAGTGCCAAGAACAACCGCCGCGGGGAATCCCTCGAGGTGCGCGTTCACCAGGACGACCTCGGACGGGTGATCGGTCGCCAGGGTCGCACCGCACGCGCTTTGCGCACTGTGATTGCGGCATTGGCGGGCGGCGAGCAGGTGCGGGTCGACGTCGTAGACACCGACCGTCGCCGGTAACGCGCTCAGCAATACTTGTCTTAAATCCGGCCCCTTCACCAGATTATGGTGGAGGGGCCGGATTGTTTTACGAGCAAACCCAGCCGTGGGTCCCTCATCCGGGCCCAGCGAAGAAATCAGAGGAACCCCATGCAGCTCCAGGTTGCCCGAATCGGCAAGCCCCACGGAATCCGCGGCGAAGTCACCGTCCAGGTGCTCACCGATGCCCCTGGCGATCGTTTCGTCCCGGGCACCGAATTTGTGGTGGAGCCCGCGAAGGCCGGCCCCTTGACCATCAGCAGCGCCCGGTGGAACAAGGACATCCTATTGCTCGGTTTCGAAGAGATCTCCACGCGCAACCAGGCGGAGGAAATCCGCGGCGCGAAGCTGTTCATCGAGACCGAAGAGCTGGAAGAGGACGACGACGAAGGCTGGTACGAGCATGAGCTCGTCGGCCTTGAGGTCCGCGTCGGCTCGCAGACCGTAGGTAAGGTGACCGCGCTCAACACCATGCCGGTCCAGGACCTGCTGGTCATTGAAGACATTGACGGCAAGGAAATCCTGGTGCCCTTCGTCGAAGAGATCGTGCCCGAGGTCAACGTCGAAGACGGCTACGTGTTGCTCACGCCTCCGCCGGGGCTCTTCGAACTGAACACTGATGCTTCCGGCACCGATACGGAAGCGGACGACGCTGAAACCAAGGATGGCGCCTAAATGCGCATTGATGTCGTCAGCATCTTTCCCGAGTACCTGGCGCCGCTTGAGCTTTCCCTCATAGGCAAGGCCCGCCAGGATGGGCTCTTGGAGGTCAATGTCCATGACTTGAGGGCCTTCACCACCGACAAACACCGCACCGTGGACGACACTCCGTATGGTGGCGGTGCGGGCATGGTCATGAAGGCCGAGCCCTGGGCCCAGGCCTTGGAATCCATTGCCTTTGCACAAAATGCCGAGGTTGGAACTGCCGCGCCTGAGCGCTCATCGGACGCGCCGGCGAAAAAGCCGGTCCTGATTGTGCCGTCGCCCGCGGGGGAGCGCTTCAACCAGGCACTCGCCTATGAGCTCGCCGAGGAAGAGCAGCTCGTTTTCGCCTGCGGCCGCTATGAAGGCATTGACGAACGCGTCATGGAGTGGGCGGCAGGGCACTTCACCGTGCGTCCGGTCAGCTTGGGCGACTATGTCCTCAACGGCGGCGAAGTCGCAGTCCTGGCCATGGTCGAGGCCATCGGACGCCTGCTTCCGGGCGTCGTCGGCAATCCCGAATCCTTGGTGGAGGAATCCCATTCGGACGGCTTGCTGGAATATCCGGTCTACACGAAGCCCTCGTCATGGCGCGATCGTGACGTGCCCGCGGTCCTCTTGAGCGGCAACCACGGGAAGATCGCCCAGTGGCGCCGCCACGAACAGTTCCGCCGCACGGCGGAACGTCGCCCGGACCTCCTCGCAGAGTTCGACGCCGGCCACTTGGCACGTGCGGACCGCACGGCTTTCGGTGAACTCGGGTACGACGTCGTCGATGGCCGGTTGCGGCGCCGCCCGGACAGCGACCTCCCGGACTGAGCCTCCCGCCGTCGGGCAACTTCATCCTCCGCCCGACCGCAGGAACCGGGCCGCATTCGCGGGATTCGCCGGAACCCGCGGGGTGTGGCAGAATTAACCCTTGTGTCTACTGGGTTCGCGCCTGCCACAGGGGGAGCGTCACCAACAGCCTGACAACCCGGAACCGCCAATCAGTGGCGGTACCGGACTTGAAAATCTTCGGCGGTAATTTCCGGCCGGCCTTGCGCCCCGGGCTTGCCCGCCGTGACCCAAAGTGGATGACCTGTGGCGTTCACCAGGAGTGGATTAATGCATATCCTCGATAGCGTAGATGCAGCTTCGCTGCGTAACGATGTTCCCGAGTTCCGCGCGGGTGACACCATCAAGGTTCACGTGAACATCATTGAAGGCAAGAACTCCCGCGTCCAGGTCTTCCAGGGCTTCGTCCTGGGTCGCCAGGGTGACGGCGTTCGCGAAACCTTCACCGTCCGCAAGGTCTCCTTCGGTGTCGGCGTAGAGCGTACCTTCCCGGTTCACTCCCCGATCATCGAGAAGATCGAGGTCGTCACCAAGGGTGACGTCCGCCGCGCCAAGCTCTACTACATGCGCGCACTGCGCGGTAAGGCTGCGAAGATCAAGGAAAAGCGCGACTTCGCCACCGGCAAGTAGGTCTTTCGACCAACAGCGGGTCCTGGATTCGTGTCCGGCCTGCGCCGGAGAAATCCGCAACGCAACAGGAAACGAATCATGGACCACGCAAAGCGCCAGCCCCGGAAACAGGGCTGGCGTTTTGTTTTGCTCGCACTTTTCCTGGCCGTGGCCATCAGCGGGCTTGTCCGGTCCTTGTGGCTCGATGTCTACTTCATCCCGTCCGAGTCCATGGAGCCGATCCTGGGCACCGGAGACCGCATCCTGGTGTCCCGGACCGATTTCGCCGGGGACCCTATTCGCCGTGGAGACATCGTGGTCTTCGACGGAAGGGGAACGTTCGCTCCGCTGAACAGCGGCAAAGGACCGTTTGCCGATGCCGTCGCCGCCGCCGGCCATTGGCTGGGCCTGACGGGAAGCGACACGACATATGTCAAACGTGTCATCGGCCTTCCCGGAGACCACGTGGCTTGTTGTGGCAGCAACGGAAAACTCACAGTCAACGGTCAGCAGCTTGAGGAACCCTATCTTTATCCCGGCGACACGCCGAGCGAACAGAGGTTCGACGTCATCGTTCCGAGTGACAGATTGTGGCTCATGGGGGACCACCGTTCGCGGTCGGCCGATTCGCGCGGCCTTCTGGGCGCACCCGGCGGAGGGATGGTGCCGCTGGAGCGTGTCATCGGGCGTCCAGTCCGGATTATCTGGCCGCTTGATAGATTTGCAGAACTGCCTCGCCCTGCGCAGGCCGGTACAACCTCGAAGAACGGACAATAGATGCCCGAGACAACTCCCGGGAAGCCGGAACGGCACGACGGCGAAGCCCGGCCCCTGGACGGACCGTCCGCTCCCGCCATGGATCTTGCAGCGGGCGACGGCGATCCGTCCCCCGTGGGCGCGACCGGCTCGACGGCGGTCCGGCCTGAGGAGCACGAGTCGCCGCGCCGCGCCGCACGGCGGAGCTCACGGCCGGAATCGGGCGAAAGCGATCGCTCCGAAACTCCCGCTAAAACCCACGGTAGTCCGTTCCTCGGCTGGCTCAGGGAAATCGGCACGGTGGTGGTCATCGCCATCGTGTTGTCCTTCCTCATCAAGACTTTCCTGTTCCGTGCCTTCTTCATTCCTTCGGAGTCAATGGTCAACACCCTTGACGTTGACGACCGGATCTTCGTTAATCTGCTGGTCCCGCAACCTTTCGCCCTGGAGCGGGGCGACATCGTGGTCTTCAAGGACGCACAAGGTTGGCTGCCGCCCACGCAGAAGACGACTCCCGGACCCTTCAAATGGTTCCAGGACGGTCTCGTCTTCGTCGGACTGCTTCCGGACGAGACCAATCAGCACCTCGTCAAGCGCGTGATCGGCCTGCCGGGGGACAGGGTCTCCTGCTGCGACAGTTCAGCGCGGGTCAGCGTCAATGGCACGGTCCTCAACGAGAGCTACATCAATCCTGCCCAGGTCCCCATGGCAAAGTCTTTCGATGTAGTGGTCCCTGCGGGCAAAATTTGGGTTATGGGCGACAACCGCAACAACTCGGCCGACTCCCGCGAACACCAATCGGTCAATGGTGGTTTCATCGACATCGCCGACGTCGAAGGCAAAGCAACGGTTATTGCGTGGCCCATCAACCGGTGGCAGATCCTTGACAACCACTCCGAGGTCTTCCGCAACGTTCCTTCGCCGTCGCCCCAGAACACGGCTTCACCCACGGCTCCAGCGAGCAAGTGATGGTTCCCGCGGGAGCGCGAGCGGCAACGCCGGTTCGAACGCAGCGGAAACCCGCCGCGCGGACCAAACACGCTCCTGATTTTCCCACCCTGGACGTCGAACGGGGATTCCTGGCTCCAGGGGTCACGCTTCTGGCCGGAGTCGACGAAGTAGGCCGCGGAGCCCTCGCCGGACCGGTGTCGGTGGGGATCGCCGTCGTCGACCTCAGGGACCACGGCCTGCTCGCCGATGTCCGCGACAGCAAGCTTCTCAAGCCCGAGGACCGCGAGCGGTTGGAACCGCTGGTACGCGAATGGGCGGTTGGCGCCGCAGTGGGCCACGCAAGTTCAGTGGAGATCGATGCGCTGGGCATCGTGGGTGCCCTGCGCCTTGCCGGCACACGCGCCTGGTTCGAGATTCTCGCCTCGGGCGTGCATCCGGACCTGGTGCTCCTGGATGGGAGCCACAACTGGCTCTCGCCCCAGACCCAGGGCTCCTTGTTCGACGCCGAGGTGGCCGGTCCTGCTTGTGAGGCGCCGGTGCACACCCGTGTGAAGGCGGACTTGAGCTGCCTCAGCGTGGCGGCCGCCAGCGTGCTGGCCAAGGTTGCCCGGGACCGCATCATGGTCGGGCTGCACGAGGAATATCCGGCGTTCGGCTGGAACGAGAACAAGGGCTACGCCACGTCCTTCCACCGCGACGCCATCAGATCGTTGGGTCCCACTCCGTACCACCGGACCAGCTGGAACCTGGTCTAGCCTTCGCTTTTCCTTGCCCTGGATGCCGCCGGCCCGGCCGTGGCGGCGCCTGCCCGCTCTATGGTGCAAGATGGATCTATGAGTGCCGAGGATCTTGAGAACTACGAAACCGACATGGAGCTGCAGCTCTACCGCGAATACCGCGACGTCGTTGGTTTGTTCAGCTACGTTGTCGAGACCGAACGGCGGTTCTATTTGGCGAACCACGTCGACCTGCAGGCCCGCAGCGCCGATGGCGAGGTCTATTTCGACCTGACGCTCCAGGACGCCTGGGTGTGGGACGTCTACCGTTCGGCCCGATTCGTGAAGAATGTCCGGGTCATTACGTTCAAGGACGTCAACGTCGAAGAACTTCCGCGCAGCGAGGAACTTTCCTTGCCGAAGGATGGCGATCTGGGGGATCTCGGCAACCTGGGCAATTAGCTAAGCCCGGCAACTTGTCCTCCACACCGTCTGACTGACGGAGTTTTCCCACATAGCCGAACTGCCCCCTGTCTTTGACTTCTCCGCGCCTCCAGGCTGGAAGCGGAGGTGGTCATGAAAGCCAAAGACGTGTTGGGACAGCGCGGTGAAACGCTGGCCGTAGCTTTCCTTGAAACCCAGGGAATGCGGATTGTGGACCGCAATTGGAGATGCTCCGACGGCGAGATCGACATCGTGGCGCTCGACGGCGACACCTTGGTGATCGCAGAGGTCAAAACCCGGAAGAACCTGGCCTATGGGCATCCTTTCGAAGCGGTCGGCGCCGCCAAACTCGCCCGGCTCCACCGCCTGGCCGGGTCATGGTGCCGTGACCACGAGGTGCGCGCCGTGCTCCGCCGGGTGGACGTCGTGGGAATCATCGACGACGGGGTGGGCGAGCCCCAGCTCGAACACCTCAGGGGCGTGGGCTAGATGGGAGTCGGCCGAAGCTACTCCGTGGCGCTGTTGGGCCTGAACGGCTACATCGTGGAGGTCGAGGCAGATATCGGCCAAACCCTCCCCAATTTCGTGATCCTGGGGCTGCCGGATGCCTCCCTGAACGAAGCCAAGGAACGCATCCGCTCCGCGGCACAGAACTCAGGCATCCCGCTGAGTCGTCGAAAGATCACCGCAAACCTGATTCCGGCCTCCCTGCCGAAGCGTGGCTCGGGTTTCGACCTCGCGATCACCATGGCAGTATTGCGCGCCGCGGGCGATATCCGTTCCACAGAAGACACAGTCTTCATCTCCGAGTTGGGACTGGATGGCAGGTTGAGGCCCGTTCGCGGCATCTTGCCGGCGGTCATGGCGGCTGTTCAAGCGGGCCACCCCAAGATTGTTGTGGCCCACGCCAACGTCGCCGAGGCCGAGTTGGTACCCGGGGCGGTGGTCCGTGGCTACAAGACCCTGGCTCGTCTTGCGTTTGATTTCGGGGCCAACCCGCAGGACCTGGCCCTCGATTACGACCCGGCCGACGGCGAGGTCGCAGGGGATCAGGACGCCGCTGCCGCTGTTGTTCCGGATCTTTGTGATGTCTCGGGGCAGGGCGATGCCCGCCGCGCCTTGGAGGTTGCGGCAGCCGGGGCACATCATGTGCTGCTTTGCGGTCCGCCCGGTGCCGGCAAGACGATGCTTGCCGAGCGGCTCCCGGGACTCTTGCCTGATTTGGGGGACCGGGAAGCCATGGAGGTCACGGCGATCCATTCACTTTCGGCTGTCCATGTTGATTCGGTACGGCTGTTGCGGCGGCCGCCCTTTGAGAATCCCCATCACAGCGCCACCGCGGCAGCGATCATCGGCGGCGGTTCCGGCCTGCCGCGGCCCGGGGCGGCATCACGGGCGCACCGTGGCGTCTTGTTCCTGGACGAGGCGCCCGAGTATGAACGCCGGGTCCTGGACGCCTTGCGGCAACCTCTGGAAAGCGGAGAGCTGGTCATTCATCGCTCTGCAGGCACGGCAGCATATCCGGCACGCTTCCAACTGGTCCTCGCGGCGAATCCCTGCCCTTGCGGGAAAGCGACCGGCAAGGGAGTCGACTGCACCTGCACTCCGGTGATGCGGCGCCGCTACTTCGGGCGCATGTCCGGGCCGCTGCTGGACAGGGTGGACATCCAGCTCCAGGTGGAACGTGTATCCCTCGCGGACTTCGGGCAATCCGGCGTGGAGGAAGACACGGCTACAGTCGCCGGGAGGGTCCATGCCGCCCGGTCGCGGCAACGCGAACGCTTGCGGAGTTTAGGGATGGAAACCAATTCGCAGGTTCCCGGGCGTGTACTGCGCGGAGAACTGCGCCTCCCTTCCGCGACCACGAAGATTCTGGATACCTCCTTGGAGCGCGGAATCCTCACGGCGAGAGGCTACGACCGCGTTCTGCGTCTCGCCTGGACCCTCGCGGACCTAGGCCACAGGGACCAACCCCACAGCGACGACATCGGGCAGGCCCTTGGCTTGCGGCAGGCGGTCGCGGCCGCATGAAAGGACACTCCATGACTGAACACGGCCAGCAGCTCACCACGGACGCTCCGCAGCGAAAAAGGGAACGCCTGGCCCGGGCAGCACTGTCGCGGCTGATGGAACCGCAAGATGCGGCCGGGCTCGCCCTGGTCAAGTCTGCCGGGGCCGTTGACGGTCTCAAAATCGCGACCGGCGAGCTCGCTCCCGGGCCCGGGCTTGAGCAGGAAGTGGCTTCCTTGTTGGTTGACAGCGGGGTTTCCAACCCGGGGGCCGGATTGGCTGCTGCACTACGGCGGTGGGCGCCAAGGATCCCGGACCTTGCCCCGGAACGTGATCTTGCCACCATGCAACGCCTCGGCGGCCGTATGGTCATCCCTGGCGACCCGCTATGGCCCGTGCAATTGGCAGATCTGGGCCTTCATGAACCGCTGTGCTTGTGGTGGCGGGGACACGAAGTGGAGTTCCCACCCGTAAAGCGGGTCGTAGCCCTTGTCGGCTCACGGGATAGCACCAGCTACGGGGCCTCCGTAACGGGCGACTTCGCCTACGGGCTGGGTCAGCGCGGCTGCACCATCGTCTCCGGAGGCGCGTACGGGATCGACGCCCATGCACACCGCGGTGCCTTGGCCGGGGGCACGAACGACATGCCGACCATCGCTGTGATGGCCGGGGGCGTGGACCGATACTATCCATCCGGAAACGAGGATCTGCTGCGTGCCGTGGCGAACCAAGGGGCGGTCATTGCGGAGGTTCCCCCGGGCTCGGCGCCCACGCGTTACAGGTTTCTTCAGCGAAACAGGATTATCGCCGCTTTGGCGGCCGTGACCGTCGTGGTGGAAGCGCGATGGCGTTCGGGTGCGCTGAATACGGCCCATCATGCTGAATCCATCGGCAGGGCCGTCGCCACTGTCCCGGGGTCCATCCGTAGTGCCAACTCCGCAGGCTGCCATCGGCTCCTCAGGGATGGCGGGGCTGTCTGCGTCACGGATGTCGGCGAAATCGCGGAACTGGCGGGATCGAGCGGTGAGTCTCTTGTCGAGGACAAGGAAACCGCTGCCTCGGACCACGACGGACTCACGCTTGAGGACCTGATCTTGCTCGATGCCCTGCCGGTCCGTTCGACGAGCTCCGTGGAGAAGCTCGCGGTTGTGGCAGGACTCAGCCCCGAGTCCGTCAGGGCGGGTCTTGGACGCCTAGGCCTGTTGGGGTTGGCGGTATCAGTGAGCGGCGCGTGGAAGAGGTCCGGGAAGAGATATTGAGGGGGAGTGCGGTGCGGGCCTGGTGGGATCACACGAGCCCGGACCTTGGCCGGCTCCCGCACGGAACGTGGCGATGCGGGCCGTCCGGCCCCTCGGCTGGCACAGTGGAAGGGTGCAAGAGAATCCGCTCCCCGTAGCGCTCGCCGGGTCCGTCGAGGACTTCCGGCGTTACCTCGACAGCGAGCGGGCCCGGTCCGCCCACACGGTGAGGGCCTACATCGCTGACGTGGAGAGCCTGCTGCGCTTCGCTGCCGCGGAGGGCGTGGGGGAGCTCGCAGAGCTGGAGCTCGGCACCCTCCGGCGTTGGCTGGGGGCACAAAGCGAATCCGGCCGGTCCAGGGCAACACTCGCCCGGCACGCCGCGACGGCCCGAGCGTTCACTTCCTGGGCCCTTCGGGAAGAACTCATCGCCTCAGACCCTGCTCTTCGCCTTCAGGCCCCCAAACGGGACCACACGCTCCCTGGGGTCCTTCACCAGCAGCAGGTCTCGAGGATCTTCGAGAACCTGTCAGAGGCAGCCGCGGATGGCTCTCCGATGCCGTTGAGAAACCGCGCCGTCGTCGAATTGCTCTATGCCACCGGAATCCGCGTCGGCGAGCTTGCCGGCCTGGACATCGATGATATCGATCCGGACCGCCGGACTCTTCGCGTGCTCGGCAAGGGCAACAAGGAGCGGACGGTGCCCTACGGGGTACCGGCTGCGCTCGCCGTCGACGACTGGCTCCGCCGCGGCCGGCCACGGCTCGCAAATGAGCGTAGCGGACCGGCACTTTTTCTCAGTTCACGGGGCAACCGCATCAATCAGCGCCAGGCCCGCAGCGTCGTCAACGACCTGCTGGCGGCCTTGGGGGATACCGCCGCGACCGGACCCCACGCGCTGCGCCACACTGCCGCCACCCATCTGCTCGACGGCGGGGCGGACCTGCGCGCCGTCCAGGAAATTCTGGGACACAGCAGCCTCGCAACAACCCAGATTTACACCCATGTGTCGGTGGACAGGCTTCGCAAGAGCTATCAGCAAGCCCATCCCCGTGCTTAGAGACCCGGAAACCGTGCGACACTTCGATGAGTCCCGAGGAAGGAAATCTGCTCGTCCGTGAATCGCACTGGCGTAATTCCGGTCCGTACGGCAAAATGAAAGCACTGTGGGGAAACTTTCAACCTAAACTTGAACGTTCTTCCGCTGCGGAAAAAATCATAGATAGGTAGGGAAACCGGAACGGCGCGCACCCGCGCAGCAAAATTTCATCCAGGCAGAGGTCGTTGGGGAAGACGTACCTACAGCTATGGAGGATGGAATGTCTGTTGCAATAACCCGCGGTGTCCTGTTTGTGCATTCGGCCCCTACTGCGTTGTGCCCTCACGTCGAGTGGGCCATCGGATCGGTCGTTGACAAGCGGACCGATCTTGAGTGGACCCCTCAACCTGCCGCGCCCGGAATGTTCCGCGCCGAGCTCTCTTGGGTAGGAGTCCCCGGAACGGGCGCCCAACTGGCTTCGGCACTGCGAGGGTGGGCGCACCTTCGTTACGAAGTGACCGAGGAGCCCAGTCAAGGCGTGGACGGCGCGCGCTGGTCGCACACACCGGAGCTGGGTATCTTCCATGCCGTCACCGATGTCCACGGCAACATCATGGTGACAGAGGACCGCATCCGCTACGCCTACGAGTCGGCGGCTGGAGATCCCGCCGCCGTCTACCACGAGCTTTCCTTGGCGCTCGGTGAGGCCTGGGACGAAGAGCTCGAGCCGTTCCGGCATGCCGCCGAAGGCGCTCCCGTGCGTTGGCTCCACCAGGTCGGTTAGGGAACACCATGCCGGTCGGGGAACACTAGCCCGGCCAGGGAACAAAGTTCCCGAAGACAGTTTTTCCATAGCACAAGAGGAGGGCCCCACCGTGGTGGGGCCCTCCTCTTGTGCGTAGCTTGTGCCTCGAACCGGCAGCGACTGTCAGGCGTTGCGGATGGCGATGACGGCGTTGTGGCCGCCGAAACCGAAGGAGTTGCTCAAGGCGACGATGTCACCGGCGGGCAGAGTGCGTGCCGAAGTGACGACGTCGAGCGGGATCTCCGGATCCTGGTTCTCAAGGTTGATGGTCAACGGAGCCTGGCGTTCGTAGACGGCGAGGACCGTCAGCACTGCTTCCACGGCCCCTGAAGCGCCCAACAAGTGGCCCATCTGCGACTTGGTGGCAGAGACTGCCACATTGTCGACGTGAGCGCCCAGCGCGGCACGGAGGGCCGTGTACTCGGGCTTGTCACCGACAGGCGTCGAGGTGGCGTGGGCATTGACGTGCACGACGTCCTCGGCCTGGATGCGGCCATCGAACATGGCGGCCTTCAAAGCCCGGGTTGCGCCCAGGCCTTCCGGGTCCGGTGCCGTGATGTGGTAGGCGTCGGCTGTGACCGATGTACCGGCGAGCTCGGCGTAGATGCGCGCTCCGCGGGCGATCGCGTGCTCTTCGGCCTCGAGGACCAGGGCGCCGGCGCCTTCACCCATGACGAAGCCGTCGCGGTCGCGGTCATATGGCCGCGATGCGTGCTCCGGATCGTCATTGCGGCGGGAAAGTGCCTGCATCGAGGAAAACGCGGCGAGCGGCATCGGGTGGATGGCAGCTTCGGCGCCACCGCACACGACGACGTCGGCCTTGCCCGAGCGGATGAGGTCCAGGCCGAGGTGCATCGCCTCGGTGCCGGAAGCGCAAGCAGAAACGGGGGTGTGAGCACCGGCGCGGGCACCAAGGTCAAGGCTGACAGCGGCGGCGACGCCGTTCGGCATGAGCATCGGGACCGTCATGGGAAGGACCCGGCGGGGGCCTTTTTCCCTCAGCGTGTCCCAAGCGTCCAGGAGCGTCCAGACACCGCCGATGCCCGTGGCGAAAGCCACGGCAAGGCGGTCGTGGTCGATTTCGGTGATACCGGAATCTGCCCAGGCCTCGCGGGCGGCGATGACACCGAACTGCGTGGACGGGTCCATGCGCTTGGCTTCAACGCGGCTCAGAACTTCGAGGGCCGGCGTCGAGCACCGGGCGGCAAAGTGGACCGGAAGGTCATACTTGGCAACCCACTCGTCCTCGAGTGTGTGGGCACCGGAGACCCCTTTGAGCGCGTTCTTCCACATCGTGGGGACGTCGCCGCCGATGGGCGTTGTGGCGCCCAGACCGGTTATGACTACTTTGCGTGCCATGAGATCACTCTCTGTCGGATCAGCCAACCCACGTGCTGTTCTCACTGGGGAGGCAGGAAAAAACTCTGGGAGATATAGCAGCTGTGCCGGGCTTCGGATGCAACAGGGCGCACCCGAAGTCCGGCACAGTTGAGGCCAGGCTAGGCCTGTGCGTTCGAGATGAAGTTGACGGCGTCGCCGACGGTCTTGAGGTTCTTGACCTCTTCGTCCGGGATGCGCACGCCGAACTTCTCTTCAGCGTTGACGACGATGGTCATCATGGAGATGGAGTCGATGTCCAGGTCCTCGGTGAAGGACTTGTCCAGCTCCACGGCTTCGGTGGCGAGGCCGGTCTCTTCGTTCACGATTTCAGCCAGGCCGGCCAGGATTTCTTCGTTGCTAGCCATTGTTGGCTCCTTTTCTTGTTGTGCCGGCTATTGCCGGAAATGGGGGCAAACCGCGGTTACGGCTTGGGTTTCAAAGCACTATTCAATTGAAGGTAGGCGCGGTCCGAAATTACGGAAGAACGATTACCTGGGCGCCAAACACAAGACCGGCACCGAAGCCGATCTGCAAGGCAAGGCCACCGCTGAGTTCCGGGTTCTCCTTGAGGAGTCGGTGCGTGGCCAGCGGAATGGAGGCGGCAGAAGTGTTTCCCGCCTCAGCGATGTCCCGGGCGACCACCACGGTTTCGGGAAGTTTGAGCTTCTTGACCATCTCGTCGATGATCCGCATGTTGGCTTGGTGGGGGACAAACGCCGCCAGGTCCGAGGCTTCGATCCCTGCGGCATCGAGGGCTTGCTGGGCAACTTTCGCCATTTCCCAGACGGCCCAACGGAAGACCGTCTGGCCGTCCTGGCGGAGCGTCGGCCAGACATCCTGCGCTGCGGAAATAATGGCCTGATCGTCGGATTCGTCCGAATGGCGGGCTGTCTCGCCAAGGTGGCGGACTTCGTCGAGGGAATGCGTCATGCCGATCGCGTTCCACTTGCTGCCATCGGATCCCCAGACAGACGGGGCAATGCCGGGCGTATCGGACGGGCCGATGACAACCGCACCGGCGCCATCGCCCAGAAGGAAGGAGATGGTCCGCTCATGGTTGTCGATGACGTCGGAGAGCTTCTCGGCGCCGACCACCAGGACGTATTCAGCCGCGCCGGATCGGACCAAGGCATCGCCCTGGGCAATTCCGTAGCAGTAGCCTGCGCATGCCGCGGAGATGTCGAAAGCCGGTGCCGGGGTGGCGCCCAAACGGTCGGTGAGGGCGGCCGCCGCGGAAGGCGTGGCATACGGGTGCGTGACCGTGGAGACGATGACGGCACCGAGCTGGGAAGCCTCAATGCCGGCCTGCTTGAGCGCCTCGCGGGCAGCTCCCTCGGCCATGTCGATGACGCTGACATCGGCCGCGGCGCGGTGGCGGGTCACGATGCCCGTGCGCTGGCGGATCCATTCGTCCGAGGAATCGATCCACTGGCAGACGTCGTCGTTCGTGACGATGATGTCCGGGCGGTATGCCCCGATGCCGACAACGCGTGAGTATTCGTTCCTTGGTGCCTGCTTGAGTACGGGGGCGCTCATGCGTCTCCCTCCAATTCCGCGAAGAGTGCAAGTGCGGCGGACAAATCATCCGGCGTCTTGACGGCAACGGTTTTCACGCCCGGCATGCCGCGCTTGGCTAGGCCTGCAAGCGTGCCGGCCGGTGCCAGTTCGATGAGTCCAGTGACTCCGCGCTGGACCAGGTTCTCCATGCACAGGTCCCAACGCACCGGGCGCGAGACCTGGGCGATCAGGCTTTCGACGGCGGCGCTGCCGTCGGTGACTTCCTGGCCGTCGAAGTTCGAGAGCAGCGGAACCGTGGGAGCCTGCGGCTTAAGGGACGGCCGCAGTGCTTCAAGTGCGCTCACGGCCGGAGCCATGTGGGAAGTATGGAATGCTCCGGCGACCTTCAGCGGGATGACCCTGGCTTTGGCCGGCGGGTTGTCAGCCAGTGCCTGGAGCTGTTCGAACGTGCCTGCCGCTACGGTCTGGCCTGCGCCGTTGACATTTGCCGGCGTTGCGCCGGCGGCCTCAATAGCGGAAAGCACTTCGGCCGGATCGCCGCCGACGACGGCACTCATCCCGGTGGGGGTGACGGCGGCGGCAGCGGCCATGTTGTTGGCACGCTCGCGGACGAACGTCATGGCTTCTTCCTCGCTCAGGACACCCGCAAGCGCCGAGGCCGTGATCTCTCCGACCGAGTGGCCAGCGAGGACGATCGGAAGGGTACTGAGTTCGACGTCGAACAGCGATTTCGCTGCCACGAGCCCTGCGGCGACGATCAAGGGCTGCGCGACGGCGGTGTCCTTGATGGTTTCTTCATCGGAGGTGGTGCCGTGGGCCTTGAGGTCGATGCCTGCGATTTCGCTCAGGGAGGCCAAATGGCCTTCTACGGAAGGGAGCTCCAGCCAAGGGGCCAAAAATCCAGGGGTCTGGGAGCCCTGTCCAGGGCAGACGATTGCAAGCACGTAACCAGCTTTCCAAATTGCCGCGTGAACTACTGGTGTTTGCGTACACCAAGCTCACTGGGTCAGTTTGTAGGAAGTCTACAACGGTTCAACCCGCGGATCGGGTACCGTGACGCTCCGACGTCGCCTTTGGCTGGGCCGAAAGCCTGCCCACAACCAGTGCGGTTTGGAGCACGAAAGCCTCCCGCGGGAGGAGCGGGTCCCACCCTGTGACGTCGCAGACGCGCTTGAGACGATACCGCACGGTGTTCGCGTGGACGAACAGCTCGCGGGCAGTCGCTTCGAGGGAATGTCCGAGTTCCAGATAGGTGCCGAGGGTCTCTACAAGGCCGTTTGAAGCGGCCAGCAGCGGCCGGTAAATGTTCTTGATGAGGGAACGGCGGGCGGCGTCGTCGCCTGAGACTACCCGTTCCGGGAGGAGATCGTCCGCCGCCACAGGTCGCGGAGCCGAAGGCCAAGCCTTGGCAGCGGTAAGCCCTGCAAAGGCCGCCTGGGCGGAGCTGCTTGCCTCCAACAGGGAGCCAGCCTCGGGTCCATAGACCACCGCGCCCGGGGCGAAAAGTTCGCTGAGTTTCAGATAGGCGGTGTCGCGGTCTTGCACGCCACCGAGAATCAGGATGAGGCGGTCGCCTTGGATGCCTACCAGTGCGTCCTCAGCGTAGCGTCCGGCGGTCCGGCGCAACTCGCTCACGTAGCTTGCGCTTGGTTCCGACGGCGAGTTTCCCACCATCACCGTGAATCGCTCCTGGGCCTTCCAGCCGAGGGCGGCGATACGGGAACGAAGGGCATCGGTATTCTCGCCCCGGAGGATGGCGTCCACAATCAGGGCTTCGAGCCTGGTGTCCCAGGAACCGCGGGACTCGGCGGCGCGCGCATAGACATCCGCGGCGGCGAATGCCACTTCCCGCGAATAGCGCAGGACTGCTTCGCGCAAAGACGGCTGGTCGGCTTCCGGCGCAATCACCGGGACCTGGTCCTCCACCACCTCGACGACGATCCGGATCAACTGGAGGGCCTTTTGCAGGCTGATGGAGCGGGTCAGCTCGGTGGGAGCATTCCCGAAGACGTCCGTCAGGATCCACGACGGCGAGCTCGGCCGCTCGTACCACGTCACGAAGGCCGCGATTCCGTTTTGGGCTACCAGGCCCAAGGCTGAACGTTCGTCGGAGCTCAGCCGGCTGTACCAGGGCAGCGATTTCTCAAGCTTGCGCATGGTGGTGGTGGACAGCTGCCCCACATTGGCGCGGAGCCGCTTGAGTGTCTCCGCCTTTTCCGGTGTTACCGTGCGCGCGGCCGCTTTGCGTTTCGCGGGGGTTTGAATCGGCTCTGCCATTCCTTGAGCATACGGCGCATCATCCACAAGCTCCATTTGTGCGAAGGCTACAACTGCGATTGGCGCGCGTCACGCGATGGCAGCGCCGTTTGCTGCTTGTGGCGATTGTTGAAGCCGGGTGTTAAAGCCCGACGGCGGCCCGCACCTTTCGGTGTGGACCGCCGTCGAGATGTTGCTTGGGTTCGTTGTGCTTCGCTGGAAGCTTAGCTTTCGCCGCCTGCCCCGCCGGTGGTGCCGGCGTTGACATCGAGGAGACTGTACTTCTCGATCGCCTGGGCCGCCGCCTGTGCGTCAACTTCGCCTCGGCGGGCGAGCAGTTGCAGGGTCTTCACGACGATGGAGTGGGTGTCGTTTTTGAAGAAGCGGCGTGCGGCTTGGCGGGTGTCGGAGAATCCGAATCCGTCGGCGCCGAGGGAGGCGAATTCGTTGGGGATGAATTGGCGGATCTGGTCCGGGACGGCTTTCATGTAGTCGGTGACGGCGATGACCGGTCCGGTGGCGCCGGCGAGTTGCTGGGCGACGAACGGGGTGCGTGGTTCGTCGCCGGGGTTCAGGAAGGCGTGTTCTTCGGCGGCGAGTCCGTCGCGTCGGAGTTCGTTCCAGGAGGTCACGGACCAGACGTCGGCGGAGACTCCCCAGTCCTGGGCGAGG